>NZ_LKBR01000068.1:105632-215349 GCF_002723595.1 Pseudomonas sp. ICMP 460
CGTGGTTTAACGGGGCGCTTCTCAGATCAAGATCACAAAGATCAAGAGCAAGAGCACGGCGGCCTGAAAGCCGACCTGAGTGGTTGAAGCAGATCAGAAGCAGATCAAGGGCGGGTCTTGAGTACACAGCAGATCTGCTTTTTTTGCTTTTTGTGGGAGGGGGCTTGCTCCCGATAGCAGTTTTACAGTTGATAAGGCGGGTCTTGAGTACACAGCAGATCTGCTTTTTTTGCTTTTTGTGGGAGGGGGCTTGCTCCCGATAGCAGTTTTACAGTTGATAAATGAGTTAACTGACCCACCGCCATCGGGAGCAAGCCCCCTCCCACAGTTGACCGAGTTCGGCTTAGATGATCGTTCCCACGCTCTGCGTGGTAATGCCGCTCCGGACGCTCTGCGTCCCGCTTTTTCAGCCATAGAATCTCCCACATGTAACCGCATTCAGCGTGTGAGATTGGGTCGGCTTTCAGGCCGCCTGCTTGTGATCTTTGTGATCTTGATCTAAGGCGCCCCGTTAAACCACGATGGCCGAACGCAGATATTACGGAGCGGGTAAACCGGCAGGACGCCGGTNGCGCATTCAACGTGTGAGATTGGGTCGGCTTTCGGGCCGCCTGCTTGTGATCTTGATTTTGATCTGAAAAGCGCCCCGTTAAAGAGTGGTGGGGCAAGAGCGTTTTGGTTACTTTGCGCTTTTCAAGAGTGACCCGCTGTAAGAGCGGAACCGATATAAGCCATAGACTCAATAACGGATATGCACTCAAAGCCGAAGTCACAAGCCTGAATAAATTTTAATAGCAAAAACAACAGGTTATTTTTAGCTTGATAGGAGGGGGCCTACTCCCTCCCACCTTTACTTCCAGCGATCCGCCGCTGCGTGATCGCTGCCCCGCCCGTCCACCCAGCGCGGGCCTTCTGGGGTGTTTTCTTTCTTCCAGAACGGCGCGCGGGTCTTCAAGTAGTCCATCACAAACGCGCAGGCATCAAACGCGGCCTGGCGATGCGCGCTGGCGGCGGCGACGAAGACGATGGGCTCGCCCGGCTCCAGCGCGCCGATACGGTGCAGCACTTCCAGCTTGAGCAGCGGCCAGCGTTGCCCGGCTTCCACGGCAATTTTGGCCAGGGCTTTTTCGGTCATGCCGGGGTAATGCTCAAGGAACATCCCCGACACCGCGTGGCCGTCATTGAAGTCGCGCACATAACCGACAAAACTCACCACCGCGCCCACGCCAACATTGGCTGCGTGCATGGCGTTCAGCTCAGCACCGGGATCAAACGCCTCGGCCTGCACCCGAATGGCCATGGTCAGCCTCCGGTTACAGGCGGGAAAAAAGCCACTTCATCACCTGCTTGCAACGGCTCGTCGAGGCCGCACAGCTCCTCGTTGCGTGCACACATCAGGCTCGTCTCGTTGAGCACTTCAAAGCCCGGGTCACCGGCCAGCGCCAGGCGCACCGCGTCGACTGTCGCGAAGTCGCCTTCGACTTCCAGTGAATCCAGGCCCACCGCCTCGGCGTAGCGCGCAAAAAACAATACGTTGATGCTCATGCTTGATCCGCCTTGAAGTGCCCACTTTTACCGCCGAGCTTTTCCAGCAGGCGAATACTTTCGATGGTCATGCCACGGTCCACCGCCTTGCACATGTCGTAGATGGTCAGCGCCGCGACGCTGGCGGCGGTCAAGGCCTCCATCTCCACACCGGTTTGGCCGCTGAGTTTGCAGCGCGCCAGGATATGCACCGCGTCGACGCCCTCGGCGCGCAGCTCAACCTTGACCCCGGTGAGCATCAGCGGGTGGCACAGCGGGATCAGATCACTGGTTTTTTTAGCCGCCTGAATACCGGCAATACGCGCCACGGCAAACACGTCGCCCTTGGGATGGGCGCCGTCGACAATCATTTTCAGGGTGTCGGGCAGCATGCGCACCCGCGCTTCGGCCACGGCCTCACGGAACGTCACGGCTTTGTCAGTGACGTCGACCATATGGGCGCGACCTTGGGAATCGAGATGAGTCAGCACGGGGCCTCCTTGAGGCAACAAAAAAGCTACAAGCCGCAAGCGGTCAGTGAACAACCCACTGAACCCACTTGCAGCTTGTAGCTTAAAGCTTGCTGCTTAGAGATGCGACTCGGCGTATTCAGCCAGAATCGAGCGAGGAACCCCTTGCAGCGCAATGTGCACGCCGTTCGGGAAGTCTTTGAAGCGTTCCGTCAGGTACGTAAGCCCGGAGCTGGTCGCGGACAGGTAAGGGGTATCGATTTGCGCCAGGTTGCCCAGGCACACTACTTTGGACCCGGCGCCGGCACGCGTGATGATGGTTTTCATCTGGTGCGGTGTCAGGTTCTGGCATTCATCAATCAAAATCAGGCTTTGCTGGAAGCTGCGACCGCGGATGTAGTTGAGGGATTTAAACTGCAACGGCACTTTGCTGAGGATGTAATCGACGCTGCCATGGGTGTTTTCGTCATCCATGTGCAAGGCTTCGAGGTTGTCGGTGATCGCCCCAAGCCACGGCTCCATTTTTTCCGCTTCGGTGCCGGGCAGAAAACCGATTTCCTGGTCCAGGCCCTGCACGCTGCGGGTAGCGATGATGCGCCGATAGCGCTTGGTGACCATGGTCTGCTCGATGGCCGCCGCCAGTGCGAGGATGGTTTTCCCCGAACCTGCAGCGCCCGTCAGGTTGACCAAATGGATGTCCGGGTCGAGCAGCGCATACAGCGCCAGGCTCTGGTAGATGTCACGCGGTTTCAGGCCCCAGGCTTCCTGATGCAACAGGGGTTCCTGGTGCAGATCAAGAATCAGCAGCTTGTCGACCTGAATCTCTTTGATCCAGCCGACAAAACCCTGTTCATCAATAATGAATTCATTGATGTGCACAGAAGGCAGGTTGTCGATCAACTGCACCTGGTGCCAGGTGCGGCCGTGGTCCTGACGGGTTTCAACCTTGCTCACAAGGTCCCAGAACGAGCCGGTCACCGTGTGATAACCACGCGAAAGCATCGACACGTCGTCGACCAGTTGGTCGGTACTGTAGTCCTCGGCAGCGATCCCACACGCTCGTGCCTTGAGGCGCATATTGATGTCTTTGGTCACCAGCACCAGGCGCAGGTCCTTGTCGCGTGCGTGCAGGTCGATCAATTGGTTGATGATTTTGTTGTCGTTCAGATTCTCCGGTAGCAGGCTGTTGGGCTCGCTGCGCTTGTTCATCAGAATCGACAGCAAGCCCTTCGGCCCGCTTTTACCGCGCTGGATCGGCACACCCACTTCAACGTCATCGGGCGAGGCTTCGCCCAGCGTCTTGTCGATCAGGCGGATGGCCTGGCGGCATTCGGCGGCAACGCTGTGGTGCCCGCTTTTGAGTTTGTCGAGCTCCTCAAGCACGATCATCGGGATGGCGACGTGGTGTTCTTCGAAATTGAGCAGTGCGTTTGGATCGTGAATCAATACGTTGGTATCAAGCACATAAAGGATTGGCTGGTCGGAAGAAGGGTTACGTCCATGATCATCCATACTCGGTCACCTTTGTGGGAGCCAGTCGACGCAATACCACAACAGTGCTGCGCCTCGATTCGACCACCGAATGCACCTGAGGGACGTCAAGTGCATGCCCACATGAGGAGTCTTGGAAGACGCCACCTGTGTTGCAGGTTTCGGCGGTCTGACTTCGTAATACCGCAAAAGGCATGACAGGAAAAAGCACTTTGACGTTTTTTTGAAGTTTATTTTTCAGGATGACGAATAGCACTAGCCGAGTGCCAGCTACGCCGTTAAAGTCGGAAGTCCGCCTGCATCGAAATGTCGCGAAAAATCACCGCTTGAACGCCTCATGCCCAGCAGGGCCGGGCACTTGAGCTTTTCAGCGAAACGCCTCCCGGCAGTCCTGCCAACCCAGCCCACTTTGCGCCGTTGCCTGCAATAACATCGGCAACGCTACCCGCGCCTTGTCTTGGGTGTCATGAAACACAATCACGCCTTTGCGCCACAGCAACATCAAGGTCAGCACTCGCTCCTGCGACTCATCGGCCTTGAGTTTGCCCGGTTCGTCCTGAGAGTCGATGCCCCATAACGCCACCTGCAAACCCTGGGCTTGAAAGAACCCCTGACTGTCGGCGCGACGCTGGCCGTAAGGCGGGCGAAACAGCGGCATGTAGTTTTCCGGCATCAGGTTCTGCACCAGCGATGCGCTGCGGGTGATTGAGCTTTGCCAGTCGACCCAATGGCTGTGCGACCGGTATTGCCAGCCCTGTATGCCCACGCACTGGCCCTGATACAGCGCCTGCACATCCGCAGCAGAACTGCGCTCGACGCGGGTTTGCAGGCTGCTGCCGAGCACAAAAAAGGTGGCGCTCATCTTTTGTTTGCGCAGGTAGTCGGTGAGCCAGTCGGTAGCGCCGCTGACGGGTGCCGGGCCGCCGTCGAAGGTCATCAGGAACATGCGATCGTTGAATTCTTCGCCATTGCGTTCGTGGTCGCCAAAACGCGCGACTTCGCTGCTGATCTGCGGGAACAGCGCGGCTTTGCGCAGCAGCTCGTCCAGGTAACGCTCATGGAAGTTATGGCTGGGGCCAGCCCAGCCTATATAAAAGGAGTCGTCGCTGAGCGCGAACTTGCCCGCCTGCTCACGCAGGTCATCCATGCTTTCGACCAGGTAACAGAACGAGGCGTCTTCCTCGCAGCTTTGCTGGGCGAACGTGTAGTTTTCCAGCAGGCGCTGCCAGAGCTGGCGGCGCAAATCGTCAATGGCGGCCAGGTTGATGATCTTCAGGCCCAGGCGTTGCTTGAGCGCGGCTTCGTCCTGGTTTTCGCTGGCGATCAGGCTGTGCGCGAACATCAGGATTTCAGCGCGTGAGGCGACGTCGAACAACGCCGGGCTGCTGAGTTTTTCGGGCCAGGTGCCACGGTCCAGGCTGGCCACATCCACCGGGGCGGCGTGTGCGGTCAGGCCTATCAGGCACGCGGACAATAAAAGCGCTATTCGCACACGGGGTCTCCCTCTCCAGAGTCACCGCCCATCATAGCGGATCATGCCTATAGCCATCATCGGTGGAGTCAAAACGCCCAACCCCCTAGAATCCCCTCACGATTACAGGAGACGACTTCATGCTGATGGTGATTTCCCCCGCCAAGACCCTCGACTTCGAGGCCCCGCCGGTAACCCAGCGCTTTACCCAGCCGCAGTACCTGGACCATTCCCGGGAACTGATCGAGCAACTGCGCCAACTAAGCCCAGCGCACATCAGCGAACTGATGCACGTGTCCGACAAAATCGGTGGCCTGAATGCCGCGCGCTTCGGCAGTTGGACCCCGGATTTCACCCCGGCCAACGCCAAACAAGCCCTGCTCGCCTTTAAAGGCGACGTTTACACCGGCCTGAATGCCGACACTTTCAGCGACGCAGATTTCAGCTACGCCCAGGACCACCTGCGCATGCTCTCGGGCCTCTACGGGCTGCTGCGCCCATTGGACCTGATGATGCCGTACCGGCTGGAGATGGGCACCAAACTCGCCAACGCGCGCGGCAAAGACCTCTACGCCTTCTGGGGCACGCGCATCAGCGAATGGCTTAACGAAGCACTCGCCGAACAAGGCGATGACCTGCTGCTGAACCTGGCGTCCAACGAGTACTTCTCAGCGGTCAAGCGCACGGCGCTGAACGCGCGAATCATCAACACCGAGTTCAAAGACCTGAAAAACGGCCAGTACAAGATCATCAGCTTCTACGCCAAAAAGGCGCGGGGCATGATGAGCCGCTTTGTGATCGAAGAGCGCATCAACGACCCGGCCAAGCTCAAGCAGTTTGATGTGCAGGGCTATCGCTTCGATGCGGAGCAGTCCAAGCCGGACAACCTGGTGTTTTTGCGCGATCACGCACCGCAATAGCGCCCTACCCAGCCCATTGATCGTTCCCATACCCAGCTGTTCAGGCTGCTTAAGGTCAACTGTGGGAGGGGGCTTGCTCCCGATAGCGGTGGGTCAGTCGAAGCAGCTATGACTGAAACACCGCTATCGGGAGCAAGCCCCCTCCCACATTTTTTTTCCGCGTGTCTCCCTCCGGTCGTCATTTATCTGACGCAAGAAAACCGTCCGTACGTCTTTATGAAAAAAATTTCATTCGACAATTTTCATTTTTTTTCGTAGTGGCACCAAATGTTCAAAACAGTAGTGGCACAAAACCATCTCTTCGCATCAACTCCCTGCAACTACGGGTTCAAGTAGCCGGTACTATCAATATACTACCAGTGCCATCTTTTCTAATATTTCAAGAAATTTCCGCAAACAGGATGAGTGGCCAGGAACTTCATCCTGAACCGCCGCTCATACCACCGGTAGCGAAATTCTCTGTTGCTGTAAGAGAAGGCTTACCTGAAGACCAGCGGAAGTAGCAAAGTTGCCACGGCTAAACTTTGACTCACAGGTCACCTGTCCATTGAATAGTTAAGAGCGGCGACAAGGATGAATTGCCACACACTATAAGGCCAAGGCCGAGCTTACCTGAATGTGTCAGTGGGACAACCCAAGGCATTGATAATCAAAGGCTTATAACCTTTATCAATACCCTGCGGCACTGGCGTCAGGCCCTTCTCCCATGAAGGCTGGCTGCATTCCAGGGCAAGCCCCAATTACAAGGCCACGTTGCGCACAACTTGAGTGCCATTGTTAGTCACTCGTTATTTAACCTGCCGTTTCGCAGTAAGCAGGCGTCTATTCGCCTAACTTTCGCGATAACAGTGACGTTTGCAAACATGAACTCCGGCCATCTAATTGGCATGATTAATATTGAGGTAAATGCGATGCGCATTAGCATATTTGGTTTGGGTTACGTTGGCGCAGTCTGTGCCGGTTGCCTGTCTGCACGGGGCCATGAAGTGGTCGGCGTAGACATCTCAAAGGATAAGATCGACCTGATCAATGCAGGCAAATCGCCCATCGTTGAACCGGGTTTGGGCGAACTGTTGAGCCAAGGTATCGAAACCGGTCGACTGCGTGGCACTACCAACTTCGCCGACGCGATCCGTGATACTGACCTGTCGATGATTTGCGTCGGTACGCCCAGCAAGAAAAACGGCGACCTGGAACTCGATTACATCGAAGCGGTGTGCCGCGAGATCGGTTTTGTGCTGCGTGACAAAACCACCCGCCACACCGTGGTAGTGCGCAGCACCGTGCTGCCCGGCACCGTGGCCAATGTGGTGATCCCGATCCTTGAAGACTGCTCCGGCAAAAAAGCCGGCGTCGACTTCGGCGTTGCGGTCAACCCGGAATTCCTGCGTGAATCCACCGCCATCGCCGACTACGACCTGCCGCCAATGACCGTCATCGGCGAATTCGACAAAGCCTCCGGCGATGTCTTGCAGTCGCTGTACGAAGAACTCGACGCACCGATCATCCGCAAGGACATCGCGGTCGCCGAAATGATCAAGTACACCTGCAACGTGTGGCACGCCACCAAAGTCACCTTCGCCAACGAGATCGGCAACATCGCCAAGGCGGTCGGCGTCGATGGTCGCGAAGTGATGGAAGTGGTCTGCCAGGACAAAACCCTCAACCTGTCCCAGTACTACATGCGCCCAGGCTTTGCGTTCGGCGGCTCGTGCCTGCCAAAAGACGTGCGTGCCCTGACCTACCGCGCAGGTTCGCTGGACGTGGAAGCGCCGCTGCTCAACTCGCTGATGCGCAGCAACGAGTCGCAAGTGCAGAACGCCTTCGACATCGTCGAAAGCCACGACAAACGCAAAGTCGCGCTGCTGGGCCTGAGCTTCAAGGCCGGCACCGATGACCTGCGCGAAAGCCCATTGGTCGAGCTGGCGGAAATGCTCATCGGCAAGGGTTACGACCTGAGCATCTACGACAGCAACGTCGAATATGCCCGCGTGCACGGCGCGAACAAAGACTACATCGAAGGCAAGATCCCGCACGTGTCGTCCCTGCTCAACTCGGACTTCGACGCCGTGATCAACAACTCCGACGTGATCATCCTGGGCAACCGCGACGAGAAATTCCGTGCCCTGGCGCATAACGCACCGCACGGCAAGCAAGTGGTCGACCTGGTGGGCTTCATGTCCAAGGCCACCAGCGTGACTGGCCGCACCGAAGGCATTTGCTGGTAACGGAAGAGCAGCGGCAAGTTTCGAGCTGCAAGCTGCGAGTAAAAGCACCGCCAATTGCAGCTTGCGGCTTGCGGCTTGTAACTAGCCGCTTTCACCACCTTCGGATGACGCTCATGTCCAAGTTAAAACACCTACTTCTACAGTCGGCAGGCTGGCTATTGTTTTTGAGCCTGCTGATGGGACTCGCCTTGCTGTTGCCGGCGAGTACGTTCGACGCCGAGTCGAAGAATTTTATCTTCCTGATTGGCGCCGTGGGTATCTGGCGCTACTCGATGGGTGCTACGCACTTCTTTCGCGGCATGCTGTTCCTGTACGTGGTCTACCCCCACTTGCGGCGCAAAGTGCGCAAGCTGGGCAAGGCCGCCGACCCCTCGCATGTGTTCCTGATGGTCACCAGCTTCAGGATTGATGCGTTGACCACCGCGCAGGTCTACAGCTCGGTGATTCGCGAAGCCATCGAATGCGGCTTCCCCACCACCGTGGTCTGCTCGCTGGTGGAAATGTCCGATGAGCTGCTGGTGAAGAGCTTGTGGGAACGCATGAACCCGCCGGAACACGTGAAGCTGGACTTCGTGCGCATCGCCGGCACCGGCAAGCGCGATGGCCTGGCCTTCGGTTTCCGCGCCATCTCCCGCCACCTGCCGGATGACCGCGCGGTGGTTGCCGTGATCGACGGCGACACTGTGCTGGCCGAAGGCGTGGTGCGCAAAACCGTGCCGTGGTTCCAGCTGTTCGGCAATGTCGGCGGCCTGACCACCAACGAGTTCTGCGAAGTGCGCGGCGGCTACATCATGAGCGAATGGCACAAGCTGCGCTTCGCCCAACGCCACATCAACATGTGCTCCATGGCTTTGTCCAAACGCGTGCTGACCATGACCGGGCGCATGTCGGTGTTCCGTGCCAGCGTCGTCACCGACCCGGGTTTTATCGCCGACGTGGAAAGCGACTCGCTGCAACACTGGCGCCTGGGCCGCTTCAAGTTTTTGACCGGCGATGACAAGTCCAGTTGGTTCAGCTTGATGCGCCTCGGCTACGAAACCTTCTACGTGCCCGACGCCGCGATCAACACCGTGGAACACCCGCCGGAAAAGAGCTTCATCAAGGCCAGCCGCAAACTGATGTTTCGCTGGTACGGCAACAACCTGCGCCAGAACTCTCGCGCCCTCGGCCTGGGTGTTCGCCGTCTCGGTGTGTTCACCAGCATCGTGCTGTTCGACCAGCGCGTGTCGATGTGGACCTCGCTGCTCGGCCTGACCGTGGCGATCATCGCCACCTTCAAATACGGCGGTGCCTTCATCCTCGCGTACCTGCTTTGGATCGGCATCACCCGCCTGATTCTGACCCTGTTGCTGTCGTGCTCCGGCCATACGATCGGCCCGGCGTACCCGGTAATTCTGTATTACAACCAGATCATGGGCGCACTGGTGAAAATCTACGTGTTCTTCCGCCTTGATCAACAGTCCTGGACCCGCCAGGACACCAAACTGACCCGCGATTTGGCCAGCTTTCAACGTTGGTTCAACACCTGGTCGTCTCGGACCATGACCTTCTCCGCCGGCAGCATTTTCGTTGCCGTGTTGCTGATGATGGTCTGACCTGCCAAGCCTGAATTAACTTAAGGAATGCCCTGATGAACAGCCAAGTAAACGCCAACGTAGTTCACGAATCCGAAGCCCAGCGCCAACATGCGCGGGTCAAAATCCCCGCCAAGTTGCGCTTTTTCGGCAATGACGGCAAAGCGACCGAAGCGCGGGTCATCGACCTCTCCGCCGGCGGCCTGGCGTTCACCGCCACCCAGCCGTTAACCGTGGGTGAAGTGCACAAGGGCCGCCTGCAATTCGTCATCGATAACCTCGGCCTGGCGATGGACGTAGAGCTGCAAATTCGCTCTTACAACCGCCAGGACGGCCGCACCGGCTGCCAGTTCCAGAACCTCGAACAGCAAGACATCTCGACCCTGCGCCACTTGATCACCTCGCACTTGTCGGGTGACATCGTGTCGATGGGCGACGTGCTCGCCACCCTGCAACGTGACAACTTCACCAAGGCGCGCAAGGTCAAGGATGGCGGCAGCGGCATGACCGCGTTCGGGCGCCTGCGCGCCGTGACATTCAGCCTGGCGATCTTTTTGGTGGGCCTGGCGGCGTTCGGTTTCGTGTTCAAATCGGTGTACGGCATGTACTTCGTCAGCCACGCCCAGGCGGGCCTGGTCAGCGTACCCGGTATAAACGTGACCATGCCGCGCGACGGCACCGTGCAAAGCCTGCTCAAAGGTGACTCGGTAGCGGCCAAAGGCGCGCCACTCGCCACCTTCAGCACCAGCATGCTCGATGTACTCAAGGGCCATCTGGACGAAGACCAACTGCAACCGGCCAAGGTTGAAGAACTGTTCGGCAAGCAAATGACCGGCACCCTGACCTCGCCGTGCGATTGCGTGGTTGCCCAACAATTGGTCGCCGACGGCCAGTACGCCAGCAAGGGCGATGCGATCTTCCAACTGGTGCCCCGCGGCAGCCAGGCCACGGTTGAAGCACGCTTCACCTACCGCCAGTTCGGCGACGTGCGCCCCGGCACGCAGGTTAACTTCCAGGTGGCCGACGAAGAACAGACCCGCACCGGCACCATCGTCAGCAGCACCAGCCTGAACAGCGCCGACTTGTCTTCCGACATCCGTGTGCAGATCAAGCCCGATGCGCCGCTGGACAGCACCTACGCCGGTCGCCCGGTAGAAGTCACCAGCGACCGTGGCCCGTCCCTGAACTGGCTGATCGACAAAGCCATGGCTCACGGTCTGTAAGCGAGGACATGCCTGTGAAGCCTATTTCAAAAACAGCACTGCCCCCTGTGGGAGCCGGGCTTGCCCGCGATGCAGGCGACTCGGTGTCCCTGACAAACCGTGCCGATGCCATCGCAGGCAAGCCAGCTCCCACACAGAGCAGATTTCAGTCAGCCTCTGCGTACTGCGCGTTGGCATTGGCGGTGAGCCTGGCCGGTTGCGCCGGCCTGCCTGACCAGCGCCTGGCCAACGAAGCCTTGAAGCGTGGCGACACGGTGACCGCGCAGCAGAATTATCAGCAGCTCGCCAACCTCGGCTACAGCGACGCCCAAGTCGGCCTCGCCGACATTCAGGTCGGCACCCGCGACCCGGCGCAGATCAAGCAGGCCGAAGCCACTTACCGCGCGGCCGCCGATACCTCGCCGCGCGCGCAGGCACGCCTGGGCCGCCTGTTGGTGGCCAAACCGGGCGCCACCGAGGCCGAGCAGCACGAGGCCGAAGGCTTGCTGAAAAAAGCCTTTGCCAATGGCGAAGGCAATACCCTGATCCCGCTGGCAATGCTCTACCTGCAATACCCGCACAGCTTCCCGAACGTGAATGCCCAGCAGCAAATCAACACCTGGCAAGCGGCGGGTTACCCGGAAGCCGGTCTGGCCCAAGTGCTGCTCTATCGCACTCAGGGCACCTACGACCAGCACCTGGATGACGTGGAGCGCATCTGCAAGGCCGCGCTGAACAGCACCGACATCTGCTACGTCGAGCTGGCCACGGTTTACCAGAAAAAAGCCGAGCCGGAAAAGCAAGCCGAACTGCTCAAGCAGATGCAAGCGGGCTACAGCCGTGGCACCGTCACCGCACAACGCGTCGACAGCGTGGCGCGCGTGTTGGGTGATGCCAGCTTGGGCAAAACCGACGAAAAAACCGCGCAGGCGCTGCTCGAAAAAATCGCCCCCGGCTACCCGGCGTCCTGGGTCAGCCTGGCGCAACTGCTCTACGACTTCCCGGAACTGGGCGACGTCGACCAGATGATGAAGTACCTGGACAACGGCCGCGCCGCCGACCAGCCGCGCGCCGAACTGGTGCTGGGCAAACTCTACTTCGAAGGCAAGTGGGTACCGGCAGATGCCAAGGCGGCCGAAGCGCATTTCGAAAAAGCCGTGGGCAAGGAAGTCGCCGCCGATTATTACCTCGGCCAGATCTACCGCCGTGGTTACTTGGGCAAGGTCTATTCGCAAAAAGCCCTCGACCACTTGCTGACCGCTGCACGCAACGGCCAGAACAGCGCCGACTTCGCCATCGCGCAGTTGTTTTCCCAAGGCAAGGGCACCCAGCCCAACCCATTGAACGCCTATGTCTTCAGCCAATTGGCCAAAGCCCAGGACACGCCAGAGGCGAATGAACTGGCCACGCAGCTCGAAGCCCCGCTGACGCCTGAGCAACGCGCCGAAGGCCAACGCCTGGTGCAACAGGAACTGGCCGCGCGCGGCAGCCTGGCCCAGAACACGCTGCAACTGCATGCCCTGCAAGAAGAAGACGGCGAGGAATCCCTATGAAGCTCAACCCATTCGTCAAGGCCGGTATCGGCCTGACCTTTGCCCTGCTGTGGTCGTGCCCGACCCTGGCTGCGCTGACCGAAACCAAGAACTTCGGCGTCGATGTAAAAATCACCGGGCAGTCCGAAGACGACCGCGACCTCGGCACGCAAAAAGGCGGCGACGTTAACGGCATCGGCCTCGACCTGCGCCCGTGGGTCTACGGCGAAAGCGGCGCGTGGAGCGCCTACGCGATGGGCCAGGCGGTGGCTTCGAGTGACATCATCGAGACCGACACCCTGCAACAGTCCTCCGATGACAGCACCGAGCAATCGAGCAACGACGACCGCAAAACCAAGAAAAACTACTTGGCCCTGCGCGAGTTCTGGGTTGGCTACAGCGGCTTCACGCCCTACCCCGGCGAGATCCTCAAACTGGGTCGCCAACGCCTGCGCAACGACGACGGCCAATGGCGCGACACCAACATCGAAGCACTCAACTGGACCTTCGACACCACGCTGCTCAAGGCGAATGTCGGCGCGGCCGAGCGTTTCAGCGAATACCGCACCGACCTCAAAGAACTGTCGCCGGTCGATAAAGACCGTCAGCACCTCTACGCAGACGCCGCTTACCAGTGGGCGCCGGGCAACTGGGTCGGCGTGCGCGGCCACCACACGCATGACGACGGCAAGCTCGACTATGCCGAACCGGGGGTGGCCAGCGACCCGTTGGACAAGCGCGAAAACGGCGACCTGACATGGCTCGGCATCGAAGCCAACAGCGACGCCTATAACTGGCGCAACACCAATACCGTTAACTACTGGGCCAGCGTCACCGGCATGCGCGGCGACCGCGACACGGTCAACGCCTTGAACGCCGACGGCAGCCGCCCGACAAACGCCAAGCGCAGCGATGATGTGAGTGGCTGGGCCACCGACCTCGGCGTGCGCTTGCGCCTTGACCCGCAGTGGCAAGTCGGCGCGGCCTATTCGCGCGCCAGCGCCGAATACGAGCAGAACGGCCTGCAAAGCAACCGCTCGAACTGGACCGGCACGCAATCGCGCGTGCACCGCTTCGGTGAAGCGTTTCGCGGTGAAATGAACAACATGCAGTCGATGAGCCTGTTCGGTTCCTGGCAGTTGCGCGAGGACTACGACGCAAGCCTGGTGTACCACAAGTTCTGGCGCGTGGACGGCAACAAGCCGGTGGGCAGCAACGGTGTGGACGCGGTGCAAAACAACACCGATGACGTGACCGGCGCGATCCTCTCCAGCACGTCGTTGCCGCTTGAAGACGGCAAGAAAGACTTGGGCCAAGAGATGGACCTGGTCGTCACCAAGTACTTCAAAAAAGGCCTGCTGCCGGCCGCGCTCAGCCAGTCGGTCGACGAACCGTCGGCGCTGGTGCGCTTGCGTGCCGGCGTGTTCAAGCCGGGCGATGCGTATGGCAGCGGCGTCGACTCCTACATGCACCGCGCGTTTGTCGACGTGGTCTGGAAATTCTGATGGGAGCCTGCGCGATGAACCCTCAAGCCCTCAAAGGCTCGGTCAGCCTGCTGGTTGCAGCGATGCTGCTGGCCAGCACTTCGGCCTTTGCCGACGGTGCGCCGGTGAAGGCGCCGACCATCGCCAAAGAGCTGCAACAGGCCAAGACCTACACCATTTCCAGCCCGCCGACGGCGCCGCTGGAAATGGCCAAGCCAACCCTGCCGGACCTGTCGGGCTACACCGCGGCAGCGATGGAAAAGAAGATTGTGCGCACCAAAGTGGGCAAAGTCAGCATCCGCCGCATGATGCAGGAAGACGCGCTCAAGGACTTTATCGGTGGCGACAACAAGATGGCCGAATGGGTGGTGCGCCAGCACGGTATTCCCCAGGCGATCTTCGTCGACGACGGCTACCTGAACCTCAAGGACCTGCTCGGCAAAGTGCCCAAGCAGTACCTCAGCGAAACCTCGCCGGGGGTGTTTTTGGCCAAGTTGCCGATCGTGGTCGGGCGCAAAGGCATCCTCGACATCGACAACAAGACCCAAGAGCTGCGCCTGTCCCAGCAAGCCGGTGCGTTCCTGATCAACGACGGCCAGTTGTTTGTGCGTGACACCAAAATCACCGGCTGGAACGAAAAAACCAATGGCCCGGCGACCTTCCAGTCGCCCAAGGAATTTCGCCCGTTCCTGTTGGCCTGGGGCGGCACCGAAACCTACATTTCCAAGACCAAAATGGCCAGTTTCGGCTACGCCAACAGCAAGTCGTACGGGGTGAGTATTTCCCAGTACACGCCGAACATGGCCAAGGTGCTCAAACGTGCCGAGCCGACCGGCTGGATCATTGATTCCGAGTTCTCCGACCTGTTTTACGGCTTCTACTGCTACGAGACCACGGGCTTTGTGCTCAAGGGCAATACCTACAAAGACAACATCGTCTACGGCATTGACCCGCACGACCGTTCACACGGCCTGATCATCGCGGACAACACCGTGTACGGCACAAAAAAGAAGCACGGCATCATCATTTCCCGGGAGGTGAACGACAGTTTCATCTTCAACAACCGCAGCTACGACAACAAGCTCTCGGGCCTGGTGCTCGACCGTAACAGCGTGAATAACCTCGTCGCCGACAACGAGTTTTACCGCAACCACACCGACGGCATCACGCTCTATGAGAGCGGTGACAACCTGCTGTGGGGCAACAAGGTGATCGCCAACCGTCGCCACGGCATTCGGGTGCGTAACAGCGTGAACATTCGCCTCTACGAAAACACCTCGATGGCCAACGGCTTGACCGGCGTGTACGGCCACATCAAAGACTTGACCGATACCGACCGCGACATCGCCCTCGACCCGTTCGACGCCAAGGTGTCGCTGATCGTGGTCGGCGGTGAGCTGGCGGGTAACGGCAGCGGGCCGCTGTCGATTGATTCGCCGCTGAGCATCGAGCTGTACCGCGTGTCGATGCTGGCGCCGAGCAAATCCAGCGGCATCAGCTTCTCCGGAATTCTTGGTGATCGCCAGGAAGAAATTCTCGACCTGCTGGTGCGCCAGCAGAAAGCCGTGCTGATCGACCCTGTCGAACGCCAGACCGAAATGCAGGACTGAGGATGACCCTTATGCACCCACACATGATCAAACTGCTCAGCCTTTCGGGCTTGACCCTCGGCCTGCTGGCGGCCAGCCAAGGCGTACGCGCCGACGATGTGAAGGCGCCGACCTTCAGCGCCGAACCGTGCTGCAGCCTGTGCCCGGCAGCGCATGACGCAAAGAACTACACCACGCGTTACCAGCAGAACTTCACCACCCTGGTGCAAGCGCAGGGCGACTGGTTGTTCCGTACCCAGGAAGACTTGCGCACCGAATTCGACACCAGCCCCGCCGGCTACAAGCGCATGCAACAGCTGCACGATGCGTTCAAGGCCAAGGGCGTCGAATTGGTCGTGGTCTACCAGCCGACCCGTGGCCTGGTGAACCGCAACAAGCTCAACCCGCAAGAAAAAGCCTCGTTCGATTTCGACAAGGCGCTGGGCAACTACAAGACCATGCTCGGGCGTTTCGCCAAGATGGGCTACGTGGTGCCGGACCTCTCGCCGTTGACCAACGAGCAACTGCCGGACGAATTGCCCGCGCACGATTTTTACTTCCGTGGCGACCAACACTGGACACCGTACGGCGCCCAGCGCACGGCAAAAATCGTTGGCGCCAAAGTGCGTGCGATGCCTGAGTTTGCCGACATCCCCCAGCGTGAGTTCGAAACCAAACGCTCCGGGCGCATGGGCAAGACCGGCACCCTGCACAACATGGCCGGGCAACTCTGCGGCACCAGCTACGCCATCCAGTACATGGACCAGTTCACCACCGAGCCCAAGGGCGAGGCCGGCGACGGCGACCTGTTCGGTGATACGGGCAACCCGCAGATCACGTTGGTCGGCACCAGCCACAGCGGCAAGAACTACAACTTTGCCGGTTTTCTTGAACAGGAAATCGGTGCCGACATCCTCAACGTGGCCTTCCCTGGCGGTGGCCTTGAGGGCTCGATGATCCAGTACCTGGGCAGCGAGGAGTTCCAGAAAAGCCCGCCGAAAATTCTGATCTGGGAATTCTCGCCGCTGTATCGCCTCGACCAAGAGACCATCTACCGCCAGATGATGTCGCTGCTCGACAACGGCTGCGAAGGCAAAACCGCGCAGATGAGCGCCAGCACCACGCTCAAACCCGGCAAGAACGAATTGCTGGTTAACAGTTCGAACAAAGACCTGCGTAACGGCAGTCACCAGGTAGACATCCGCTTCGCCGACCCGTCGGTGAAAACCCTGCAAGCCACCCTCTGGTACATGAACGGGCGCCACGAGGACATCAAAATCGAAAAACCCGAAACATCCGATACAGACGGGCGTTTCGCCTTTGAACTGCGTACCGATGAAGACTGGGCCTCGCAGAACTTGCTGGCCGTGGAAGTGCAAGGCCCGGAAGCGGGCCAGGCCGCGCAGAAGGTTGAAGCGAAAATTTGCACACGCAACGTATTCCCGAGCAGTGGTCAACAGACCGCTCAACTTGGGCAATGAGGTTACCTATGCAGAAGTTATTGATTCCAACGCTGCTGGGCATGGCGATCTTCGCCGGCTCCGTTAACGCCGCCGCCCCACTGCGTCCGCCACAGGGCTACATGGCCCCGATCGAAGCGTTCAAGACCGGTGATTTCAAGAATGACTGCGGCGCCATGCCCGCGCCCTACACCGGCTCGCTGCAATTTCGCAGCAAGTACGAAGGCTCCGACAAGGCGCGCTCGACCCTGAACGTGCAATCCGAAAAAGCCTTTCGCGACAGCACCGCCGACATCACCACGCTGGAAAAAGACACCAGCAAGCGCGTGATGCAGTTCATGCGCGACGGCCGCCCGGAGCAACTGGAATGCACCTTGAACTGGCTGACCAGCTGGGCCAAGGCGGATGCGTTGATGTCCAAAGACTTCAACCACACCGGCAAGTCCATGCGCAAATGGGCCTTGGGCAGCATGGCCTCGGCCTATGTGCGCCTGAAGTTCTCCGACTCTCACCCGTTGGCCAACCGCCAGCAGGAATCGCAGTTGATCGAGAGCTGGTTCAGCAAAATGGCGGATCAGGTGGTCAGCGACTGGGACAATCTGCCGCTGGAAAAAACCAACAACCACTCCTACTGGGCCGCCTGGTCGGTGATGGCCACGTCCGTCGCCACCAACCGCCGCGACCTGTTTGACTGGGCGGTGAAGGAATACAAGGTCGGCGCCAACCAGGTCGACGCCCAAGGCTTTTTGCCGAACGAATTGAAGCGTCAGCAACGCGCGTTGTCGTACCACAACTACGCCTTGCCACCGCTGTCGATGATCGCCAGTTTCGCGCTGGTCAACGGTGTTGATTTACGCCAGGAAAACAACAGCGCGCTTAAACGTCTCGGCGAAAAAGTGCTGGCCGGGGTGAAAGACCCGGAGATCTTCGAGCAGAAGAACGGCAAAGAGCAGGACATGAAGGACCTCAAGCAAGACATGAAATTTGCCTGGCTTGAGCCCTTCTGCACCCTCTACACCTGCGCCCCGGACGTGATCGAACGCAAGCACGCGATGCAACCGTTCAAGACCTTCCGGCTGGGGGGTGACCTGACCAAGGTCTACGACCCGACGCACGAGAAGGGCAACAAAGGCAGCTGAAAATCCAGCGGACAAAACCGGGTTCAAATGTGGGAGCGGGCTTGCTCGCGATGACGGTGTAACAGTCGCCCTCTGTGTTGAATGCCACACCGCTATCGGGAGCAAGCACCCTCCCACCGTTTGAGCCGGTTTTGTCAGTGGAAATGTTGTACCGCCCTCCCGCGAAATCGTGGGGGGGTTTGGGGGGGCTGCGGCCCTTGACTGTTGGTTAAACATGGAGAGATCGGGATGGTTTTCTCGTCCAATGTGTTCCTGTTTTTGTTCTTGCCGATCTTTCTCGGCTTGTACTACTTAAGCGGGCAACGCTATCGCAACCTGCTGCTGCTGATTGCCAGCTACGTGTTCTACGCCTGGTGGCGAGTGGACTTTTTGGCGCTGTTCGCCGCCGTCACGCTGTGGAATTACTGGATCGGCCTCAAGGTCGGTGCGGCCGGCGTGCGCACCCAGCCGGCGCAGCGCTGGCTGCTGCTGGGCGTGGCGGTCGACCTGTGCATCCTCGGCTACTTCAAGTACGCCAACTTCGGCGTCGACAGCATCAACCTGATGATGAAGTCGGCGGGCCTTGAGCCATTTATTCTCACGCACGTGCTGTTGCCGATCGGTATCTCGTTCTACATCTTCGAGTCCATCAGCTACATCATCGACGTGTACCGCGGCGACACCCCGGCCACCCGCAACCTCATCGACTTTGCGGCGTTCGTGGCGATTTTCCCGCACTTGATCGCAGGCCCCGTGTTGCGCTTTCGCGACCTCGCCGACCAGTTCAACAACCGCACGCACACCCTCGACAAGTTCTCCGAGGGCTGCACGCGGTTCATGCAGGGCTTCATCAAGAAGGTATTTATCGCCGACACCCTGGCGGTGGTCGCCGACCATTGCTTTGCCCTGCAAAACCCCACCACCGGTGATGCCTGGCTCGGCGCACTGGCGTATACCGCGCAGCTCTACTTCGACTTCTCCGGCTACAGCGACATGGCCATCGGTTTGGGCTTGATGATGGGTTTTCGCTTCATGGAAAACTTCAAACAGCCGTACATCAGCCAGTCGATCACCGAATTCTGGCGCCGCTGGCACATCAGCCTGTCGACCTGGTTGCGGGACTACCTGTACATCACGCTGGGCGGCAACCGTAAAGGCACGCTCACCACTTACCGCAACCTGTTCCTGACCATGCTGCTGGGCGGTTTGTGGCACGGCGCGAACATCACCTACATCGTCTGGGGTGCCTGGCACGGCATGTGGCTGGCGATTGAAAAAGCCATCGGCCTGAACACCGCGCCGCGCAGCTTCAACGTGGTGCGCTGGGCCTTCACCTTCCTGCTGGTGGTGATGGGCTGGGTGATCTTCCGCTCCGAAAACCTGCACGTCGCCGGCCGTATGTACGGTGCGATGTTCAGCTTTGGCGAGTGGTCGCTGTCGGAACTCAACCGCGCCAACCTCACCGGCCTGCAAGTCGCAACCCTGGTGGTGGCGTACGCCACATTGGCGTTCTTCGGCCTGCGCGATTTCTACACCAACCGCCCAGCGGAAAAAGCCAAGCCGGCCGACCCGAGCCTGATCAAGGCCGTGCCGGGCGACAACCCCGGCAGCATCCACCAGCCAGGTTTCACGGTGGGCACAGACGCCACCGTGCAACCGGCCTACTGGGCGGCTGACTGGCCTCGCTACGCGATGCGCGCGGCGGTGCTGCTGCTGTTCGTGGCGTCGATTCTGAAACTGTCGGCGCAGAGTTTCTCGCCGTTCCTTTACTTCCAATTCTGAGGGGCCTGCCATGACTCGTTCATTACGCGTGCTCTATGTCAGCCTGTTCATGCTGGTGCTGTTGGCGCTGGGCGCCTGGTCGCTGCGCAGCTTCATGGGTTTCAGCACCAACGCCGACGCGACGGTGCTCAACGGGCGCTGGAGCAAAGCCGTCGAGACGCACTACGACGACGCGTTCCCGATCAAGCGCCTGGGCACCAACCTCTGGGCCGCGCTGGACTACAAGCTGTTCAATGAAGGCCGCGCCGGTGTGGTGCTGGGCCGCGATCACTGGTTGTACAGCGACGAGGAGTTCAACCCCGCCGTCAATGAAGACCAGAACCTTGAAGGCAACTATGCGCTGGTCGAAGGCGTGCGCCAGACGCTCAAGGCCAAAGGCATTCAACTGGTGATGGCGATTGTGCCTGCCAAGGTGCGCCTGTACCCGGAGCACCTGGGCGAAGTAAAACCGGCGAGCATCCACGCCAACCTGTACCAGGACTTCCATGCCCGCGTGGCGGCCGACAAGATCATCGCCCCCGACCTGCTCGGCCCGTTGCAACAGGCCAAGCTGGGCGGCACCCAAGTGTTCCTGCGCACCGACACCCACTGGACCCCGGACGGCGCCGAAATCGCCGCCAAGCGGTTGGCCAAAACCATTGCCGACAAAACCCCGCTCAGCGGCGCGCCGCAGCGCTTCGTCACCGAAGCCGAGAAAACCGAGCCGCACAAGGGCGACCTGCGGTTGTTCCTGCCACTGGACCCGCTGTTTGAAAACCTGATGCCGCCCAAAGAGCCGCTGCAAAAACGCGTCACGCACCTGGCTGAAAACAAAGGTGACGACGGGCTGTTCAGCGACAGCGAAACCCCGGTGGCACTGGTGGGCACCAGCTACAGCGCCAACCCCAACTGGAACTTCGTCGGCGCGCTCAAGCAAGCCTTGCACAGCGACGTTATCAATTACTCCGAAGACGGCCACGGGCCGATCCTGCCGATGCTCAGCTACCTGAACAGCGACGACTTCAAGAACAGCCCGCCACAGGTGCTGATCTGGGAGTTTCCTGAACGTTATCTGCCGGTGAACAACGAAATCGGCGATGCCGACCCGCAGTGGGTTGCACAGCTTAAACAAGCCGGTTCACGTCACCAGAACATGGCAAGCAACACCCCAGTTAACCAGCAAAAATCCGAGACGCCCGACCGGGCGCAAAACTGAAAGAGAGGTAACTCACATGACTTTCACTACAACTCCTCGTCGTCTCGCCAAGACTCTGGCCCTGGCTGCCGGTATCAGCGTTGCTTCAATGTCCGCCTTCGCCGGCGACGCCGCCCTGTACGGCCCCGTCGCTCCCAAAGGCTCAAGCTTTGTGCGCGTGTACAACGCCAGCAACCAGGAAGTCAGCGCCACCGTGGGCAGCACCAACCTGAGCGAAGTGGCGCCGTTGGCCAGCAGCGACTTCAGCTTTATGCCGGGCGGTGACTACAGCGCCAAGCTGGGCAGCCAGACCGTGCCGGTGAAACTCGCCGCTGACCATTACTACACGCTGGTGAATAACGGCAGCGGCCAGCCGCAGTTGATCGAAGAACCGCCGTTCAAGAACAAGCAAAAATCCCTGGTGCGCGTGCAAAACCTGAGTGACAAGGCGCTGACCCTGAAAACCGCCGACGGCAAGACCGACGTGGTCAAGTCCGTGGCTGCCAAGGGCCGTGGCGAACGCGAAATCAACCCGGTGAAGGTCAGCCTGGCGTTGTACGACGGTGACAAGAAAGTCGGCGATGTGAAGCCGGTCGCGCTGGAACGTGGTGAAGCGGCGGTGCTGTATGTGACCGGCTCGGGTTCGAGCATCTCGCCAGTCTGGGTAAAACGCCCCGTGTCGACCCGCTGATTATTTCCCTGTGGGAGCGGGCTTGCTCGCGATGGCATCACCTCGGTGTCACTGACAGACCGAGTCGCCTGCATCGCAGGCAAGCCAGCTCCCACAAGGACCGAGACAAATACAAGAGTGAAACGACAAACCTTCGTAGCTCTGACCCATATCGTTTCAAGGAGAAACACATGATCCCAGTAATCCTTTCCGGTGGTAGTGGCTCACGTCTTTGGCCGCTTTCGCGTAAACAGTTCCCGAAACAGTTCCTGGCCCTGACCGGCGAGCACACGCTGTTCCAGCAAACCCTGGAGCGCCTGGTGTTCGAAGGCATGGACACCCCGATCGTGGTGTGCAACAAGGACCACCGCTTTATCGTCAACGAGCAACTGAGCGCCCGCAAGCTCGAAACCCAACGCATCCTGATGGAACCGTTCGGCCGCAACACTGCGCCGGCCGTGGCCCTCACCGCGATGATGCTGGTAAACGAAGGCCGCGACGAACTGATGCTGGTGCTGCCCGCCGACCACGTGCTGGACGACCAGAAAGCCCTGCAACGTGCACTGGCGCTGGCCACTGTAGCGGCTGAGCGTGGCGAAATGGTGCTGTTCGGCGTGCCGGCGACCCGCCCTGAAACCGGTTACGGCTACATCAAGTCGAGCAACGATTCGCTGTTGCCCGAAGGCGTCAGCCGGGTTGAGCAGTTTGTTGAAAAACCGAATGAAAAACGCGCCATCGAGTTCGTCGAAAGCGGCGGCTATTTCTGGAACAGCGGCATGTTCCTGTTCCGCGCCAGCCGCTTCCTTGAAGAGCTGAAAAAGCACGAGCCGGACATCTACGACACCTGCGTACTGACCCTGGAACGCAGCGAGCAGGATGCCGACACCATCACCTTCGACGAAGCGACGTTCGCCTGCTGCCCGGACAACTCCATCGACTACGCCGTGATGGAAAAAACCCAGCGCGCCTGCGTGGTGCCGCTGAGTGCCGGCTGGAGCGACGTCGGTTGCTGGGCGTCGCTGTGGGCGGTCAACGATAAAGACGTCAACGGTAACGTCAGCAAAGGCGACGTGGTGATCCAGGACAGCCGCAATTGCATGATCCACGGCAACGGCAAACTGGTGTCGGTGATCGGCCTGGACAACATTGTGGTGGTGGAAACCAAGGACGCGATGATGATCGCCCACAAGGACAAGGTGCAGGGCGTCAAGCAGATGGTGTCGACCCTCAACGAGCAGGGCCGCAACGAAACCCAGAACCACTGCGAAGTTTACCGCCCGTGGGGCTCGTACGACTCGGTGGACATGGGCGGGCGTTTTCAGGTCAAGCACATCTCGGTCAAGCCGGGCGCGTGCCTGTCGCTGCAGATGCACCACCACCGCGCCGAGCACTGGATTGTGGTCAGCGGCACTGCCGAAGTCACCTGTGACGAGAACGTGTTCCTGCTCTGCGAAAACCAGAGCACCTACATCCCGATCGCCTCGGTGCACCGCCTGCGCAACCCGGGCAAGATTCCGCTGGAGATCATCGAAGTGCAATCGGGCAGCTACCTGGGCGAAGACGACATCGAGCGCTTTGAAGATATCTATGGTCGCTCCACGCCGATAGAACGTGGCGTGTCGGTGAAAACTATCGCGCAATAAAGCAGTCGTACAAGAAGCCCTCATTCAGCCCACTGCGTCCCCTATCCGCAGTGGGTTGGGTGGGGGCTTTTTTTTGGTGTTTTGCAGGTGGGTTGCAGGGGGTTTGAGGGCCTCATCGCGAGCAAGCCCGCTCCCACAGTTTTACCGTATTCCAAGGCTATACCCGGTCCAACTGTGGGAGGGGCAAGCCTCCAAAGTTTGACCCTGTTCCAAAGCCATACCCGGCCCGACTGTGGGAGGGGCAAGCCTCCAAAGTTTGACCCTGTTCCAAAGCCATACCCGGCCCGACTGTGGGAAGGCCAAGCCTCCAAAGTTTGACCCTGTTCCAAAGCCATACCCGGCCCGACTGTGGGAAGGGCAAGCCTCCAAAGTTTGACCCTGTTCCAAAGCCATACCCGGCCCGACTGTGGGAAGGGCAAGCCCTCAAAGTTTGACCCTGTTCCAAGGCTGCACCCGGTCCAACTGTGGGAGGGGCTGCCCTCAAAATTTGACCCTGTTCCAAGGCTGCACCCAGTCCAACTGTGGGAGGGGCAAGCCTCCAAAGTTTGACCCTGTTCCAAAGCCATACCCGGCCCGACTGTGGGAAGGGCAAGCCCTCAAAGTTTGACCCTGTTCCAAGGCTGCACCCGGTCCAACTGTGGGAGGGGCAGTCCTCAAAGTTTGACCCTGTTCCAAAGCTGCACCCAGTCCAAATGTGGGAAGGGCAAGCCCCCAAAATTTGACCCTGTTCCAAAGCTGCACCCAGTCCAACTGTGGGAAGGGCAAGCCCCCAAAGTTTGACCGTGTTCCAAGGCTGTACCCGGTCCAACTGTGAGAGGGGCAAGCCCCCAGAGTTTGACCCTGCTCCAAGGCTACACCCGGTCCAACTGTGGGAAAGGCAGTCCTCAAAGTTTGACCCTGTTCCAAAGCTGCACCCAGTCCAACTGTGGGAAGGGCAAGCCCCCAAAGTTTGACCGTGTTCCAAGGCTGTACCCGGTCCAACTGTGAGAGGGGCAAGCCCCCAGAGTTTGACCCTGCTCCAAGGCTACACCCGGTCCAACTGTGGGAAGGGCAAGCCCTCAAAGTTTGACCATGTTCCAAAGCTGCACCCGGTCCAACTGTGGGAGGGGCAGTCCTCAAAGTTTGACCCTGTTCCAAAGCTGCACCCGGTCCAACTGTGAGAGGGGCTGCCCTCAAAGTTTGACCCTGTTCCAAGGCTGTACCCGGTCCGACTGTGGGAGGGGCAAGCCCTCAAAGTTTGACCCTGTTCCAAGGCTGCACCCGGTCCAACTGTGGGAGGGGCGAGCCTCCAAAGTTTGACCCTGTTCCAAAGCCATACCCGGTCCGACTGTGGGAAGGGCAAGCCCTCAAAGTTTGACCCTGTTCCAAAGCTGCACCCGGTCCAACTGTGGGAGGGGGCTTGCTCCCGATGGCGTCCGAAAGCACAACCGCCATCATTGACCCACGCCCGCATCCTGCCTATCCTCGCGCCTGTCACGACTCATTCGTGATGAGGTTTGACGGCCTCGGAAACTCATAGGAACAAGCACAGCGTTATGGCGACTGTGCGTGGGGCGCTTTCGAGCGCGCCGGGTTCCTATACCGGTCCGTCAACCTGCGTACAGTTGCCACCTACTCGTTTGACGGCGAAGCGTGGCAACTCCAATTTTTATAGGAGATCCACCATGTCCAAACCAACCACCCGCCCCACCCCTTTCGGCCTCAGCGAACGCAGCGAAGAACCGCTCTTCTGCGTACAACCCGGCATCCCCATTGAACATGCCCTTGAGCATGCCAGTTATGTTCTGGGCACCGCGCGCGTGCTCACCCTGGCGGCGCAAGGCCTCTGCACTGAACAGCAGAGCTACCTGAATTGGGCCAGCCTGCACTTGGCCGAAACGGGGTTGGCGCTGGTTGAAGCGTCCATTGATGGCTTGCAGGCAGAGTCCTCTGCTCAGTAAGTAAGTCATCGGCGTAACGATTCGGCTTGCCTGCGATGGCGCCGCGGGCGTCAGAACGTCATCGGCGTCTTCCCGTGAGAAATGACGCGTTTGACCAAATCACCGTTAGGGCCACCCCGATAGGTCAGGGGAATGGAAAACGGCACGTCCACATAAAAAATATGCGGGTTATCGGGGCTTTGGACGACCTTTAACCCCGACGTATTCACTTCGTAGTAATGCGTCATTTTGTCCAGCGCATTACCGTATTTACGCTTCCCGAAAATGCTCTCTGACACTTGCCGCGTAGGCATATCCCCCGGCGCCAAGTCGGTAAAATAATGCCTGCCGTGCCCTCGGGGTAAAGGTTCACCGGTGAGTTTTGAACTTGAAGGCTCAAGATTCTGGCTGGCACTGATCGCGGCATGCGGCTTGGCCCCGGTGTAGTGATAAAAAACCGTCTTGCCTTTGACGGGGGGCTCCATCAGCGCTTTTTCACCCGGAAAACTTTCAGGCACTCTCGGTCGCTTATAGGCTGGCTGGCCACTTGAGCCCGCTGGGCCCGCCGCCCGTTTGGTTGCTTGAGCGGTGCCCGCGGCAGTTGGATCACCGCCTGGCAGTCGGCTTGATCGCCATTCGCCGTTACCGGCGTTCTGCAAAAATGCCTTGATTCTAAAGAGCTTTGGCGTCGTCAATGGCGCAGTCGGATCTACGATAGCGACGCGCATGTCTCGTGCGTGAAACGCCGAGTCAATCTGATACACCCTGCTGACCTCGGTACTGTCGGTATACCGCACGTACCAGTTGCCGTCGGCATTGTAGGTACCGTTTGCCCCCAAAGGTCGGCCCTTGATGACGTCATCCGATACGGCGAAGGCGCTCACGTTGAGGTTTTGGCTTGCGGCCGTCGATGGCGCTGGGCCGATTGCTGAAGGGGCCGCCAGCGCCACCGGGCTCTTTACCACCGGCCGCAACGGCGCGGCACTCACGTTGGGAATACCTGAGGCGGCGAGGGTGAACTTCGAGTAGATGGCACGCAACCCGCCCGGACTTCTGATCAGCCGCGGCAGGACTCGAGCGTTGGCGCGCAAGGCCGTCACGCCAGCCTTTCCCAAGCGAAGCCCGAGGGACGCGCCTTTGCCGACCACTGGCAGCAAGTCTATAAAAATCAGCGCCACTTCAACGCCAAACAACACTTTGTTGATTCTCGACTGCGCCGCGACCTCTGCGCTGCTGACCGATTGGTGCGCCGCGCTGTCGATGACCGACGCTACTTTCTGCTTGTACAGTTCATCCTGAACATTGCCGTCGATGGGTTTGAGCGTGACGGGATCACTGGTCAAGTTAAGCATTTTGATGAACACATCAAGGGTGCGGCCGGGACTCTTCGTCAAATCGAAGGCGTACTCCTTGAATGCTGCACGCGCCTTATCCACATCATCTTTATTGACCAGTGATTTTCTGCTCGCGGTGTAGAGCTTCCACTCTTTTTTATCCATCAAGGCATTCAGTGCGCCGATGTCCGCCACTTCGCGAAAAACCACACCGTCGGGCGCATCCGGCGTGCACAGCACCAGCGATGCATCGGTCGCATTGCCAATGACCATCACGCCCTGAACCGTCAACCCATGCTGGATAAGGGCATTGGCGAGAATATTTTTTCCATCAACCTGAGGCCGGTCAGCCGGGTCAGGATGATCAAGCACCGCCGCGACCCACTGCGCTCCCAGCTTGCTGCTGGTGTCTTGACTGGCGTCTGCCTTATAGGTAGCCGGGTTGAGTGCTGCCAGAAAAGCCTCTTTATCGAGCATGTCGCTCAGGTTGGTTTTCCACGCCTTGCGCACTTCACCCGCAGCACCCCACTGAGCGTCTGTCGCCAACGCCTGTTTAAGCAGTTGGCTATACCCTCCCCCGACATCGGCGGTATTGACCATCGCCTTGAGCTGCTCGGAGTCCAGGATGACCTGTTCACCGTCGGCGCCCAGGATGGGTTTGCCTTGGGCGTCAGTCAGCGGCAATGTGAAGGTCACTTGGGTGAACAGGCCATTCTGGACGGATGGAAACTCACTGGGGTTTTTCAGCGCCAGATCCGTTAACGGCAGCTGGTGATTTTTGACACTGCGCGTATGCGTACTGCTTTGTCCGCCGCTGTGAATACCGGTCCTGGTGTGCACCTGCACCATCAACTTATCGGCATCCACCTGCGCGGTGGGGTACAGCGTTTGGATGGCTTGATTCATCCGCTCTCGAGAAAAGACGACCAACGCCGGGATTTTTTCAAGCAAGGGTGCCAGCACCCGCGCACTGCTTGCCTCGCAATGTTCCAGAAAACCAAACAGCTCATCTTGCGCCGGGCTCAGGTTTTTCAGCCACTGCGGCGCCAGCTTATCGACAAGCTTTTCATCCCGCGCCGCCATGGCATTATCGCCACTGAGCAGGTACGACCAGTCGGCAGCATCATCGATGGCTTTTAAGGCCGCAGGGTCTGTCGCAGACCGGGCAAATGCCGCCTTGGTTTCCTCTTGCTGACGCTTGAGCATCCAGGGTATAGCCTCAGCCAGCACATCACCGTTTAAGGCTTCAGCGCTCAGCATCACATCGTTGCCGGAGGGCGGCTCGGGCCGGTTTTGCAGCGCCAACGGCAACGTTTGCAGCAGTTGATCCGCGTCGGCACCGCCCTCATCCAGGCGCTGGGCAATCGCCTGGCGTGCGAGCGCAGGAGTGGCGAACTCTTCGTACCCGCAACCCTGGGTATACAGCACGACCGGCCCGTTGGCGTTATCGAGTGGCAAGGCCCGGCCTTTGGGCCAAGTGGGCACCGTAGCGTGGGAACCGTCGGTGCTGGTGAGGAGGAAGCTGCCCGCCAGCAATGCGCCCCGCTCTGTGCCGTCATCCACAGTCAGCGGGTACACACCAGGCCGTGCACCATCGGCGAAGGCTGCTTCGCGCTCGGCCAGTGTGGGGTGTTGTAACGCGGCGTCGATCAATCGCTTGCTCGCTGCGCTCAGCGTTCCATCGCTCACGCGCACTGCGGCGAGGGTCGACAGTTGTTGCTTGTGCAAGGTCAATAACTGGTTTTGAGGCGACGCCAGAACGCCGGGATCTCGCAACGTCGGGCGAGGTGTGGTCCAGAATGCCTCAAGGCTCTTCGGGAATTGCGTGACAATGCGCTGGGCAACCTCGTCCAGCGAAATTCTTGTTACCACTAGCCTGCTCGGCTCGTTAGCGGTTTTGGCGGTGAATATATCGGAACTCACCGCGCTGTTGCCTTCGAGCGGCTTGTCAGGATTGGCCAGCAGCGCCGCAATCTTTTGGTTCAACGCCTCCAGCAGAGGCTGCGAAGACAGTGTCTTGGTGCTGCCATCGTTAATCAGTGTCTGCCTGCGCTGGAAGGTCAGATCTTCTGGCTTAAGGCCCGGCGTGTCCGCAAACATTTGCAGCAGCTGCTCACGCAGGAAACTCTCGAAGCGCGGTTGCTCATTGTGCAAGCGCTGCATGTCGCTGGTTTTAAAAGCATGTTGGGTGACCAGCGCTTCCTGATCGGTGACATTGAACGTCTTCACCAAGGCTGGGTACTCCACTGTGACCGCCGGTATGCCGGGCGAGGTGGGCACAGCAATGCCAGTGGGCGCGAAGGTCAAGGCGGGCGAAGGCGGTGTGGGGTCTTGAGTTTTTTTATCATCGCCGGCGACGGCTGCGGCTAACAAGTAGGCATCGCGAGAACCCACGGGGCCAGTGCGGAGCGAAGCTTGGGAAGGTGCCAACATAATTTGAGCCTTACATGGAGGTGGTTAACGTTGTCGTTACATTCCCTGTAATTAGTCAGATAAGTGACTGTTGAAGATGAGCTGGTTCCTGCCGCAAATGTAAGCTCCAGTACCAAATCGCTGTCAGCCCACGTGCCGCCCAAGACATGTGCATAGTCAATCTCGCCCGCCGACGGGTAGGATGGTTCATCCATTTGTGAGGCTGCCTCCATGTTCTTCGGCGTTCTACTGATCATCACCTGGTTGATCCTGCTGCTGCGCTACCCGGCCAAGGCATTGCCGGTTTCCCTGGCCGCCGCCGTCGGGCTGGGCTTGGTGGCCATTTGGGTGGTGTGGCTGGATAACCGCGAAGCCGCGCAACTGGCGCGGCTGGAAGTGCGCATCAGCTACGCGCCGCAGGAGTGCCCCGCCGACCGCCCACTGAAATTGACCCTCAACAACGGCAACGACGTGCCCCTGGCCGAACTGCGTTGGCGCCTTGCCGCTTATGCGCCGGGCGACACGGTCAACCTCGCCGACAACGTTTACGCTGCCCCACGCTATCGTGGCCCCGGCGAGTTGCAGGCCGGCGCGACGTGGGAAGACTGCCTGCCCACACCGCCTTTGCGCCCCGGCTACCGCCCGCAAACCCTGGAATTTCGCGCCGAGCACCTGCAAGGCAGTTTCTCGGACTGACAAGGATTGACCCATGCCCAACGTACTCATCACCGGTTGCTCCAGCGGCATCGGCCGCGCCCTGGCCGACGCGTTTAAATCCGCAGGCTTCGACGTATGGGCCAGCGCCCGCCAGCCGCAAGACGTCGCCAACCTGGCCGCCGCCGGCTTCAACGCGGTGCAGCTGGATGTGAATGACCGCGGCGCCTTGCAGCGCCTGGCCGAGCAGTGCGACACGCTGGATGTGCTGATCAACAACGCCGGTTACGGCGCCATGGGCCCGTTGCTCGATGGCGGCACCGACGCGATGCAGCGCCAGTTCGACACCAATGTGTTTTCCATCGTCGGCGTCACCCAGGCGCTGTTCCCGGCGCTGCGGCGCAGCAAAGGTTTGGTGGTGAATATCGGCAGCGTCTCCGGCGTACTGGTCACGCCGTTCGCCGGCGCGTACTGCGCGTCCAAGGCAGCCGTGCATGCGCTGAGCGATGCACTGCGCATGGAACTGGCGCCCTTTGGCGTACGCGTGATGGAAGTGCAACCGGGGGCGATCGATACGCGCTTCGCCAAAAATGCCGGCGCGCAGGCTGAATTGTTGATCAGCGAAAAATCGCCGTGGTGGCCGCTGCGCGAGGGCATTCGTGCGCGCTCGCAAGCCTCGCAAGACAAGCCGACAGCCGCCAACGTGTTCGCCGCTGAGGTGCTCAAGGCAGTACAACGGCCGCAACCGCCGCGCTTGCTGCGCTCAGGCAACGGCAGCCGCGCGTTGCCATTGCTCGCGGCGTTGCTGCCCAAGGGGCTGCTGGAGACGGTGTTGAAGAAACGTTTTGGATTGAACAGGAGTTTATAAATGATCGACTACAGCGATTTTTTCGAAGAAGTGATCCAGACGCACGTCGAGATCGAACAATGGTTTGCAGGCGTTGCACCTGAAGGCACCCTGCAGAACTTGCTTGCGCGGTTCTCCCCCGAGTTCAGCATGGTTGCGCCCGCCACCGGCACGCGCGTCAATGCGGCGGGGGTGAATGCGCTGTTCACCCGCCTCGGCGGCATGCGCCCTGGGTTAAAAATCACCTTGAGTGAAATGGCCGGGATTGACCGGCATGCGCGCGGTGCAACAGTGACTTACCGCGAGCATCAGGTGGATGCCAGCGGCACGCAAACGGATCGACGGGCGACGGTGGTGTTCGAGAAACAAGCAAGCGGCGCGCTGCTGTGGCGCCACCTGCACGAAACCTTTATCAAAGCCTGACACAGCTCAAAAACTGTGGGAGGGGGCTTGCTCCCGATGGCGGTGGTTCAGTCAAAGCATCAGTGACTGACACGCCGCCATCGGGAGCAAGCCCCCTCCCACAGTTTCGTGCTGCTGCCGATAGATGCCATTCGGTGCTTCATCGGTATGAGCCCGTCACTGCGCATGAACCCTTTATCAAAGCCTGACACGCTCAAAAACTGTGGGAGGGGGCTTGCTCCCGATGGCGGTGGGTCAGTTAAAAAATCAGTGACTGACACGCCGCTATCGGGAGCAAGCCCCCTCCCACAATTTCGTGTTGCTGCCGATAGAACGACCTCCGGCACAGCATTGATATGAGCCCGTCACTGCGCATGAACCCTTTGTCAAAGCCTGACACAGCTCAAAAACTGTGGGAGGGGGCTTGAACTCCCGATGGCGGTGGTTCAGTCAAAGCATCAGTGACTGACACTCCGCTATCGGGAGCAAGCCCCCTCCCACAGTTTCGTGTTGCTGCCGATAGAACGACCTCCGGCACAGCATCAATATGAGTGCGTCACTGCGCATGAACCCTTTATCAAAGCCTGACACAGCTCAAAAACTGTGGGAGGGGGCTTGCTCCCGATGACAGTGGTTCAGTCAAAGCATCAGTGACTGACACGCCGCGATCGGGAGCAAGCCCCCTCCCACAGTTTCGTGTTGCTGCCGATAGAACGACCTCCGGCACAGCATCAATATGAGTGCGTCACTGCGCATGAACCCTTTATCAAAGCCTGACACAGCTCAAAAACTGTGGGAGGGGGCTTGCTCCCGATGACAGTGGTTCAGTCAAAGCATCAGTGACTGACACTCCGCTATCGGGAGCAAGCCCCCTCCCACAGTTTCATGTTGCTGCCGATAGAACGACCTCCGGCACAGCATCAATATGAGCCCGTCACTGCGCATGAACCCTTTATCAAAGCCTGACACAGCTCAAAAACTGTGGGAGGGGGCTTGCTCCCGATGACAGTGGTTCAGTCAAAGCATCAGTGACTGACACTCCGCTATGGGAGCAAGCCCCCTCCCACAGTTTCGTGTTGCTGCCGATAGATGCCATTCGGTACTTCATCGGTGTGAGCCCGTCACTGCGCATGAACCCTTTATCAAGGCCTGACACCGTCAACCCCCCCTGCCCCCGTTTAGTTTTGTGCTGGGTTGACGATGACGGTGCAGGTGATGCCCGCTGCCAACAGCACGCCCTCCGGCACTTCATCGATGTGAATGCGCACCGGCACGCGCTGGGCCAGGCGCACCCAGTTGAAGGTCGGGTTTACGTCGGCGATCAGCTCGCGGCTCTCGGGGTTGTCGCGGTCATAAATGCCGCGCGAGATGCTTTCCACGTGGCCCTTTAACGTCTCGCCGCTCATCAGTTGCATGTCGGCTTTATCGCCAACCCTCACATGCGGCAGCTTGGTTTCTTCGAAGAAGCCATAAACCCAGAACGAGTTCATATCGACCAGCGCCATCTTCGCCTCGCCGATGCGCGCGTAGTCGCCGCGATGCACATTAAGGTTGGTGACGTAACCGTCGACAGCCGCCAACACGTGCGTGCGTTTCAAATTAAGCTCGGCCGCTTCCAATTGCGCCAACGCGTGTTGGTAATCAGCCTGGGCTGCGCCTGCCAGGTTGCTCGCGTCGTCGCGGTTCTCCGTGGAGATCACCAGGGCGTCGAGGTCGGCACGGCGGTGGGCGTTGACCTTGCGCATCTCCCACGTGGCCTTGCGCGAGGCGACCAGCGATTGCGCCTGTTTGACCGCGATACGGTAGTGCTCGGGGTCGATTTGCATCAGCAGGTCGCCCTTTTTGACAAGCTGGTTGTCACGCACCGGCACGTCGACCACTTCACCGGTCACATCGGCGGCGACGTTGATAATGTCGGCGCGCACGCGGCCGTCGCGGGTCCACGGCGTTTGCATGTAGTGCACCCACAACGTACGGCCAATCCAGATCGCCAGGGCCAGTACCAGCAAGGTCGCGAGCAGGCTGAAAAACTTTTTCATCGGGGCATTCTCAACGGTAGACGCTCAGCGCCAGCGCGCCGAACAGGCAAACGAACAGGCTCAGGCGCAGCAACGCCGGGTGCCAGAAAAACCGGTACAGGTCCAACCCGGCCAGGAAGCGGTCAAGCGCCCAGGCCAGACCGGCCGCGATCACAAACATCAGCGTGACGGTGGGCATGTACAGGCCGTGGAAGGCGATTTCACGGGGCATGCGGGGATCCTTTGAGGGCAGCCAGCGGCGATTGCGGGTCCAGCAGCGAGGTGCGGATAAAGTGCAGGTAGCTTTTCACCCGGCGCAGCGCGGAGGTATCGAAGTGCGGCGCAAAGGGTTCGTCGGTGGCCTGCACGCGGCTGATCGCATGGTCGACGGCGATCAGGCCGCGCTCCAGGTTGCTTGCGCTGGGGTGCAGGAACAGCCGCACCAGCGAGCGGCCCATCACGCGGATCGACTGGCGCCACGGCTGGGGTTCGGCATACGCCGGGTGCACCGGCAGAATCGCCTGCTCTTTGCGCAGCTCGATAATCGCGTGGCCGACCTCCAGCACCACGAACATCCAACGCAGTAAATCGCGTTGCACCTGCGGTTGGCCGACGGCAAGGCCATACGCTTGGTGCAGCAGGTCGCGGGTGCGGCTTTCAAAGCTCGACGCGAGGCCTTTGAGCTTGCCGCTGATGGCGTACACCACTTGCTCGCGCAGGTCTTGCTCCAATCGGCGCCACAGCCAGCGGCTGTTGGGCGGCAAAATGATCGCGCCCGCCGCCGCGCACACCAGCATGCCGATCACCATCGCAATGTAGTCATTGATGAAACTGTAGGGGTTGTAGACCGTGAGGTTGTCCGGCACCGAGCCGGTACTGAAGAAAATCAGCAAGCCGACGCCAACACCAGCGTATTGCGGGCGTGAGGCGAGGAAAGCGCCGAAAATAATCACCGGCGCGAGCATCACGCAGAGCAGCGGGAAACCGTCGATCCAGGGGAACACAAAGAACATTTCGACAAACCCCACCAGCGCGCCGATCAACGTGCCGCAGGCCATCTGAAACGCCATGCGTTTGGGGTTCGGCGTGGCGGCGGACAAGCCCACGGTGGCGGCGGCGATCAAGGTCATGGTTGCGCCGCTGGGCCAGGCCGTGGCCACCCAATAACTGCCCAATACGATCAAGATAAACGCGGCGCGAATACCCGACGCGGCGCAGGCCAGCCAGTTGGTTTTAGGGGTAAAGGTTTCGTCCCACTGCTCGCGCGCATGCCGGTGATCTGCCAGCGAGGCGTGGGTCAGCGCGTAGTTGTGCAGGTCGTCGACAAAGCGGTACAGCAGCTCGTAAGCGGTGTGAAAATCCAGTTGCGCGGCTTCGCTCGGGTCGCCCTGCTGAAAGCTCGCGCGCAGGCTGCGTACTTTGGCGGGCAGGCCGTCCTTGTAGGCGCTAAGGGCGTTGACCAGGCGCGCGGCATCAGGGCTGGTGAGCGCGCGACCGGAAAAACCGTCAAGCACTTCGGCGAGGTCTTGCAGGCCGGGTTTGATCGCGACCACCACGGGGTCGGCGGCATCCGCGCGCAGCCGTTCAAGCAGTTGGTGCAGGGCGTTGAAGCGCGTGGTGATGCTCATGAATTCGCTGTTGAGGCGGCTGAGCCGGCCATTGCGCCGACGCATGTGCGGGTCTTCGAACACGGTCACGCTGCGCAGCCCTTCCAGGCCCACTGCTTCGGCGATAAAACGCACGTTACCGGCCTCGAAATCTTCACGCAGGCTGCGCCCGCGCAGGCCGTCGGTCACAAACAGCGCGAACACCCCAAAGCGCTGGTACAGGGCGTTGCGCATGGCCGCACTGCTGGTTTGCGGCAGGATCGCGGCGCTGACCAGCGTGGCGCAGATAATCCCCAGGGAGATTTCCAGCACGCGCCACACCGCCGCCATAAAAGCCGCGTCCGGGTGCGCCAGGGCCGGTAGGCCGACCATCGCCGCAGTGTAGCCGGCCAACACAAAACCATAGGCGCGAAAGTTGCGATTACGCGTCGCACCGGCCGTGCAAATACCCACCCAGATCGCCAGCGCGCCGAGAAACAGCTCGGTGTTCTGCGCAAACAAGGCGATCAGAAAAACCATCACCGCCGAGCCCGCCAGCGTGCCGAGGAAGCGGTAAAAACTCTTGGCGAACACCTGGCCGCTCTGCGGTTGCATCACGATGAAGACCGTGATCATCGCGGTGCGCGGTTGCGGCAATTCCAGGCGCATGGCCAGCCACAGCGTGAGGAACGCGGCGATCAACACCTTGAAGATGTACACCCACGTCACGCCATCGCTGCGTGCCCAGGCAAAAAAACCACGCCGCCACTCCAGCGAATGCAGCCAGCGCAGCGGTGCAGGCAAGGTCGTCATGCAAGGCGCCTCAGTGATCAAACGCGGCAAGTGCCGCCGGAGCTTTGGCAGGGGCGATTTTGCCCGGCGGCGGCACATCGTCGCCGGCGCCGAGCCCGCCACCCAGGGCAGTGACCAGTTCGGCGTGCGCGCTCAAGCGTGCGGCCTGTACCTGCTGCTCGATTTGCTGCTGGCGAAACAACAGGGTTTGCGCGTTGAGCACATTCAGGTAGTCGGAGAGGCCGCGCTGGTAGGCGATCATCGCGATGTCATAGGTTTTCTGCGCCGAGGCCACCGACTGCGCGGCGAAGGCCGACTGCTTGTCCATCGACTCGCGGCGGATCAACTGGTCGCTGATGCCCTTGAGCGCATTGATCAAGGTTTGGTTGTACCGGGCCACGGCGATGTCATAACCGGCGCTGGCCTCGCCCAATTGCGCGCGCAAGCGGCCGCCGTCGAAGATCGGCAAAGTGATCGCCGGGCCGACGCTGTAGTTGAATTTCTGACCGCTGAGAAAGCCCAGCAGCGCACCGCCGGTGGCCATGTAGCCAAGGCTGCCGAGCAGGTCGACATTCGGGTAGAAACCGGCGTGGGCCACATCAATGCCACGCGCCTGAGCCGCCACTTGCCAGCGGCCGGCAACCACGTCCGGGCGCTGGCCGAGCAACTGCGCCGGTAAGCGTGCGGGCAATTTCAGCGGCGCGGCGAGCGACACACTTGGGCGTTGCAACTGCGCACCTTCGCCTGGGCCTTTACCGGCAAGCGCCGCCAGTTGGTTACGGCTCAGGGCGATTTCTTCGTCCAGCGCGTCGAGCTGACGATGGGTTTCCGGCAGCGGCGTTTCGGCCTGGCTGACGTCCAAGTGCGTGCCAATGCCCGCGTTCAGGCGTTTATTCGCCAGGTCGAGTATCTGCTGTTGCTGGGCCAGGGTGGCGGCAACACTATCGCGGTTGGCGTAATGCAACGACAGCTGGATATAGGCGCGCACCACGTTGTTTTGCAGTTCGAGCTGAGCCTGGCGTGCTTCGGCGACGCGCGTATGGGCCACGTCGACGACGCGTTCGCTGGCATTACTCTCACGCCCCCACAGGTCGAGGGCGTAGCTCAGGCCCAGCGAAGCATTGTTGTCCCAGGTCGTTGCGCCGCTCAATTCTCCGGGCCCGTAAAACTGATCTTTCGGCCAGTTGTGGCGTTTGAGCGTGGTGTCGCTGCTGACCTGCAACGACTCCGCCGACTCGGCAACCCCGGCCATGGCGCGGGCTTCGCGCACCCGCGCGGCGGCCATGGCCAGGCTTGGGCTATTGTGAGTCGCGAGGTCGACCCAGCGGTTCAGTTGCGGGTCGCCATAGGCTTGCCACCATTGACGGGTGGGCCAATGCGCATCGCTGGCGGCGCTTTGTATGGCTGCATCGGTGGCCAGTTGGTCGGCGTTGAGCGCCTGGCCTTGGGGGGCGATTCCTCCGGTTCCGATGCAGCCGCTGATTGCTAACGATAAGGCCCAAACACTGAGAGTCTTCAGCTCTCTGCTGATGCGACGCGGCACGGCAAGCGAATTCCTGAGAGGGTAAGGCGGGGAAAGTGGCGCAATTCTAGGCGGCGGCATGCACGACGATAAGCTGGCATTCCTGTGAATCTTTGTTACCGTTCACGCGATAATCCGTTGGTAGGGATCACTGGACGGTGCAACTTTCTGTCACAATTTGTCATCTCCCCTGAGAACTCTCCATGGACACTTTGCAAAACATGCGCGCTTTCAGTTGCGTGGCCGAAGCGGGCAGCTTCACCGCCGCCGCCGTGCAACTGGACACCACCACCGCCAACGTCTCGCGCGCGGTCTCCAACCTTGAGGCCCATCTGCAAACCCGCTTGCTCAACCGCACCACCCGCCGTATCGCACTCACCGAAGCCGGCAAACGCTATTTGCTGCGCTGCGAACAAATCCTCGCCTACGTCGAAGAAGCCGAGGCCGAAGCCAGCGATGCACACGCACGCCCCGCCGGGCAGTTGAAAGTGCACACCATGACCGGCATCGGCCAGCATTTTGTGATCGACGCGATTGCCCGCTACCGCCGCACCCACCCCGACGTGACCTTCGACCTGACCCTGGCCAACCGCGTGCCGGACCTGCTCGACGAGGGTTACGACGTGTCCATCGTGCTGGCCAGCGAGCTGCCGGACTCGGGTTTTGTGTCGCAACGCTTGGGCATCACCTACAGCATCGCCTGCGCCTCGCCGGATTACGTCAAAGCCAAAGGTTGCGCGCAACGGCCACAGGACTTGCTCAACCACGCCTGCCTGCGCCTGGTGAGCCCGGTGATTCAACTGGATAAATGGACCTTCAATGGCCCCGAAGGCCAGGAAAGTGTGGCGATTAATACCTCGCCGTTTCTGGTCAACTCGGCCGACGCGATGAAAACCGCGATCACCAGCGGCATGGGCGTCGGCCTGCTGCCGGTGTACGCGGCCATCGAAGGCCTGCGCAACGGCACCCTGGTGCGGGTGATGCCGACTTATCGTTCGCAAGAGCTGAATTTGTACGCCATCTACCCGTCGCGCCAGTACCTGGATGCAAAGATCAAGACCTGGGTGGAATACCTGCGCGGTTCCTTGCCGGAGATTCTGGCGGCGCATCAGGCAGAGTTGGTGGCGTACGAATTGAGCGGCAGCCTGAGCGGCGCACGCCTGGCGAACTGACGGGGCAGGCCAGACAGCCGAACTGTGGGAGCGGGCTTGCTCGCGATTGCGGTGTATCAGTTGAAAAATACTTATCTGACACACCGCAATCGGGAGCAAGCCCCCTCCCACAGAAAGCAAAAAAAGCAGATCTGCTGTGATGCAAAACCCTCTTTTGATCTGCTTCAACCACTCAGGTCGGCTTTCAGGCCGCCGTGCTCTTGCTTTTGATCTTGATCTGAGAAGCGCCCCGTTAAACCACGATGGCCGCACGCAGGCTTGAATCCGTGGGGAACCCGGCAGGACGCCGGGGTAGCCGCGCTGGGCCAAGGATGGCCCATCGCGGCGGCCCACGGATTCAAGCCTGTGTGCGGGCATGCCGAGCCTAAGCGAGGCACCGAGTGGTGGGGCGAGGACCTTTTGGTTACTTTTGGGTCCTTTCAAAAGTGACTCGCTGTAAGAGCGAAACCGATACAAACCATCACCCAAACAACGGATATGTACGAAAATCCAAAGAACACCCCAAGCCCGCTTGCCGCGCGAAAGCGCCACATCAAAGATCCAATCCAACCACTCAGCGTCCTGACAATAACGGACAGCAATGTTAGCGTGCTTACCATTCTTCAGTAGTCGATGAGCCCGCCTGCCATGAAAAAGACCGTCCTCGCCTTCAGCCGCGTCACCCCGCAAATGATCGAACGCCTGCAACAGGATTTCGACGTCATCGCCCCAGACCCCAAGCGCGGCGACCTCAACGCTCAATTCAACGAAGCCCTGCCCCACGCCCACGGCCTCATCGGTGTAGGCCGCAAACTCGGCCGCGCGCAGCTCGAAGGCGCGAGCAAGCTTGAAGTGGTCTCCAGCGTCTCCGTAGGCTACGACAACTACGACGTAGCGTACTTCAACGAACGCGGGATCATGCTCACCAACACCCCCGATGTACTCACCGAAAGCACCGCCGACCTGGCCTTTGCCTTGCTGATGAGCAGCGCGCGCCGCGTGGCCGAGCTGGACGCCTGGACCAAGGCCGGCCAGTGGAAAGCCAGCGTCGGCGCGCCATTGTTCGGCTGCGATGTACACGGCAAAACCCTCGGTATCGTCGGCATGGGCAACATCGGCGCAGCCGTGGCCCGGCGTGGGCGACTGGGTTTCAACATGCCTATCCTGTACAGCGGTAACAGCCACAAACCCGCGCTGGAACAGGAACTGGGCGCGCAATTTCGCAGCCTCGACCAATTGCTGGCCGAGTCGGACTTTGTCTGCCTGGTGGTGCCGTTAAGCGAGAAGACTCGCCACCTGATCAGCACGCGCGAGTTGGGCCTGATGAAGCCCAGCGCAATCCTGATCAATATTTCGCGTGGCCCGGTAGTAGACGAGCCGGCGCTGATCGAAGCCCTGCAAAGCCAACGCATTCGGGGTGCCGGGCTGGATGTGTATGAGCAGGAGCCGCTGGCTGAGTCGCCGCTGTTCCAACTGAGCAACGCGGTGACCTTGCCGCACATCGGCTCGGCCACCCATGAAACGCGTGAGGCCATGGCCAACCGCGCGCTGCAAAACCTGCGCAGCGCCTTGCTCGGCCAGCGCCCGCAGGACCTGGTGAACCCGCAGGTGTGGAAAGGCTGACCCAACCATTCCAGACGAATGATCGTTCCCATGCTCTGGTGGCAACGATCATAAAATCCGGTTAAAGCCTGGCGCTGACAAGTCGATAACCCTCTATAGATTGTCTTCCCTGATCCACAGAAGGTTTTTATGTCCACCACCAAAGCCCGCGCAGACTCACTCTCGCTTCTGCTGTTTACCTTGCGCAGCGGCAAGCTGATGGCCATCAATCTGTTGAAAGTCAGCGAAATTATTCCCTGCCCACCGCTGACCAAGCTGCCGGAGTCGCACCCTCACGTCAAAGGCATCGCCACCCTGCGCGGTGCGTCGCTGTCGGTGATCGACCTGAGCCGCGCGCTGGGCGAAATGCCCTTGGAAGACCCGAACGGCGGCTGCCTGATCGTCACCGACGTCAGCCGCTCCAAGCAGGGCTTGCACGTGCAAGCGGTGAGCAAAATTGTGCACTGCCTGACCACCGACATTCGCCCGCCGCCCTATGGCTCCGGCGGCAATCGCTCGTTTATCACCGGTGTTACTCAGGTTGAAGGCGGGCTGGTGCAGGTGCTCGACATCGAAAAGGTTATCCACGGTATCGCGCCGGCGCCGATTGAAGTGGCGCCGACCGACCTGACCATGGAAGAGGCCGAAGTGCTGGGCAACGCGCGAATTTTGGTGGTAGACGACAGCCAAGTGGCCTTGCAGCAGTCGGTACACACCTTGCGCAACCTCGGCCTGACGTGCCACACCGCCCGCAGCGCCAAGGAAGCGATTGACGTGCTGCTGGAATTGCAGGGCACCGTCGAGCAGATCAACGTGATGGTGTCGGACATCGAAATGTCCGAAATGGACGGTTACGCCCTCACCCGCACCCTGCGCGAAACCCCGGATTTCCAGGAGCTTTACGTGCTGTTGCACACCTCCCTGGACAGCGCCATGAACAGCGAAAAAGCCCGCCTGGCCGGGGCCGACGCGGTACTGACGAAGTTTTCCTCGCCCGAGCTGACCAAATGCCTGGTGATTGCTGCGCAGACCGTGGCGCAAAAAGGCCTGTAAGCAGTGGCGGAGTATTTTCAACTGTTGCGCCGCGACCTCACCGGCAGCCTGCCCGCGCCGCAGTGGCCAGCGGGTACGCGACTGGAGCATTACAGCGACGAGCTGGCCCCGGCGATTCACGCGGTGTTGCGCTTGGGCGAGGCGCAGGGCGGCGGCCGTGTGGCCAGCCTGGAGCAATGGCGCCAACGGTTCCTGACCGATGCCGAGTTCGACCCGACGCTGTGCCTGGTGGCGAGTCATGACGATGGCATTTTTGGCGTCGCGCACTGCTGGACCAGCGCGTTTATCAAGAACCTGTGCATACACCCCGCCGCACAGGGCCAAGGGCTGGGCCGCGCGTTGTTGCTGCAGGCCTTTGCGGTGTTCAAGCAGCGCGGCGAACCGTGGGTCGACCTCAAGGTGCGCGAAAGCAATGCGCGCGCCCGGCAGCTCTATGCAAGCGCGGCCATGGTGTTGGTGCTGCGCGACCGGGTGCCCGAGGCCTGACAGGCGCTGGCGCATAACTTGCTTCCCAAGACTCTGAGCAGTGCGAAGAGGTAAAAACCCGTCACGGCTCAAGCGTGCCCTCTTGACCTAGCCTGGTGACAGAACCTCCATGAACACTCACTTTTCCTGCGTAGGTTGCGGCAAATGCTGCACCGACCATCATGTGCCACTGACCCTCGAAGAGGCCCGCCAGTGGGCGGCGGACGGCGGTAACGTCATCGTTCTGGTGGAAGGTTTTCTGGGCACCGGCCTGGGCTTGCCCGTGCAACAACGTGAGCACGCTCAGCGGCGCTCGGTCGTCGTGCCTTGCGGCAGCGCCGAGGCGTTTGTGGCAATTACCTTTGCCGCCTACAACGCCGGGCGCTGCCGGAATCTTGACGAAGACAACCGGTGCCGCATCTATGAACGTCGCCCGTTGGTGTGTCGCATCTACCCGATGGAGATCAACCCGCACATCCCCCTCAACCCTGCCGCCAAGGATTGCCCGCCGGAGTCCTGGGAGCAAGGCCCTGCGCTGATCGTCGGTGGCCAATTGGTGGACCTGGAGTTGGCTGACTTAATCAGCCGCTCACGCCAGGCCGACCGTGACGACGTGCACACCAAGGAGGCCGTGTGCGCCTTGCTGGGTATTCGCACCACGGCACTCAAGGGCGACGGGTTTACCGCGTACCTGCCGGACATGCACGCCTTTGCGCAGGCGATCGAGTTGGCCGCTGACCAGCCGAGCGTGGCCAATGAGTGGGTGTTCCACGTCTCCGGGATGGACATCGCCGAGCAATTGCTCGACGCCGGGGCGCAGCTTGCCACCGAGGTGCCGGCCAACTATGCGTTTATCTCGTTACGCGCCGCTTAACCGGCAGCGGGCCCAGGTAAGCCCGAGTAATGGCCGTGTATTTACCCGTGTCTTTCAAGCGTTGCAGTGCCTTGTTCAGCGCTGCGGTCAGTTCAGGGTCGGCTTTGCGCGTCGCAATGGCGACACCGCCACCCAACATTTCATCGACAACACTGGGCCCGGCAAAGGCGAAGGCGGTGCCCTGAGGGATGTTCAACAACGCCTCGCTGATTTCGATGGTGTTTTGCAAGGTGGCGTCAATTTCACCGGCCTGCAAGCTGCGGATCAGCTCACTATTGAGGCCGAAGCTGCGTACCACGACCCCTTGAGGCGCCCACCGCGCGTTGGCGAAGGCTTCGCGGCTGGTACCCGCCAGTACGCCGACGCGTTTGCCCTTGAGCGAGTGTGGCGTTGGCAGCAGGTTGGAGCCTGCGGGAACAACCAACCGGCTTTCGAGCGCATAGAGGTCGTGGGTAAAATCGACGATTTCACGGCGCGCCGGCGTGGCGGTCATGGGCATGATTGCGTCGAACTTCCCGGCCTGCAGCGCGGCAATGTTGGTCGCATACGCTTGATCGACCCACACGCAACGCGCGTTGAGCTCTGTGCACAGAGCGCTACCCAGCTCGATGTCCAGGCCTGCGAGTTCGCCTTGGGCGTTGCGAAATTCAAAAGGCGGCACATCCGCCTCGACCCCGAAGCGTATTTCACGCCACAGGTTCTCGGTCGGGGGCACAACCGCGCAGCCCGCCCCGACCAGTAAAATCATAAAAAACGTCGTCAGTGTCAGCAGTTGTCTTGCCGTAGTCATATACCCGTCCAGTGCCAAAGTAGTGTGAGGCATGCGGGCCACGTAACCCATGGCCAAAACGCCCCAGACGTTTTAACAAGCACTGGCCGGTCTTTAACTGCGACTCGCCTGTTTAGTTCGTAGGCAAATTCCCAAAGTAGGGGTAGACGCGTTAGCGCCCTGGTGGCGTTTGCCGCCGTCAGCCATCGCTGGCTTCCAGTGGGTAGTGCGCAAGAATTCGTTGGTACTCGCCGCTGTGCATCAGTTGTTCCAGCGCATGGTTGAGTTGATTGCGCAGCTCGGTATCAGGCTTGCGCAGCGCAATTGCCACGCCGTCGCCGAGCAGGTCAGCCGACACCGCCGGGCCCAGAAAGTCGAAATCCTGGCCTTCAGCGGTGTCGAGGAATGCCTGGCGGATTTCCACGGTGCCTTGCAACGTCGCATCGATATGGCCCGCCACCAGGCTGCGAGCCAGTTCATCATTGAGCCAAAAGCTCTGGATAATCACGCCGGACGGCGCCCAGTTGGATTGAGCAAACGCTTCACGGTTGCTGCCCAGCAGCACGCCGACGCGCTTGCCTTTGAGCGAGCGCACGGTCGGCAGCAACCCTGAGGTTTTGCGCGCCACCAGGCGGGTGGTGAACGGATAAAGACTATCGGTGAAATTCACCCGTTGGCGCCGCCTCGACGTGGCGGCCATGCCCATGATCGCATCGAACTGGCGGGCCTCCAGGGCTGCAAAATTTTCCACGACAACCTGATCGACCCAGGTACAGCGCACGTTGAGCTGTTGGCACAAGGCATTGCCCAAATCGATATTCAACCCCACCAACTGACCTTGCTGATTACGGCTTTGAAAAGGCGGGAATTGCGCGGCGACCGCAAAACGCAGGGCGCGCTTTGATTCTTCAGCTGTCGCAGGTGCGCAAAAAACAGCGACCAGCACCAATAAGGCAGGCGCAACAGAAACCCGTACTAACACCACAGCGAACATCCTTTTCCAGAAAGACCAGCTTCACCACGCCCCGGCCCCAAAAAAACCGGGGCGAAGCCAATGTCATACAAGCTTTCTAGAACCGACCGTAGCGCTACAAGCAGAATTATCAGCAAGCGTTGTAGGCAAATGCCGATACGGTGTGCGGGTTGTTAGTCTCAGCGTTTACCCATCGAACGGCGAGTACCCGGCGGAGCCATGCCTGGCGACTTGGTATGGCCGTTTTTAGCGCCATTTTTGTACCAGGGCTGGGCGGCATTCTTGGCCCCGGCCAGTTCACCTGGTTTGAACGGAAACTTGAACGCCGGGATCTCGGCTTGTTCAACGCTTGCAGCGTCGGCCGGATCGACGAGGTCGGTCGCTTCAACAGGCGGTTGTGTCGGGGAAGTCATAAGGGCTCCGGCGCAGCTATAGGTGTAAAACCGCGAGTATACCGGGGCCGGGGCTGCAAGCGGTAAGCTTCAAGCGACAGGTTAACAAACGTTAGCTGTCACGGCTGTCAGTTAGCCGTCACGATCCTGACCGGCTCATAGCGCTATAAAGCACTCATACACATTCTAACTTGCGGCTTGCAGCTAGAAACCTGCAACTGCGCCTACGGCGTAATCCCATGCACATTCAACGCAAAACTGTCCTGATAGTGGGTGTCGTCGTGGTAGTGGCGATTGCAGCCTGGGCACTGACCCGGCCGGCCAAGACCAAACTGGCGGCGCCCACCGCGATTCCGGTACGCGTGGTCAGCGTCATGCAACAGGACGTGCCGCGGTTTGTCAGCGGTATCGGCTCGGTGCTGTCGATGCACAGTGTGGTGATTCGCCCGCAAGTCGATGGCATCCTCACCCAATTGCTGGTCAAGGAAGGCCAACGGGTCAAGGCCGGCGACCTGTTGGCGAGCATTGATGACCGTTCGATCCGCGCCAGCCTCGACCAGGCCAAGGCGCAACTCGGCGAAAGCCAGGCGCAACTGCAAGTGGCGCTGGTGAACCTCAAACGTTACAAGGAACTGAGCATCGACAACGGCGTGTCGAAGCAGACCTATGACCAGCAACAAGCGCTGGTCAACCAACTGAAGGCCACGGCGCAGGGCAATCAGGCGGCGATTGATTCGGCTCAGGTGCAGCTTTCCTACACGCAAATTCGCTCGCCGGTCACAGGTCGCGTCGGCATTCGCAATGTGGATGAAGGCAACTTCCTGCGCATGAGTGATACCCAAGGCCTGTTCTCCGTGACGCAAATCGACCCGATCAGCGTCGAGTTTTCCTTGCCGCAACAGATGCTGCCGACCCTGCAAGGCCTGATCGCGGCGCCTGCCCAGGCCAGCGTCGATGCCTACCTGGGCGCCGACACCGACGGCCAGACCGGCGACTTGCTCGGCGAAGGCCACTTGAGCCTGATCGACAACCAGATCAGCTCCAGCACCGGCACCTTGCGCGCCAAGGCCGAGTTCACCAACGCCTCGCAGCGCCTGTGGCCGGGGCAACTGGTGACCATCAAGATTCAGACCGCCCTCGACAAAGCTGCGCTGGTAGTGCCGCCGACCGTGGTGCAACGTGGCCTGGACACGCATTTTGTGTACCGGGTAAACGCTGACAAAGTCGAGGTGGTGCCGGTGCAGGTGGTTTACCAGAACAGCGACCTGAACATTATCAAGGGCGTGCAAGCCGGCGATGTGCTGGTCAGCGATGGCCAGTCGCGCCTCAAGGCCGGAGCCCAAGTGGAAGTGCTCAAGGAACCACCGCAGGTGATCCAGATCGTCGACGCCAAGGTGCAGCGATGAGCAGCCGCCTTTCGCCGTCCGCCTGGTGCGTTGACCACCCGGTCGCCACCCTGCTGCTGACCTTTGCCCTGGTGCTGTTGGGCGCCATTGCCTTCCCGCGCCTGGCCATCGCGCCACTGCCGGAAGCGGAGTTCCCGACGATTCAGGTCAGCGCGCAATTGCCCGGCGCCAGCCCGGACACCATGGCGTCATCCGTGGCAACGCCGTTGGAGGTGCAATTCAGTGCCATCCCCGGCATGACGCAAATGACCTCCAGCAGCGCCTTGGGCTCCAGCCTGTTAACCCTGCAATTTACCCTGAGCAAAAGCATCGACACCGCAGCGCAGGAAGTGCAGGCCGCAATCAATACCGCGTCCGGCAAATTACCCAGCGATATGCCAAGCCTGCCGACCTGGAAAAAGGTCAACCCGGCAGACAGCCCGGTGCTGATCCTCAGCGTCAGCTCAAGCAGCATGCCCAGCACCGAACTGAGCGACTACGTGGAAACCTTGCTGGCGCGCCAGATCAGCCAGATCGACGGTGTCGGCCAGATCAACATCACCGGCCAGCAGCGCCCGGCGATTCGCGTGCAGGCCTCGCCCGACAAACTTGCGGCCATCGGCCTGACCCTGGCTGACGTGCGCGTGGCCATCCAGCAATCCAGTTTGAACCTGGCCAAGGGCGCGATTTACGGTGAGAACAGCGTGTCGACGCTGTCGACCAACGACCAGTTGTTTCACCCGGATGAATACGCCCGGTTAATCGTTTCCTACAAAGACGGTGCACCGGTTCAACTGCGCGACATCGCCAAAGTCGTTAACGGTTCGGAAAACGCCTACGTGCAGGCCTGGTCCGGCGACACGCCGGGGGTCAACCTGGTGATTTCGCGCCAGCCCGGCGCCAACATCGTCGAGACCGTCGACCGCATTCAAGCCGAGCTGCCGCGCCTGCAAGGCATGTTGCCGGCCTCGGTGCAGGTCAGCGTGTTGACCGACCGCACCAAGACCATTCGCGCCTCTTTGCATGAAGTGGAAATGACCCTGCTGATCGCCATCTTGCTGGTGGTGGCGGTGATGGCGCTGTTCCTGCGCCAATTGTCGGCCACGCTGATTGTGTCCAGCGTGCTCGGCGTGTCGTTGATCGCCAGCTTCGCGCTGATGTATTTGATGGGCTTCAGCCTCAACAACCTCACGCTGGTCGCCATCGTGATCGCCGTGGGGTTTGTGGTGGACGACGCCATCGTGGTGGTGGAGAACATTCACCGTCACCTGGAAGCGGGCCTGGGCAAACGTGAGGCGGCGATCAAGGGCTCCAGCGAGATTGGTTTTACTGTGGTCTCGATCAGCTTTTCGCTGGTGGCGGCGTTTATTCCGCTGCTGTTCATGGGCGGCGTGGTCGGGCGGCTGTTCAAGGAGTTTGCGCTGACCGCCACCTCGACCATTTTGATTTCGGTGGTGGTCTCGCTGACGCTGGCGCCCACCTTGGCCGCGCTGTTCATGCGCGCGCCGACCCATGCTGTTCACGACAAACCGGGTTTCAGCGAACGCTTGCTCGCAAGCTACGCGCGCAACCTGCGCCGCGCGCTGGCGCATCAGCGCAGCATGCTGGCAATTTTTACAGTGACCCTGGCCTTGGCGGTGGTCGGCTACGTGTTTATCCCCAAGGGTTTCTTTCCGGTCCAGGACACCGGTTTTGTGCTGGGCACCAGCGAAGCCGCGGCGGATGTGTCGTACCCGGACATGGTCGCCAAGCACAAGGCGCTGGCCGAGATCGTCAAGGCCGACCCTGCGGTGGAGGCGTTTTCGCATTCGGTGGGCGTCACCGGCAGCAACCAGACCATCGCCAACGGCCGCTTCTGGATCGCCTTGAAAGACCGCGGTGATCGCGATGTGTCCGCCAGCCAGTTCATCGACCGCATCCGCCCGAAACTGGCGAAAGTGCCAGGCATCGTGCTCTACCTGCGCGCCGGCCAGGACATCAACCTGAGCTCCGGCCCCAGCCGCGCCCAGTATCAATATGTGCTTAAAAGCAACGACGGCCCGACGCTGAACACCTGGACCCAGCGCCTGACCGAAAAATTGCGCGCCAACCCGGCCTTCCGCGACTTGTCCAACGACCTGCAACTGGGCGGCAGCATCACCCACATCAGCATCGACCGCCAAGCTGCCGCACGCTTCGGCCTGACGGCGACCGACGTTGACCAGGCGCTGTACGACGCCTTCGGCCAGCGCCAGATCAACGAGTTCCAGACCGAGATCAACCAGTACCAAGTGGTGCTGGAACTTGACACCCAACAACGCGGCCGTGCCGAGAGCCTGAACTACTTCTACCTGCGCTCACCGCTGACCAACGAAATGGTGCCGCTGTCGGCAGTCGCCAAGGTCGACCCGCCGACCGTGGGGCCGTTGTCCATCAGCCATGACGGCATGTTCCCGGCGGCCAACCTGTCCTTCAACCTGGCGCCTGGCGTGGCGTTGGGCGATGCCGTGATCATGCTCAACCAGGCCAAGAACGAAATCGGCATGCCGGCCACCCTGATCGGCTCGTTCCAGGGCGCGGCGCAAGCGTTTCAAAGCTCATTGGCAAGCCAGCCGTGGCTGATTCTGGCCGCGCTGGTGGCGGTCTACATCATTCTGGGTGTGCTGTATGAGAGTTTTGTGCACCCACTGACGATCATCTCGACCTTGCCCTCGGCGGGCCTGGGCGCGCTGATCATGCTCTGGCTGCTGGGCCAGGACTTTTCGATCATGGCGTTGATCGGGCTGGTGCTGCTGATCGGTATCGTCAAGAAAAACGGCATCCTGATGATCGACTTCGCGCTGGAAGCCCAGCGCGTGCGCGGGTTGCCGCCCGAGGAGGCGATTTACGAGGCGTGCGTCACGCGGTTTCGGCCGATCATCATGACCACCCTCGCAGCCTTGCTCGGCGCGGTGCCGCTGATGCTTGGCTCCGGGCCAGGCGCAGAACTGCGCCAGCCACTGGGTATTGCCGTGGTCGGCGGCTTGCTGGTGAGCCAAGCGCTGACGCTGTTCACCACACCGGTCATATACTTGTACCTGGAGAAGTTTTTCCACAGGCCCAAACCAGCGCTGGCGCTGACGACCACACATTGAGGCTGAGGCCCCGCCCTGGAGCAAAAGGCTCATGCGAGTCCTGATTATTGAAGATGAAGAAAAAACCGCGGACTACTTGCACCGCGGCCTGACGGAGCAAGGCTACACCGTCGACGTGGCGCGCGAAGGCGTCGAAGGCCTGCACCTGGCGCTGGAGAACGATTACGCAGTGATCGTGCTCGACGTGATGCTGCCCGGCCTCGATGGCTTCGGCGTGTTGCGCGCATTGCGCGCGCGCAAGCAGACGCCGGTGATCATGCTGACCGCCCGCGAGCGCGTGGAAGACCGCATTCGCGGCCTGCGTGAAGGCGCGGACGATTATTTGGGCAAGCCGTTTTCGTTCCTCGAACTGGTGGCGCGCCTGCAAGCGTTGACCCGCCGCAGCGGCGGCCACGAACCAGTGCAAGTCACCGTCGCCGACCTGTGGATCGACCTGATCAGCCGCAAGGCCAGTCGCAACGGCGTGCGCCTGGACCTCACCGCCAAAGAGTTCTCGCTGCTCAGCGTGTTGGCGCGGCGCCAGGGTGAAATTCTGTCGAAAACCTCGATTGCGGAAATGGTCTGGGACATCAATTTCGACAGCGACGCCAACGTGGTCGAAGTGGCGATCAAGCGCCTGCGCGCCAAACTCGACGGGCCGTTCGAAGAAAAACTGCTGCACACCATTCGCGGCATGGGCTACGTACTCGAGAGCCGCCTGCTGGAGAACCGTGTGCTGGAGAACCACAGTGGCGGCTAACTCCATCGCGCTGCGCCTGAGCGGCATGTTCACGCTGGTGGCGTTGCTGATCTTCATGTTGATCGGCGGCGCACTCTATCAACAGGTCGACCGCGGCTTGGGGTTACTGCCGGGCGCCGAGCTGGATGCGCGCTACAGCGTGCTTGAATCGTCGGTGAGCCGCTTCGGCACACCGGAGCATTGGGTGAAGATCAAGGCCAAACTCAAGCTGTTGGGCGAGGAAGACAAACGCATCCGCTTCTGGGTGGTGAGCAGCGATCCGAACTACGAATATGGCAACCCTGATGCGCAGATACGTGCCTTCGCCGAAGGCCCGACCGGCAAGCGCGACTTGCGCCTGCCTGCGCGTGAACACTCGTTCAAAGTCTTGGTGAGCCAGTTCCCGGCCAAAGACCAGCGCCCGCCGCTGCGTTTTATGATCGCGATCGACACCGAAAACTTCAGCGCCACCCAGCACCAACTGCTGATCGCGTTGATCGGCCTGGCGTTTGTCGGCGTGGTGCTGGCGGCGCTACTGGGGTTTTGGGTCTCGCGTATCGGCCTCAAGCCGTTGAGCAAACTCTCGGAGGAGGCGCAGAAACTCGCGCCGCCGAAACTCTCCGGGCGCCTGCAATTGACGCCGCTGCCGCCGGAGCTGAGCCAGTTCGTCAACTCATTCAACGCCACGCTCGACCGCGTGGAGCAGGCCTACTCGCGCCTGGAGTCGTTCAATGCCGACGTGGCTCACGAACTGCGCTCGCCACTGACCAACTTGATCGGGCAGACCCAAGTCGCGCTGACGCGTGGCCGTTCGGCCGAGCATTATTTCGAGGTGCTGCAATCCAACCTTGAAGAGCTGGAACGCTTGCGTTCGATCATCAATGACATGCTGTTCCTCGCCAGCGCCGACCAGGGCAGCAAGGCGACCAAACTGACGCAAAGCTCGCTGGCGGATGAAGTGGCGACCACGCTCGACTACCTCGATTTCATCCTGGAAGACGCTCAAGTCAACGTGCGGGTAAACGGTGATGCCTTGGTGCACATCGAAAAAGCCCACTTGCGCCGTGCGCTGATTAATCTGCTGAGCAATGCGGTGCAGCACACCGCGCCTGGGCAGGTTATCGAGGTGAACATTGACGTGCGCGAACATCAGGTGACGATTGGCGTGACCAACCCCGGCGAGCAGATTGCCAGCGAGCATTTGCCACGGCTATTTGAGCGCTTTTATCGGGTGGATGCGTCGCGCAGTAACAGCGGGGCGAACCATGGGTTGGGGTTGGCGATTGTTAAAGCGATTGCGTTGATGCATGGCGGGGACGTGTTTGTGCGCAGTGAGGGCGGCGGTAATACCTTTGGCATTACCCTGCCGGTTTAGCTGACCTGAATCACAGGGCCGAACTCAGCCAGAAATGTGGGAGCGCTGTTCCTGTCGGTCTGACTGTTGCGATTTGGGCAACAGTCATTATCTTGTTACACTCCGCCCCCGCCGCTCAACTGCCTGCTTTTCAAGTACGCATCAGCGCGACAGCAAAGACAGCTTCCGCTTGCTCGAATCCACATCGACTGACTCCCAGGGCTCTAACCTAGGATTCCGTCTCAAAGCCGCTGACTCAAGCGGCTTTTTTTTGCCGCAAAAAAGGCCAGGCACACCCCCACGACATTGGCCGTTTTCGATTGATCAAAGGAGCTCCCCCAGTGAAGAACTCGCTGACGTTAACCCCACTATTCCTAGCGATCACAGCAATTATCGCCCCCCTCGCCCACGCAGCAGACGCGGCGCCTGCCGACGGTTTTATCGAAGGCTCACACCTGACGATCAACACCCGCAATTACTACATGAACCGCGACCGGCGCGACATTCACACCGATGACAGCAAGGAGTGGGGCCAGGGCTTTATCGGCACGTTCACATCCGGCTACACCCAAGGCACGCTCGGCTTTGGCCTGGACCTCAACGCCATGCTCGGCCTGAAACTCGACGGCGGTGGCGGCACCGACGGTTCCAGCATCCTTCCCTACGGCAGCGGCAACGGTAAAGCACCGGGGTCGTTTTCGACCGCAGGCGGCACCTTGAAAATGCGCGCCCTGGACACCGAGTTGAAGGCCGGCGACCTGTTCCTTAATAACCCGGTGATCGCCGGCGGCATGACGCGCATGTTGCCGCAGACCTTTCGTGGCGTAAGCCTGACCAACCACAGCTTCGACGGCTGGATGTTCGAGGGCGGCCAGGCCAGCTTCACCAAGCTTTACAACCAGAGCGGCCACCGGCGCATCGGCACCAGCTACGGCGTGTTGCCGAACACTGCCGACAGCCAGCACCTGAACTGGGCGGGCGTGTCTTTCAGCGGCCTGCCGGGGCTGACCAGCAACCTGTATGCCTCCGAACTCAAGGACGTATGGCATCAGTATTACTACGACCTGGATTACACCTACGCGCTGAACGACTGGGTAAGCCTCAACCCGGGCCTGCACTACTACCACACCCAGGACACCGGCCAGTCGCTGCTGGGCAACATCGACAACAACACCTACAGCCTGCATTTCACCGTGGGCGTGGGCAACCACAGCGTTACGGCCGCCTACCAGCGGGTACACGGCGACACGCCGTTTGACTACATCAGCCAGGGCGACAGCGTGTACCTGGACAACTCGCAGCAGTACTCGGATTTCAACGGCCCCAACGAGCGGTCGTGGAAACTCAAGTACGCCTATGACTTCGCCGGCCTCGGCGTGCCTGGGCTGACCTCCGCCGTGTCGTATGTCAGCGGCAAGACCGACCTCACCAAAGTCGACCCCAACAGCCGTGGCTACAGCACGTGGTACAGCGCTGATGGCAAAGACGCCAAGCATTGGGAACGCGACATCGACGTGAAATACGTGGTGCAAGGCGGTAAGGCGAAGAACTTGGCGGTACGCCTGCAGTGGGCCGAAAACCGTGGGAGTAACGGCTATTCGGCGGTGGACCGGGATATGGATGAATACCGCGTAATCGTCGACTATCCGATCAACGTGTTCTAACGCGCAAATCTTTCTTTCATACCCACCGTTCAATTTTCATCGCGTAGAACTAAACTGCCAGCATCTTCACTGCTGAAGTCTGCGCGATGAGTCAACGCCCTGCTCGTACACCGCCTGCACTCCCGGACATGTTGCTGATTCTGGGCAGTAGCCTCACGGTCATCCTGATTGTGATTATCGTCGCGGCATTGCTGATCCGTGAGCATGCGAGCACCCTGCGGGCGGCGACGCGCTCAACCACCAATATTGCCCAACTGATCAACGCCGATGTGCTGCGTAACGTCGAGCTGTATGACCTGGCCCTTAAGGGGCTGATCCAGGCAAAACAACGCGAAGACTTGTCGCAGGTGTCCGCTGACATCCAGCACCTGGTGCAGTTTGATCTCTCTACGGCTGCGCCCTTCAAGGGCGAAGTGCTATTGCTGGACGCGAACGGCGCAGTCGTCGCTGACTCATCTACCCTCAAGCCCACGCCGCGCAACTTTGCCAACCGCGATTATTTTCAGGTACATGTAAACGACGCGCAGGCGGGTTTGTTTATCAGCCGACCGTTCAAGATCCACTGCGATTGCGAGCAGGTCTGGCGCATTGCATTCAGCCGACGCGTGTCTGGCCCCGACGGCGAATTCGCCGGCGTTGCAGTGGCGACCATGCGCCTGGCGTACTTCGACCAGCTATTCAGCAGCCTCACCATTGGCAACGGCAGCACCGTGAACCTGCTGAGCATCAACGGTATTCTGTTGGCCCAGCAGCCGCTGCTCGAACGCGACATGATCAACAAGGACCTCAGCGATCGGCCGAACTTCAAGCGCATGCTGCGCGAAGGCAGCGGCAGCTTCCAGGCCGTCTCGACCACCAGCGGCAAGGAACGTTTTTACACCTTCACCACGGTCGGGGAGCTGCCGCTGATTGTGGTGGTGGCGCTGTCCAGTGAAGACGTACTCGCGCCCTGGAAGCGCGCTACCTGGCTGACCAGCGGGGCCACCGGCGTGCTCTGCATTGGCCTGTTGTGGTTGACGTGGATGCTGCGCCTTGAGCTGCGCCGCCGCCATCGCGCCGAGCAGGTGCTGTCAGAACTGGCAGCCACCGATGCCCTGACCGGCCTGGCCAACCGTCGCACCCTTGATGAGCGCCTGCGCCTGGAATGGGACCGCGCACAGCGCTCGACTGAGCCGATGGCGCTGTTGATGATCGACGTCGACCACTTCAAAGCCTTCAACGACCGCCATGGTCACCACGGTGGCGACGAGGCATTGCGCACGGTTGCCCAGGTGATCGGCAGCAATATCCGCCGCCCCGCCGACCTGGCCGCGCGCTATGGCGGTGAGGAGTTCGCGGTGGTATTGCCGCATACCGACCTGACGGGTGCCTGGGTGATCGCCGAGCATATCCGCAACAGTGTCGAGCTTTTGCCACTGGTGGCCGACGCCGAACGGCCGATTACCGTGAGTATCGGCATGAGCATCTGGGAGAAACACAGCCGCACGTCGTTGGAGGCGCTGCTGCTGAGTGCGGATCAGGCGCTGTATGAGGCTAAACGCAGCGGGCGCAACCGAATTGTCGACGCCACAATCGCGTGAATCAGACAAATCAACGAGTGGCGAGCGTGGCCGTTGTGGCGAGCGGGCTTGCTCGCGTTGGAGCGCGAAGCGGTCCCGGCTGCTGAGCAGGTACACCCGGCACGGCGCGGTGCCTGGTTCCAGGGCTGCTGCGCAGCCCAACGCGAGCAAGCCCGCTCGCCACAACAGCCCGCTCTCCAAAGCCGGCCCGCTCGCCACAGGCCGGTGCACGAATTTTTGACAATAAAAAAAGGCCACCAGAAGGCAGCCTTTTAAAACTAAAGAAAAGAGAGTTGTTGCTTACACCGCCGCGACGGGACGCATGTAAGAGATCGGTGCGGTGCTGGCATCTTCGAAGGTCACGACTTCCCAAGCGTCTGTCTGAGCAATCAACTTGCGCAGCAGCTGGTTGTTAAGGGCGTGGCCCGACTTGAAGCCTTTGAACTCGCCTATCAGGCTATTGCCCAGCAGGTAGAGGTCACCGATTGCATCGAGGATTTTATGCTTCACGAATTCGTCTTCGTAGCGAAGGCCGTCTTCGTTCAGTACACCATCCGCGTCGACCACAATGGCGTTTTCAACGCTGCCGCCGAGTGCGAGGTTGTGCTTGCGCAGGTACTCGATGTCACTCATGAAACCAAAGGTACGGGCGCGGCTGACTTCTTTTACAAACGAAGTGCTGGAAAAATCCACGCTTGCACTTTGTACGCGGTCACGGAATACCGGGTGATCGAAATCGATCTCAAAGCTCACTTTAAAGCCTTCAAACGGGACGAAGGTGGCGCGCTTGTCGCCGTCTTCTACTGTCACTTCCCGCAGAATGCGAATGAACTTCTTGGCTGCGTCCTGTTCTTCCAGGCCGGCAGATTGAATCAAGAATACGAAGGGTCCAGCGCTGCCATCCATGATCGGGACTTCGGACGCGGAGAGCTCGACGTAGGCGTTATCGATGCCCAGGCCAGCCATGGCCGAGAGCAAGTGCTCCACCGTGTCCACTTTGACGTCACCGTTGACCAACGTGGTCGACATCGTGGTTTCGCCAACATTTTCCGCGCGAGCAGGAATCTGCACCACAGGGTCCAGGTCGGCACGAACAAACACGATGCCGGTGTCGACAGGTGCAGGTTTGAGGGTCAGGTATACCTTCTCCCCGGAGTGCAGACCTACACCTGTGGCACGGATAATATTCTTCAGGGTGCGTTGTTTAATCATGGCTTGGACCGCTTGAGCGCAAATTGCGAACTGGTATCAACAAAGGCTGGCGATAATAGCAGACCAGACCTTTGCTGAACACCAATCACCTTCATAGCCCTGATACATTCCATCAATCGGCCTGACGACGCAGGAATGCCGGGATGTCCAGGTAATCCAAGTCATCTTGTGGATTCGGGCTACGCGAGGCCGCAGCACCGGCCTGAGCCTGGTTGCGCATCACGGTAGGACGGTCCAGATCACGGTAGTTAACCGACGGCAGTTCCTGGCGCGAAGGCGCTGGAGCGGCAGCCGATTGGCTGGCGTGGCTGTTGTGGCCGGTGTGAACGGTATTGTCGATGACCTTCACAGGCTTCTCGATTTTTGCGCCCAGGCCGGTAGCAACTACGGTCACGTGCAGTTCGTCGCGCATGTCCGGGTCGATAACAGTACCGACTTTGACCATGGCGTGCTCGGAAGCAAAGGCTTCGATGATGCTACCCACGTCGGAGTACTCACCCAGGGACAGGTCAGGGCCGGCGGTGATGTTCACCAGGATGCCGCGTGCACCTTGCAGGTTCACGTCTTCGAGCAACGGGTTGCGAATCGCAGCTTCGGTGGCTTCACGTGCACGGTTAGGACCGCTGGCGCAGCCAGTGCCCATCATCGCCATGCCCATTTCGCTCATGACAGTACGTACGTCGGCAAAGTCGACGTTGATCATGCCCGGGCGCTTGATGATGTCGGAGATACCGCGAACGGCACCGGCCAGTACATCGTCAGCCTTGGCGAAAGCCGACAGCAGGCTGGCGTCCTTACCCAAGATGGTCAGCAGCTTCTCGTTGGGGATGGTGATCAACGAGTCGACGCTTTCAGACAGCAGACGGATGCCTTCGTCGGCGATCTGCATACGCTTGCGGCCTTCAAACGGGAACGGACGCGTCACGACAGCAACGGTCAGAATCCCCATTTCCTTGGCCACTTCGGCAATGATCGGGGCTGCACCGGTACCGGTACCGCCGCCCATGCCGGTGGTGATGAACACCATGTTTGTGCCTTGCAGCACTTCAGCAATACGCTCGCGGTCTTCCAGCGCGGCTTGACGGCCGACTTCCGGGTTGGCGCCAGCGCCGAGGCCCTTGGTCACCGCAGTGCCCAATTGCAGGATGGTCCGCGCGCCGATGCTTTTCAGCGCCTGGGCATCAGTGTTGGCGCAGATGAATTCAACGCCTTCAATGTTGCTCTTGACCATATGGTTGACAGCGTTGCCGCCGCCACCGCCGACACCGATCACTTTGATGACCGGGCTTGCGGGGATGTTGTCTACGAGTTCGAACATGTTCCCTCTCCTTTCGTTATCTCTAGTTTTTTCGCCTACTGCTTTACATCAGCTACAAGTTGCAAGCTATTAGCTGCAAGCTTGAAGCGTGTTACTTGAAGCTTGCGGCTTGACGCTTGCCGCTGCTTCTTTAAAAATTGCCTTTGACCCAAGCCTGCAGCCGTTCGAACAACGGCGCTTTCGCTTCGTCGTCGCTGCGGTAGCTGTCACGGATGCTCGGGCCCGACAGGGAAATGCCGTCGGTCTGCTTTTGCAGCCCGTACAACAGCAAGCCCACGCCGGTCGAATAAATCGGGTTGCGCACCACATCGCCGAGGCCTTTGACGCCATGCGGAACGCCCAGGCGCACCGGCATGTGGAAGATTTCTTCGGCCAGTTCGACTGCGCCTTCCATCTTCGAGGTGCCACCGGTCAACACGATGCCGGCCGGGATCAAATCTTCGTAGCCGCTGCGACGCAGTTCAGCCTGAATCAGCGTGAACAGCTCGTCGTAGCGTGGCTCGACCACTTCGGCCAATGCCTGGCGCGACAGCTCGCGCGGCGGACGGTCGCCGACGCTTGGCACTTTGATGGTTTCACCGGCACCAGCCAGTTTGGCCAGGGCGCAGGCGTAGCGAATTTTGATTTCTTCGGCGTACTGGGTCGGTGTACGCAGCGCCATGGCGATGTCGTTGGTGACCTGGTCGCCGGCAATCGGGATCACCGCGGTGTGACGAATCGCACCCTCGGTGAAGATCGCGATGTCGGTGGTGCCGCCGCCGATGTCGACCAGGCATACGCCGAGTTCTTTTTCGTCGTCGGTCAGTACCGAGTAGGCCGAGGCCAACTGCTCAAGAATGATGTCGTCGATTTCGAGGCCGCAGCGACGCACACATTTTTCAATGTTTTGCGCAGCGTTGACGGCGCAGGTCACTACGTGAACCTTGGCTTCCAGGCGTACGCCCGACATGCCCAGCGGCTCGCGAACGCCTTCCTGGTTGTCGATTACGTAGTCCTGCGGCAGGGTGTGCAGCACGCGCTGGTCAGCCGGGATCGCCACGGCCTGGGCGGCGTCAAGCACGCGCTCAAGGTCGGCCGCGCTGACTTCGCGGTCGCGGATCGCCACGATGCCGTGGGAATTCAGGCTGCGGATATGGTTGCCGGCAACGCCGACGAACGCCGAGTGAATCCGGCAACCGGCCATCAGCTGCGCTTCTTCAATCGCGCGCTGGATCGATTGCACAGTGGACTCGATGTTCACCACCACGCCCTTCTTCAGGCCACGGGACGGATGCGTGCCAATACCGACGATTTCGATCGTGCCGTCTTCCCCGACCTCGCCCACCAGCGCCACCACCTTGGAGGTGCCGATATCGAGACCGACGATCATTTTGCCGCTTTGCACGTTTGCCATGGGTCCTGCCTCTTCTTAATTCTTCGCGACAGCGGGTTGCGCTGCCGTGGGCGCAGCCGGTTCACGCCAGCCGACGGCAAGGCCGTTGGCGTAACGCAGGTCGACGCTCGCAATGTTCGTAATCTGTTCTTTCAAGGTCTTGTCATAGATGGCAATAAAGCGGCGCATCTTTTCCACCAAGCGGTCGCGTCCCAGCAACAACTCGATACCCGGGCCGGAACTGCCTGCCCCGGTGGTCAAAAACCAGCTGCCCCGTTCACGCAGTTCCAGGCGTGCAATGGAGAAGCCCAGCGGCCGCAGCATCTGGCTCAAGGCCTGGTACTGCTGCATCACTTGCTGCTGCGCCCGCTGCGGCCCGAACAACTGCGGCAGGTGCTCGTAGTTGGCCAGTTCACGCGGGGTGAACGCTTGGCCCTGGTTGTTCAACAGCGCCTCATCACCCCAACGGGCCACGGGCAGTTGTTCTTCCAGGCGGATCGTCACTTGGTCCGGCCATACGCGGCGGACTTCGGCGTGGGCGATCCACGGCATCTGTTCCAGCTCTGAGCGCATACCGGCCAGGTCGATGGTGAAGAAGCTCGCCGCCAGGAACGGGCCGATACGCTGCTGCACCGCTTGCTGGCTGATGTAACTCAAGTCGCCCTGCACGCTGATCCTGGTGATCGGGCGGTCGGCATACGGCAACAGACGCTGTGCGCCCTCGTAAGTACCGAAGCCCAACACCACCAGCAACACCGGCCAGAACAGCGCTTTGATAAAACCAAAGTTGGCTTTGGGCAGGCGCGCCGACATCGGCTCTTTAGCCACCATTCGGCTGGCACCCCGTGGCACCGGCTTGCGGCCGGGTGCTTGTGGGGGCTGATGACGAAGCGATGCGCCGTTCATGTTCTTAGCCTCTAGGCTCAATGCTTGCCGCTAGAATCGCCAGCACCAACTGCTGGAAATCCAGACCGGCTGCACGGGCTGCCATGGGTACCAGGCTGTGGTCGGTCATGCCGGGAGCAGTGTTGACTTCAAGGAACCAGAAATTCCCTTGGTCATCCTGCATCACGTCTGCCCGCGCCCAACCGGCGATACCCAGCGCCTCACAGGCTTTCGCCGTGAGGTCCATCAATTCCTGTTCCTTGTTTGCGTCAAGGCCACACGGAATCCGGTACTGAGTATCGGAAGCCACGTACTTGGCGTCGTAGTCATAAAAGGTATGGGGCGTGCCCAATGCGATAGGCGGCAATACCTGGCCACGCAGGGTGGCGATGGTGAACTCGGGACCTTGAATCCACTGTTCCACCATCACTTGCGAATCATAGGTACTTGCCGCTTTCCATGCGTCGATCAATTCGGCGGCCGAGTTCACTTTGGCCATGCCGATACTGGAGCCTTCATGGGCTGGTTTGACGATCAAAGGCAGGCCCAGTTCCTTTGCTGCAGAAATACAATCGTCTTCGCTGCACAGAACACTGTGACGCGGTGTAGGAATGCCCAAACTGTGCCACACCTGCTTGGTGCGCAACTTGTCCATGGCCAGTGCCGAGGCAAGAATGCCGCTGCCGGTGTAAGGAATACCGGCGCACTCCAGCAAGCCCTGCATGCTGCCGTCTTCACCACCACGGCCGTGCAGAATAATGAAGGCGCGGTCGATTTTTTCAGCTTGCAGGCGAGCCAGAAAATCATCGCCCACGTCGATACCGAACGCATCCACGCCGCCGCTCAGCAGTGCTCCAAGTACCGCATTGCCGGACTTGAGCGACACTTCGCGCTCAGCGCTCTTGCCGCCGAACAACACCGCCACGCGGCCGAAATCGGCAGGCGTGATAGTGGAAAACAGGCTGTCGTAATTCATGCTCATTTCGACGTCCCCTGCACAGCGGCGAACAACGGGCTCGCGAGCAATTTAGGCGCAAGACCACCGATGTCGCCGGCGCCCTGGCACAGCAGGATGTCACCGGCACGCAGCAGCGGCTTGACGATCGGCGCCAGGTCTACACCACGCTCGATGTAGATCGGGTCCAACTGGCCACGCTGACGGATGCTGTTGCACAGCTTGCGGCTGTCGGCGCCCGGAATTGGCTCTTCACCGGCCGGGTAGACTTCCATCAACAGCAGCACGTTGGCATCGGCCAATACATTGACGAAGTCGTCATACAGGTCGCGCGTACGGCTGTAGCGGTGCGGCTGGTAAACCATCACCAGGCGGCGCTCCGGCCAGCCACCGCGTACGGCTTTGATCACCGCGGCGACTTCGGTTGGGTGGTGACCGTAATCGTCGACCAGCATCACGTCGCCGCCGTCTACCGGCAGTTGGCCGTAGACCTGGAAGCGACGGCCGACACCGGCGAAGCGCGACAGGCCTTCGACGATGGCTTCATCACTGACGCCTTCATCGGAAGCGATGCAGATGGTCGCCAGGGAGTTAAGTACGTTGTGGTTGCCCGGCATGTTGACCGACACATCCAACGGCTCGCGGTCTGGGCGCAGCACGGTGAAGTAGGTTTGCATGCCTGCCTGGCGCACGTTGATCGCGCGCACGTCGGCGTCTTCGCTGAAGCCGTAAGTCACGGTCGGACGTTTGACCAGCGGCAGAATTTCGCGCACCACCGGGTCGTCCAGGCACACCACGGCCAAGCCATAGAACGGCAGGTTATGCAGGAACTCGACGAAGGTTTTCTTCAACTTGTTGAAGTCACCGTCGTAGGTCGCCATGTGGTCTTCGTCGATGTTGGTGACCACCGCAACCATCGGCTGCAGGTGCAGGAAGCTCGCGTCACTTTCATCGGCTTCGGCGATCAGGTAACGGCTGGTGCCGAGCTGGGCATTGGTGCCCGCGGCATTCAGACGGCCACCGATCACGAATGTCGGGTCCAGGCCACCGGCGGCGAACACCGACGCGATCAGGCTGGTGGTGGTGGTTTTGCCGTGCGTACCGGCGACGGCAATGCCGTGGCGATAGCGCATCAGCTCGGCGAGCATTTCGGCACGCGGCACCACCGGAATACGCCGCTCAAGGGCAGTCGCGACTTCCGGGTTGGAGGTGTTCACGGCGCTTGAAACCACCAGTACGTCAGCCTCGGCCGCGTTCTCGGCACGGTGGCCGATGAAGATGTGCGCGCCGAAGGTTTTCAGGCGGTCGGTGACCGGCGACTCTTTCAAGTCAGAGCCGGACACCTGGTAGCCGAGGTTCAGCAGAACTTCGGCAATCCCGCACATGCCCACGCCGCCGATGCCGACGAAGTGGATGCGACGGATGCGGCGCATTTCCGGCTGTGGCATGGCTTTCTGATTCTCAACCATGGGCCACCTCCAGGCAAATATCGACCACGGTGCGGGTTGCGTCAGGTTTGGCCAGGCGGCTTGCGGTGCTCGCCATGCTGTTGAGTCGTTCCGGTTGCATCAAAACCTCGGTCAGGCGTGCCGCCAAATCAGCGGCGCCAGTCGTTCTTTGCGGCAGCAGGAAGGCAGCGCCCTCCCCGGCCAAATATTCGGCGTTGCGGGTCTGGTGATCGTCGATCGCGTGGGGCAAAGGCACCAGCAAGGACGGCAGACCGGCGGCGGCCAGTTCACTGACGGTCAGCGCGCCGGAGCGGCAAACCACCAGGTCGGCCCAGCCATAGGCTTGGGCCATGTCTTTGATGAAGGGCTGCACATTGGCCTCAACACCGGCTTCGCGATAACGCGTTGCGGTGACTTCAGCATGCTGCTTGCCAGCCTGATGGAACACGTGCGGACGCACTTCCAGCGGAAGTTGCGCCAGCGCTTCAGGCAGCAATGTGTTCAAGGGCTCGGAGCCCAGGCTTCCGCCCAGGATCAACAAGTGCGCCTTGCGCCCGACCAGTGCTTCGCGGGCGATGCCCATGAACAGTTCGGTACGCACCGGGTTACCGGTGGTGCGCAATTTGCCCGAGGCGCTAAAGGTCTTCGGAAACGCTTCACACACCCGCGCGGCCAACGGCACCAGCAAGCGGTTGGCGGTGCCGGCGACGGCGTTCTGTTCGTGCACGATCACCGGCACGCCCGCGAGCTTGGCCGCCACGCCACCAGGGCCGGTCACATAACCGCCGAAACCGAGCACGCACACCGGCTGCAATTGGCGAATCACTTTGCGCGCTTGCCACACGGCCTTGAGCAGCACAAACGGCGCCTTGAGCAGGGATAATTTGCCCTTGCCACGCAAGCCGGTGACGTTAATCAGGTGCAGCGGCAAACCGGCATTTGGCACCAACTCGTTTTCGATACCGCGCGGTGTGCCCAACCAGTGCACGCTGTAGCCACGGTTCTGGAATTCACGCGCGCACGCCAGGGCCGGGAACACGTGGCCCCCGGTGCCGCCCGCCATGATCAGCACGTTAGCGCCCATGGGTCGGCTCCTCGGCGAAGTCGCTTTCGCTGAACTCCATCTCTTCGCTGCCCAAGTGGGTTCGACTCTCCCACTCGATGCGCAGCAACAAACCGAGGCACGCGCAGCAAATCACCAACGAACTGCCGCCGTAACTGAGGAACGGCAAGGTCAGGCCCTTGGTCGGCAGCAGGCCGACGTTCACACCGATGTTGATCAGGAACTGGCCGATCCACAGGAACGACAAGCCGTACGCCACGTACGCGGCGAAATACTGTTTGGCCTTCTCGGCCCACAAGCCGATGTACATGCCGCGTACACACACGAACACGAACAGCGCCACGGTGCACAGCGAACCGACCACGCCGAGCTCTTCGGCGAGTACCGAGAACACGAAGTCGGTGTGCGCTTCCGGCAGGTAAAACTGCTTCTGCACGCTGTTGCCCAGGCCCACGCCCAACCATTCGCCGCGACCGAAAGCGATCAACGCCTGGGTCAACTGGTAGCCGGAACCGAACTGGTCGGACCACGGGTCGGTAAAGGTAATCAGACGGGCCATGCGATAAGGTTGCGCCTGCACCAGCACCGTCACGGCGGCCACAGCCAGCACCACCATCAAGGTGAAGCGGAACAGGCCCACGCCCCCGAGAAACAGCATCGCTGCGGCCGCGCCCATCATCACGACGGTGGCACCGAAGTCGGGCTCCATCAGCAACAGGCCGGCCATTGGCAGCAGCACGATGAACGGTTTGAAAAAGCCCATCCAGCTTTCGCGGACTTCTTTCTGGCGGCGCACCAGGTAACCGGCGAGGTAGATCACCACGAACACCTTGGCGATTTCCGATGGCTGCACGTTGAACGCACCGAAGCCGATCCAGCGCATCGAACCGTTCACCTCGCGCCCGATGCCCGGCAGGATCACCATGATCAGCAGGCCGAACGCACCGATCAGCATCAACCAACCCAGGCGCTGCCAGGTGGCGATGGGAATCATCATGGTGACAATGCACGCACCGAGGCCAATCACCAGGTACACCAAGTGACGGATCATCATGTACAGGGTGTTGCCCGACTGCACGGCGGCCACTTCGGAGGACGCCGAGGTGATCATCACCAGCCCAAGGCCAAGCAGCGCGAGGCAACCGGCAAGCATCGGGAAATCAAGGTCGATGCCACGCCCGGTGATGATCGGCGACGGGTACGGCTTGATGATATTTCTGAAATTCATGCCAAGGCCTCCACGGCGCGGGCGAACAGCTGGCCGCGCTCTTCGTAGTGCTTGAACATGTCGAAACTGGCGCATGCCGGCGACAGCAGCACCGCATCGCCTGGCTGAGCCAGGGCTTTGCAGTGGGCAATTGCAGCGTCCAAAGAGGTCGCGCGAATTTGCGGCACCGCGTCGCCGAGGGCGGCAGCGATCAAATCGGCATCGCGGCCGATCAGCACCACGGCGCGGCAATGCGCAGCCACAGGACCTTTAAGGTCCTTGAAGTCGGCGCCTTTGCCGTCGCCACCGGCGATCAGCACCAGCTTGCCGTCGATGTCGGCACCCAAGCCTTCGATGGCAGCCAATGCGGCGCCGACGTTGGTGGCTTTGGAGTCGTTGTAATAGCTGACGCCGTTGAGGTCGCGTACCCATTGGCAGCGATGCTCAAGCCCGCCGAACGTGCGCAAGCTGGAGAGCATGGCATCGAACGGCAGGCCGACGGCATGGCCCAAAGCCAAGGCCGCCAAGGCATTGGACTGGTTATGCGCGCCACGGATTTTCAGCTCGCGCACCGGCATCAGGTTCTGGAATTCGAAGGCCAGGTATTTCTCGCCGTTCTCTTCGCGAATGCCGAAGGCTTTGAAGTCGGGTTTGCTCAGGCCGAAGGTCCAGCACGGCAGGCCCTCGCCCATCAACGGACGGCTGAGGGCATCCTGGCGGTTGACCACTACTTGCCGGGCGCCACGGAAGATCCGGTGCTTGGCCAAGTGATACGCCGGCAGGCCGTTGTAGCGGTCCATGTGGTCTTCGCTGACGTTCAACACGGTGGCCACTTCAGCGCCGAGGTCATGGGTGGTTTCCAGCTGGAAACTCGACAGCTCCATCACGTACAGCTCGACGTCGTCACTCAGCAAGTCCAGCGCCGGTGTGCCGAGGTTGCCGCCCACCGCCACGCGTTTGCCGGCCGCAACCGCCATGTCGCCAACCAGTGTGGTCACGGTGCTTTTGGCGTTCGAACCGCTGATGGCCACAATCGGCGCTTTCGCGTTACGCGCGAACAGGTCGATATCGCCCGAAAGCTTCACGCCACGCGCCGCTGCCGCTTGCAGAGCGGGCGTTGCCAGGGCCAGGCCAGGGCTCACGTAAAGCTCGTCGGCGCGGCACAGAAACTCGACGTCCAGTTCGCCACAACGCACTTCCACGTGCGGGTAGTCACGGCGCAGCGTGACCAGCTCCGGTGGATTTTCCCGCGTATCGGCCACGGCAAACGACGTGCCCCGGTTCGCCAGGAAGCGAACCAGGGACATGCCGCTCTTGCCGAGGCCGACAACGATGCGGAAGTGGTCTGAAGCGATCAGGGACACTCGTTTCTACCTCAGTTTCAGGGTGGCAAGGCCGACCAATACCAGAATCACGGTGATGATCCAGAAACGGACAATCACGCGCGGCTCGGGCCAGCCCTTGAGTTCAAAGTGGTGGTGAATCGGCGCCATGCGAAATACCCGGCGCCCGGTCAATTTGAAGGAGGCCACCTGGATGACCACCGACAGGGTTTCCATCACGAACACACCGCCCATGATGAACAGCACGATTTCCTGGCGGACGATCACCGCGATGGTGCCCAAGGCTGCGCCCAGCGCCAGTGCGCCGACGTCGCCCATGAAAACTTGCGCCGGGTAGGTGTTGAACCACAGGAACCCGAGGCCGGCACCGATCAGCGCGCCGCAGAACACAATCAGCTCACCCGCGCCCGGCACATAAGGGATCAGCAGGTATTCGGCGAATTTCACGTTACCCGACAGGTAGCAGAAAATGCCCAGCGCACCGCCGACCATCACGGTCGGCATGATCGCCAAACCGTCGAGGCCGTCGGTCAGGTTGACCGCGTTGCTGGAGCCGACGATCACAAAGTAGGTCAGCACCACAAAACCGATGCCCAGCGGGATGCTGGCGTCCTTGAGCATCGGGATGATCAAGGTGGTCTCGACTGCGCTCGGCGCCGTCGTGTAAAGGAAGATCGCGGCGGCGAGGCCGAACACCGACTGCCAGAAATACTTCCAGCGGCTTGGCAGCCCCTTGGAGTTTTTCTCGATGACCTTGCGGTAGTCGTCCACCCAGCCGATGGCGCCGAACAACAGGGTCACCAGCAACACCGTCCAGACGTAACGGTTGTGCAAGTCAGCCCAGAGCAAGGTGCTGATGCCGATAGACGACAGGATCAGCGCGCCGCCCATGGTCGGGGTGCCGGATTTGGACAGGTGCGACTGCGGGCCGTCATTACGAACCGATTGACCAATTTGCAGGTTCTGCAGGGTGCGGATCATCCACGGCCCCAGGAACAGCGACAGAGACAGCGCGGTCAGCACACCCAGAATCCCGCGCAGGGTCAGGTACTGAAAGACCGCGAAGCCTTTGTGGAACTGTTGCAGATACTCAGCCAGCAGCAGCAGCATTAATGTTTCTCCGTACTTGAGCCACACAAAGCCGCGACGACGTTTTCCATCACCGCGCTGCGCGATCCCTTGATCAAAATAGTGGTGTGTGGGTCTTGCTCAGCCGCACTCAGCGCCTGAATCAACTCGGCTTGGGTCGCAAAATGCCGCGCACCCAGGCCGAACGCATCAACCGCGTGTGCCATGTTCGGGCCGACCGCATACAGGGCGTCGACTTTATCGCTGGCGTAGGCACCGACTTCGCGATGGCCTTGCTCAGCCCAATCGCCCAGCTCGCCGATGTCACCGAGTACCAAAACCTTGCGCCCGGCAAATGTTTTGAGCAGGTCAACAGCGGCATTAACCGAGGACGGGTTGGCGTTGTAGGTGTCGTCGATCACCCGCATACCATTGCTCGCCAGTTGCGCGACCGTACGGCCCTTGACCGGCTGCACCGCGCCCAAGCCGGTGGCGATACCGAACAGCGAGACACCCAGGGCGTGCGCAGCAGCAGCGGCGGCCAAGGCATTCGCGACGTTATGGTTGCCGAGCAAATTCAGTTGCACGTGTTCGTTACCTTGCGGGGTGTGCAAGGTAAAGGAGGGGCAACCACGCGCATCGACGGTGACCGCAGAGGCGTGAACATCAGCCGCCGCGTTGAGCACGGCAAACGTCAAGACCTTGCGCCCGGCGGCGCGTACACGCCAGGTTTCGAAAGCCTTGTCGTCGAGGTTCAATACGGCGGTGCCCGAAGCATCAAGGCCTTCAAGGATTTCGCCCTTGGCTTCGACGATTTTTTGCGGGCCGCCGAACTCGCCAACGTGCGCAGTACCGGCGTTGTTGATAATTGCTACGTGAGGCTTGGTCAGCGCCACGGTGTAGGCGATTTCGCCGACGCGCGAAGCACCCAGTTCGATCACCGCCGCCGTATGTTCCGGGGCCAGTTCGAGCAGGGTCAGCGGCGCGCCGAAATCATTGTTCAGGTTGCCACGGGTCGCCAGTACCGGCCCACGCGTACGCAGAATGCCGGCCAGCAATTCCTTGACCGTGGTTTTGCCGCTGGAGCCAGTGACTGCCGCAACCGGCTTGTTAAAGGCGGCGCGGTTCAGTGCACCGAGTTGCCCAAGGGCCAGGCGAGTGTCGGCGACCAACAATTGCGGCAAGCTCGAATCTGCCACTTCACGCTGCACCAAGGCGGCGACGGCACCTTTGGCGGCGACTTCATTCAGGTAGTCGTGACCATCGAAACGCGGGCCCGTCAGCGCGACAAACAATTGCCCCGGCTGGATATTACGGCTGTCGATACTGACGCCGTCGAAGCTGCAATCGCTCGACACTACGCGGGCCGACAGGGCCTGGGTGAGTTCGCTGAACTTCATCGCTTTAAGCATGGGCAAGCTCCCAGGCAGCCAGGGCGCGCTCGGCCTCGACCAGATCGGAGAAAGCCTGGCGTTCGCCGTTGATTTCCTGGTAGTCCTCGTGGCCTTTACCGGCCAGTACCACCACGTCATCGGCGCTGGCTCCGGCGATCAGTTGGGCAATGGCTGCGCCGCGACCGGCGACGAAGGTCACCTTGGACGCGTCGTTAAAGCCTGCACGAATGTCATCAAAAATCTGGCGTGGGGCTTCGCTGCGCGGGTTGTCGTCGGTCACCAGCACGCCATCGGCCAAACGCTCGACAATCTCGGCCATCAACGGGCGTTTGCCGCGATCACGGTCACCGCCGCAGCCGAACAGGCAAAGCAATTTGCCCTTGGCGTGTGGGCGCAGGGCTTCGAGGACTTTTTCCAGTGCGTCCGGGGTGTGCGCGTAATCGACCACCACCAGCGGCTGGGTGCCGCCACCCAAACGCTGCATGCGACCGACCGGGCCTTCGAGCTTGGGCAGCACACGCAGGATTTCATCCAGCGCGTAATCCAGGCCGAGCAGCGCGCCGATGGCGGCAAGCACGTTGCTCAGGTTGAAGCGCCCGAGCAAGGTGCTGCGCAAGTGATGCTCGCCTTGTGGCGTAACCAACGTGGCGCGCACGCCTTCGTCGTTAAATTGGGCTTCGCGGCAATACAGGTAAGCGCTGGCGTCTTCCAGACTGTAGCTGATCAGGCGCGGCTCGCTGTCTTCGGCAGCCAGCTGGCGACCGAATGCGTCATCGAGGTTGACCACTCGGCACTTCAAATCATTCCAGGCAAACAGCTTGGCCTTGGCCGCGGCATAGGCTTGCAGGGTGCCGTGGTAGTCAAGGTGGTCGCGCGACAAGTTGGTCATCACCGCCACGTCAAAGGCCAAGGCCGTAACGCGCCCCTGGTCGAGGCCGTGGGAGGAGACTTCCATGGCGACCGCCTTGGCACCGGCCTTTTTCAGGTCGGCCAAGGTAGCTTGTACCGCAATCGGGTTGGGCGTGGTGTGCATGCCGCTTTGCAGCGCGCCATAAAAACCGGTGCCCAGCGTGCCGACAATGCCGCAGTGCTGGCCCAGCAGGTCAAGCGCTTGCGCGACCAGTTGGGTCACACTGGTTTTGCCATTGGTGCCGGTCACGCCCACCAGGTTCAATTGACGGCTCGGGTCGCCATAAAAACGCCCGGCAATATCCGACAGTTGCGCCGCCAGGCCTTTGACCGGAATCAACGGAACGTCGGTGATCGGCAGCACGGTGGCGCCTTCCACTTCATACGCCACTGCCGCCGCACCGCGCTGCAACGCATCGGCGATGTGCGCACGGCCATCGAACTTGCCGCCAGGCACCGCCAGGAACAGGTCACCGGCGCGTACATTACGGCTGTCCAGGCTCAACTCGCGAATCAGCAGATCGCGGCCGGCATGTGCAAAAATTTTGTTCAAGCTAAGAGACATCAGCCGCGCCCTCCATTGGCTTTGGCAGCAGCGGCCGGTGGCCCGGCGTTCGCCTGTTGAGTCGGCGGCAGGTTGTCCGGCGTGATGTTCATCAGGCGCAGGGTGCCGGACATCACTTTGCTGAACACCGGCGCCGAGACCAGGCCACCGAAGTAGCCGGCCTTGCTCGGCTCATCAATCACGACCACGATGGCGTAGCGCGGGTCGCTCATCGGGCCGAAGCCTGCGAACAGCGAACGATAAGAGTTTTCGGCATAGCCCTTGGTGCCCACCGAAGTTTTACGCGCGGTACCCGACTTGCCTGCCACGTGATACGCCGGCACCTGCGCACGGAAGACGCCGCGCGGTGCTTCGATCACTTGTTGCAGCATGCCTTGCATGGTCTTGGCGACGTTTTCCGGAATCACCTGGGTGGCCTTCGGCGCTTCGTCTACGTGGATCAGACTTAAAGGAACCATCCGACCGTTATTGGCCAATACAGAGAAAGCATGCGCCAGTTGGATCGCGGTCACCGACAGGCCGTAGCCGTAGGACAGCGTGGCGGTCTCGGCTTTTTTCCAGTCGCGGTAGTTCGGCAGGTTGCCCACGCGCTCGCCGGGGAAGTCGAGACCGGTGGGTTGGCCCAAACCGATTTTCTGCGCGAGGTGATAAATGGTTTCGCCGCCAATATCGAAGGCGACCTTACTCATGCCGACGTTACTGGAGTTGATCAAAATACCGGTCAAATCGAGCACCGGGCCTTCGGTACGCGATACGTCACGAATGGTGTATTTGCCCAACTGCAGCGTGCCTGGGTACACCTCGACCTTGTCGCTCGGCTTCCAGCGCCCGGTTTCCAGAGCGGCGCTCATGGAAATGGCTTTCATGGTCGAACCTGGCTCAAACACGTCGATCATTGCGCGGTTACGCATCATCGCCGGTTGCAGGTTGCGACGGTTGTTCGGGTTGTAGGTCGGCTGGTTGACCATGGCGAGGATCTCGCCGGTCTTCACGTCCATGATCACCAGGCTGCCGGCCTTGGCGCCGTTCTCGATGATCGCGTTACGCAGCTCGCGGTTGGCCAGGTACTGCAGGCGCAGGTCAATCGACAACGCCAAGGGCTTGCCAGCCTTGGCGTTCTTGGTGACTTGCACATCCTTGATCAATCTGCCGCGCCGGTCCTTGATGACCTGCCGTTTGCCAGGCACACCCGCCAGCCATTCATCGTAGGCCAGCTCTACACCTTCGCGGCCATGGTCATCAATGTCGGTAAAGCCGACCATATGCGCGGTGGTTTCACCGGCCGGGTAGAAACGGCGAAATTCCTCGATGCCGTAGACACCAGGGATCTTGAGGTCGAGCACTTGCTGGCCCTGCTCAGGCGTGAGCCCGCGAACCAGGTAGATGAATTCTTTGTTGGCTTGGGCTTCCAGGCGCTCGGCCAAGGCTTTCGGGTCCTGGCCCAGGGCGGACGCCAGCTGTGGCCATTTTTCCTTGGCGGTTTGCAGTTCCTTGGCGTTGGCCCACAGCGTGGTCACCGGCGTACTCACGGCCAGCGGTTCGCCGTTACGGTCGGTGATCAAACCGCGGTGCGCAGGAATCGGGATATGCCGCAGGCTACGCGCGTCGCCCTGACCGATCAGGAAGTCACGATCGATCACTTGCAGGTCGATGATGCGCCAGGCAATCGCGCTGACCATCAGCGCCAGCAGGCCGATCATCAGGCGGAAGCGCCACGGGTAGAGTGCACCCTCGAGCTTCATCATGGCGCCACCATGCGAACGTCGGCCGCGCTTGGAATGTGCATCTTCAACTGCTCAGTCGCCAGCACTTCAATGCGGCTATGCGCGGTCCAGGTGCTTTGTTCGAGAATCAGCCGACCCCATTCCGCTTGCGCTTTGTCACGCACGCTCAACTCCCCATACAGGGTATTGAGCAGTTGGCGGTTGTAGTGGGCGCTGTAGGACACCGCAATCGCGGACACCAGCACGCCGACAAACAGCAGCAACATAAAGAAGCTGCCGCCCGGCAGGGGTTTGGCGAAAAGCTTGCTCACCGCAACTTCTCCGCGACACGCATGACAGCGCTGCGCGAACGTGGGTTGGCCTTGAGTTCAGCTTCAGAAGCGAACTGCGCTTTGCCATGGATTTTAATTTTCGGCACGAAGGCTTCAAAACGTACCGGCAGGTTGCGCGGCAGGTTATCCGACTCGCCCTTGACCAGGCGGCGCATGAACAGTTTGACGATGCGGTCTTCCAGCGAGTGGAAGCTGATCACTACCAGGCGACCGCCAACTTCGAGGGCTTCCAGCGCGGCTTCGAGGCCAGCCTCAAGGTCGCCCAGTTCGTTGTTGACGTGAATGCGCAGGCCCTGAAACGCACGGGTCGCCGGGTTCTTGCCCTTTTCCCATGCCGGGTTGGCGACTTTCAGCACTTCGGCCAAGTCAGCGGTGCGTTCAAACGGCTGGATTTCGCGGCGCTCGACCACGGCACGTGCCATGCGGCCGGCGAAACGTTCTTCACCGTACTCTTTGAACACACGGGTAATTTCTTCGTGGGGCGCGGTGGCGATGAACTGGGCAGCACTGACGCCGCGCGTCGGGTCCATGCGCATGTCCAGCGGGCCGTCGTTCATGAAACTGAAACCGCGTTCCGGGTCATCGAGTTGCGGCGAGGACACGCCCAAGTCGAGCAAAACCCCGGCCACCTTGCCTGCCATGCCGCGCTCGGCGACTTCGGCACCCAGCTCGGCAAAGCTGCGCTGTACAACGACAAAGCGGCCGTCTTCGGCCGCTAGCGCTTGCCCGGTGGCAATCGCTTGAGGGTCTTTGTCAAACCCGAGGAGCTTGCCGTCTGGCCCGAGCTGGCTGAGTATCAACCGGCTGTGCCCGCCCCTGCCGAACGTGCCATCCAAATAGCAGCCATCCGCGCGTACGGCGAGAGCCTCAACGGCTTCGTCAAGCAGTACGGTGATGTGGTTAAAGCCGCTATCAATAGTCACAGGATCAAATCACGCAGTTCATCAGGCATAGCGCCCGGTTGTTGAATAGCCGCCAGGTCAGCTGCAGAAACAGCGTCCCAGGCACCTTCGTCCCACAATTGGAACTTGTTCAGTTGGCCGACCAGCATTGCGTGCTTGTCGAGCTTGGCGTACTCGCGCAAACGCGGCGGCACCAGGAAACGGCCACTGCCATCGAGTTCGAGGTCGACGGCATTACCAATCAGCAAGCGTTGCAGGCGGCGGTTTTCTTCACGCAATGAAGGCAGAGCGCGCAGTTTGGTTTCAATCAACTCCCACTCATCAAGCGGGTAAACACATAAACAAGGGTCAACGGCATCAATGGTGATGATTAATTGCCCGGAACTTCGCGAAATCAGCTCGTCACGATACCGGCTCGGCATAGCGAGACGGCCTTTTGCATCGAGACTGATAGCGTTAGCTCCGCGAAACACAGGTGCGTTTCTCCAAATTTTAGCGTTTTACGTTCAAAAAACCCACTTTGTGCCACTTTCCGCCACTTGCGCACACTATAGGAATGCGCCCACCACACCGTCAAGGCGCGGATTCAAGGAAAAGCCTTACAGAACGGAGATTTAGGAGCGTAAAAGGAGGAGAAACCAGAGTTCGACGAGGTTTTTGACTCAACAACCGCAAATAGCTCATAGAGCTAGGGCTTAAAGTTAAAGTGATTTATTAAGAGTAAGATTTTTTTGGTATTACGAAGACGCATCTGCCAATGATTTGGCAGGGAAGGATTCTTGCGTTACTACCGGGTTTCTGACCGAGATTCGGACAGAAGGAAAAAAGGTGGAGAGTCGATCTGTAAGCCGGGTTCTGTCTTGAACAGTCATTCGTCTACGATGGCCATCACTGGACATCTTTAGCAACCTACCCGGTCCCAGCGCGGGCCACGCCTTGGGACCCTATTTGGTCTTGCTCCAAGTGGGGTTTACCTAGCCACGAACTGTTGCCAGTCGTGCGGTGCGCTCTTACCGCACCTTTTCACCCTTACCGGCACCGAAGTGCTTAGGCGGTTATTTTCTGTGGCACTTTCCGTAGGCTCACGCCTCCCAGGCATTACCTGGCACTTCGCCCTATGGAGCCCGGACTTTCCTCCCCCCCCTAATTTTCATAGAGGGCAGCGACTGTCCAATCGACTCTCCGCCGCAAAGGTTAACGGCACGAGGGGCTTAGGACAAGTATTAAAAGTGCAGCAATGCCATCACGTTCAGACGGAATACCGGTTTAACCCCGGAACTATTCGCCCTTCTGTTTATCAAGCGCCACTTGATACAGCACATTTTTTCGCACCCCGGTAATTTCCGCCGCCAGTGCGGCCGCCCGCTTCAGCGGCATCTCTTTAAGCAGCAAATCCAGAATACGCATGGCCTCACTGCCGACCGCGTCCTCATTCTCCGGTGCCGTCCAGCCCGCTACCAACACCACACATTCGCCACGCTGCTGGTTGCTATCGCCCTCGACAAACGCGCGCAGTTCTTCCAGCGGCAAGCCCTTGAGGGTTTCGAAGGTTTTGGTCAACTCGCGGGCCAGCAGCGCCAGGCGCTCGCCACCGAACACCAGTTCCATGTCTTGCAGGCATTCGAGGATGCGGTGCGGGGCTTCGTAAAAGATCAGCGTGCGCGGTTCTTCCTTCAGGGCTTGAAGGCGCGCGCGCCGCCCAACGGCCTTGGCCGGCAGGAAACCCTCGAAGATAAACCGGTCCGATGGCAACCCAGCAGCAGATAAAGCAGCAATCAGCGCGCACGCTCCCGGAACAGGCACTACATTGATACCAGCCGCGCGCGCCTGGCGCACGAGGTGGTAGCCAGGGTCGGAAATCAACGGCGTGCCGGCATCGGAGATCAACGCCACATCATCACCGGCCAATAGACGGGTGATAAAACGGCTGCCTTCTTCGCGCTCGTTATGCTCGTGGCACGCAGCCAATGGCGTGCTGATACCAAAATGCTGCATTAAACGCTGGGAGTGCCGTGTGTCTTCCGCCGCGACCAATTTAACCTCGCGCAACACTTTAAGCGCCCGAGCACTGATGTCGTCCAGGTTGCCAATGGGCGTCGCCACCACAAATAGCGAGCCTGCAGTGGAATTCAAAGGACCTGGAGCAGTCAAAACGCACACCTCGATGGTTGGCAAAAGTGCCATTGTAGCGCGTAGGCGCCCTTAAAATATGCCCTCAACGCCATTGCCTTTTCAGCTGTCGATGGCCGTTTGCAACAATTGCACGACCTAAATCGACGGTTTAATGCCACTAACATCGCGCCTGGGCCAGTGCTTGGGTACACTTCCACGCTCACTTGATCGGTATCAGGAACACTTACATGATCGCTTGCCTACGGCTGCTCTCCGCCCTCTGCCTCGCTGCCTTATTGGCCGCGTGTTCCAGCTCGCCCTCATCCAGCCTTGGCGACCTCCCACGGACCCCGGATGCCAGTATCGAGCAACTGCTCGAACAGGCCACCGCCGCCAGCACGCCGGAAAAGGCCGCGTTGCTGCGCCTGAGCGCGGCTGACCTGGCTTACCACCAGAACAACCCTGGCCGCTCGTCGCAGATTCTTGCGCAAGTGCCGTTGGGTGTCCTGAAGCCAGCCGCGCAAATATTTGCCAGCACGCTGGCGGCCGAACTGGCCATGGCGCGCAATCAGCCCAAGGCCGCGTTGACGGCACTCAACCACGCCAGCCTGCAAAGCCTGAAGGAGCTGCCGACAGACCAGCAGATCCGCACCGGCACCGTGCATGCACGCGCTTATGAAGCCGATGGCCAGACCCTGGCTGCCGCTCGCGAGCGTGTCGCCATGGCCCCGCTGCTGAGTGGTGATGCCGCCAAAAGCAACCACGAAGCCATCTGGGCGCTGATTGCCGCACTGCCTGCCGAACAGTTGCAAGCCAGCGGCAACCCGACACTCGACGGCTGGATCAGTCTGGCCCAAGCGGTCAAGGGCGCGGGCACGCTGGAGCAACAGCAAGCGGCCATCGACACGTGGCGTGCGCAAAACCCTGGCCACCCAGCGGCGGTGAACCTGCCGACCCCGCTGACCAAGCTCAAGGAGCTGGCGAGCCAACCGCTGAACAAAATCGCCCTGCTGCTGCCGCAGGACGGCCCGCTGGCCGGTGTTGCCAAAGCCCTGCGCGAAGGCTTCATGGCGGCTCACTACCAGGCTGAACAAGCCGGGCAAAAACCGCCGGTCATCGAGTTCTATGACACCTCGCGCCTGACCTCGCTTGATGACTTTTACGCCAAGGCCCAGGCCGCCGGTGTGCAATTGGTGATCGGCCCGCTCGAAAAACCGCTGGTCAAGCAACTCAGCGCACGCGCGCAATTGCCGATTACCACCCTGGCGCTGAACTACAGCGAAACCGATCAAAGCCCGCCGCAACTGTTCCAGTTCGGCTTGGCCGCTGAAGACGAAGCCCGCGAAGTCTCGCGCCGCGCCCGCGCCGATGGCCTGCACCGCGCCGCCGCCATGGTGCCCAAAGGCGAATGGGGCGAGCGTGTCTACAGAGCGTTCCGCCAGGATTGGGAAGCCAATGGCGGCACCGTCGTCGGCGTCGAGTACGTTGACCAGCCGGTTGCCCTCGCCCAACAAATTGCCGACCTGTTCCAACTGCGTAAAAGCGAAGGTCGCGCCAAGAGCCTGCAAAACACCGTCGGTGCCGATGTAGCGGCGCAGCCGTCGCGCCGCCAGGACATCGAGTTCATCTTCATGGCGGTTACGCCGCAACTGGCCCAACAGATCAAGCCGACGCTGAACTTCCAGTACGCCGGTGATGTGCCTGTGTACGCGACCTCACACGTGTTCAGCGCCAGCGGCGACAAGAACCAGTACCTGGACATGACTAACGTGATGTTCTGCGAAACACCGTGGTTGCTCAACACCACTGACCCGCTGCGCAACCAGGTGACCGCCCAATGGCCCCAAGCCAACGGCAGCCTCGGCCGCCTGTACGCGATGGGCGTTGATGCCTACCGCCTGGCGCCGCGCCTGGGCCAGCTCAAGGCATTGCCGGACACGCGCGTTGACGGTCTTTCGGGCAGCCTGGGCGTCAGCGCCAACCAGCGCGTTGATCGCCAGATGCCATGGGCCAAATTTGTCGGCGGCGAAATCCAGCGCCTGCCGGACACCCCGCGCTGATGCCCGAGCGGTCCAGTGCTCAAAGCGGCAAGGATGCCGAACTTCAAGCCCTCAACTATCTGCAACAACAGGGTCTGCGCCTTCTGGCGCAGAACTGGTTGTGTAAACGCGGTGAGCTTGATCTGGTCATGCTTGACGGCGATACAGTAGTATTCGTCGAAGTCCGCTATAGAAAACACGCACAATGGGGTGGCGCGCTCGCCAGTATCGACGGGCGCAAGCGTCAGAAGCTGATACTCGCCGCGCAGTTTTACCTGCTCAAAGAGCATCGCTGGGCTGACTCCCCCTGCCGTTTCGATGTGGTTGCCATAGAAAGCACACCGTCTGGCCCGGCTGATCCGAACTGGCTGAAAAATGCCTTCGACAGCTGATTCACCAGACATTTTCACCCCACACTTTTGCTCTTTGCATTGCGGGCTGCACATGACTGTGCCAAACAGCCGCGCTACTTAAGGTCACACAGATGGACATGCAATCCCGAATTCGCCAGCTTTTCCAGGCCAGCATCGACACCAAGCAACAGGCGATGGACGTACTTGCACCGCACATCGAGCAAGCCAGTCAGGTCATGGTCAATGCCTTGCTCAACGAGGGCAAAATGCTCTCGTGCGGCAATGGCGGTTCGGCCGGTGATGCCCAGCATTTCTCCTCCGAGCTGCTCAACCGCTTCGAGCGCGAGCGCCCAAGCCTGCCGGCCATCGCCTTGACCACTGACTCGTCGACGATCACCTCGATCGCCAACGACTACAGCTACAACGAAATTTTCTCCAAGCAGATCCGCGCGCTGGGCCAACCCGGCGACGTGCTGCTGGCGATCTCCACCAGCGGCAACTCGGCAAACATTATTCAAGCGATCCAGGCCGCACATGATCGCGAAATGATTGTCGTAGCATTGACTGGGCGCGACGGCGGCGGCATGGCCTCGTTGCTGCTGCCCGAGGACGTAGAGATTCGCGTCCCGGCCAATGTCACTGCACGCATTCAGGAAGTCCACCTGCTGGCGATCCACTGCCTGTGCGATCTGATCGACAGCCAACTGTTCGGGAGTGAAGAATGACCGTTAACCGCCTCAGCCTTTTGGCCATTACGCTGTGCCTTGCCATCAGCGGCTGCAGCACGGCAATCACCGCGACACGTGACACCCCCATCCAGGACGACAAGGGCACACGTACATTCGGCAGCAAAATTGACGACTCGCTGATCGAAACCAAGGTCGAAGTAAACGTCGCCAAGGCGGCTACCGACCTCGGCAACGGCGCATCGCGTATCGTCGTGACCAGCTTCAACGGCGTTGTACTGCTCGCTGGCCAAACGCCGCGTGCCGACCTCAAAGCTCAAGCCGAGCAAGCCGCCTCCACCGTGCAACGGGTGAAGAAGGTCCATAACGAACTGCAAGTGATGGACCCGATCACGCTGTTGGCTATCAGCAACGACGCCTTGCTGACCACCAAGATCAAGGCGCAAATGCTCACCGACAGTGCGATTCCCGGCTCGCGGATTAAAATCGTCACCGATAACGGCATCGTCTACATGATGGGCCTGCTGACCCAGGCAGAAGCCACTCGCGCCTCCAACTTGGTACAAGGCGTGTCTGGTGTGCAAAAAATCGTGAAGGTCTTCGAATACATCGACTGAGGTAATCGACCGCCACAAAAAAGGGCGCCGTGCATTGACTGCACGGCGCCCTTTTTAGTGGCCAGCGTTTACTGGTACTGCTGGTACGGGTTGCCCTGGAACTGGTTGTTCTGCTGTGGCGCCTGTTGCTGTTGCTGCTGCTGCTGCTGAGCAGGCTGGCCATATTGCTGGCCGGGGATCGGGCCGAGGTTAACCTCTACGCGACGGTTCTGCGCACGGCCATTCACGTCGGCGTTGCTGGCAATCGGGTTATCCGGGCCGGCACCGCGTGCGCTCAAGTTGGTCGGGCTCACGCCTTGCGAGGTCAGGTAGTTGGCCACGCTTTGCGCACGGCGTTGGGACAGGTCCATGTTCAACTGGCGGCTGCCGGTGCTGTCGGTGTAGCCAACGATCTGGATGGTGTTCTGGTTGAACTGCTTGAGCGAGCCCGCGAGGTTATTCAGCGGCGTGTAGAAGCTGCTGGAAATCGCATCCGAGTTGGTCGCGAAGGTGATGTTACCCGGCATGATCAGCTTGATCTGATCGCCTTGGCGCTGCACCTCAACGCCGGTGTTGGCCATGCTCTCACGCAGTTTCTTTTCTTGCTGGTCGGCGTAGTAGCCATAACCTGCGCCACCCAGACCTGCGACGGCGGCGCCAATCAGAGCGCCCTTGCCACGGTTGTTATGGTCGATTGCGGCACCCGCCAAACCACCGGCCAATGCAGCCAGGCCGCCGTACTTGGCAGTTTTGCTCATACCGCCTTGCGTTTGGTTATTTGCTTGCCCTTGGCTGCCATCATAAGGATTAGGTGAAGCGCAGCCGGACAAAAGGGCTACGGCGGTGGCAACAACAAGAAGACGACGTGGCGTGAACATGAGGAAAGCTCCTACTTTTGCATTCTGTGGTGCAGAGGACATCGGCAATGGGCCTGTGCCGAGTTTTGAACGCGACAAACGGTAAAAATTCCGTGGGCACTTTTTAAGCGTCGACAAAACATTGGCCGCGCTTACCGGCAGTGAAAAGGTAGCAGACGCGGGCTGAACGCACGCTGGGGATGCTGCGGGTTAACCCCACTGAACAGGCATAAAAAAATCCGATGCCAGGCCATGGCATCGGATTTTTAAGTAAGGCCAGCGCGTGCTCAACTGCTCAAGTAACAGCAGTTACAGCACCCGCCGGACTCTTTTCAGGTCAGGCCGCTTTAAAGCGCCATGTCCTGAGCCGGTTTGCTCTCCTGCGGAGCAGCAGGCTTGGCCGGAGCAGGGATCGCATTGGAGTAGGCCGTCACGTCGATCACTGGCGGCTTGCTCAGTTGCAGAACCTCAGCGGTGTAGTCCCATTCTTGCTGAACGCGCGCTGGCGACTCATTAAGCTTGGTACCGTAGCTCGGCACGATCTGGTGCATCTTCTCCTGCCAGGCAGGCGTCGCGACCTTGTCCTTGAAGACCTTTTCCAGCACATCGATCATGATCGGTGGAGCGGTCGAGGCACCTGGCGAAGCGCCCAGCAGGCCAGCGATGGTGCGGTCCTGGGAATACACAACCTCGGTACCCAGCTTCAACACACCGCCTTTATCGGCATCACGCTTGATGATCTGTACGCGCTGGCCAGCTTGCCACAAGCGCCAGTCTTCTTTTTTGGCGTGCGGGAAATACTCTTTCAGCGCGTTGAAGCGGTCGTCATCCGACATCATCAACTGGCCTGCGAGGTATTCGATCAGCGGATACTGCTCAACGCCGACTTTGGTCATTGGCCACACGTTATGCGGCGTGGTGGTCGACAACAGGTCGAAGTACGAACCGTTTTTGAGGAACTTGGTGGAGAACGTCGCGAATGGCCCGAACAGCACCATACGCTTGCCGTCCAGTACACGGGTATCCAGGTGCGGTACGGACATGGGCGGTGCGCCGGTCGAAGCGATGCCGTATGCCTTGGCCATGTGCTGCATGGCGATGTCTTGGTTTTCGGTCACCAGGAACGAGCCACCTACCGGGAAGCCACCATAATCGCGGGCTTCAGGGATGTCGGCTTTTTGCAGCAGCTTCAATGCGCCGCCGCCTGCGCCGATGAACACGAATTTCGCATCAGTGGCGTGGGTGGTGCCGTCTTTCAGGTTTTTGTATTCGACGTGCCAGCCGCCGTCCTTGTTGCGAGTGATTTCTTCCACTTCGCTGGACAACTTCAGGCTGAAGTTAGGCTTGGTTTGCAGGGCAGCAACGTACTGGCGAGTGACTTCACCCCAGTTCGCGTCGGTGCCGATCGGCGTCCAGGTAGCCGCGATTTTCTGCTTGGGGTCACGCCCTTCCATCATCAGCGGAACCCATTGTTTGATCTGCGCCTGATCTTCGCTGTATTGCATGCCGGCGAACAGTGGGCTGCGCTGCAGTGCCTCGTAGCGCTCTTTCAGGAACTTGACGTTATCGTCGCCCCACATGAAGCTCATGTGCGGGGTGGTGTTGATGAAGGAATGCGGGTTTTTCAACACGCCCGACTTGACCTGCCAGGCCATGAACTGACGAGTAACCTGAAAGGCCTCGTTGATCTCGATCGCTTTGGCGATTTCGATCTTGCCGTCTTTGCCATACGGGGTGTAGTTGGACTCGGCCAGCGCAGAGTGGCCCGTACCGGCGTTGTTCCAGCCGTTGGAGCTTTCTTCGGCAACGCCATCAAGGCGCTCGACCATTTCCATGGTCCAGCCTGGCTCGAGTTCGTTAAGCCAAACACCGAGGGTGGCACTCATGATGCCGCCGCCAACCAGCAACACGTCGACTTTTTTGGTCTCTGCCGCATGAGCCTGCATAAGGCCCATAGACAAGGCCAGGCCCAACAGGGCCTTGTTCGCTTTCTTCAACATACTGTGATTTCCAGGATAGAAGGTCATCCGCCTGCCCGCCGCAAACGTACGGTTTTACGGCTCACGGCTTGCCACAAAAGCGGGCAATCGCAGACCCGGCGGGNGGGATGAACATACAGGCCAATAAACTGCATCGACCTAACTCTCATGCCCCCTGCGCTGACTTCTTGTAGGTTGTCTTCAGCTGCTTGAGAAACTATGAATACTTGGCCCTGCTTCCAGGCGTTAAACCTTAAGAAACTGGAGCGAGGATAAAATTTGCGCTCACATTAGCGGCTCCGCCATGGCAATACAATGCTAGGGTGCGTCTATTTGCCACTCTCGACGGCCGGGAGGGAACGATTTGGCTTTTTGCTGTTCTCGCCATCGCTTGCGGCTAATCACGGATAATGGACGTTGCCCCTGCTGCGCAAGGGATCAGGCGGGTGATGCGGCAACTGGTAAGCTACTCATCCGCGATTAAACCAAGAGCAACATCCAGCACCGCAGCGCGTCGCGTTTGGAGCACGACTTATGCCGAATAAACGGGTCATCTGCGAACACTGCGACTGCGTGTACGAAAAAGTCACGCTCGCCAAACATCAAAAGGCCGTGTGCACACGCTGCTCAGGCGTGCTGCAGCGCTACAACGGCCTGTCGGTGCAACAACGGCTCGCCCTGACCGTGACCGCCGCCGTGCTGTGGGCCTTCGCTAACTTTTACCCGGTAATGAGCATCAGCCTGCAAGGTTTGAAAAGCAGCGCGACCTTATGGGATTCAGTCGTGGCACTGAGCCTGGGGCCGATCACCTTTATTGCCTTGGTGGCGGCCATTTCCATCATCATCGCGCCGGTGTTTCAACTGCTGTTGCTGATATGGGTGTTAAGTTTCGCCCTGTCCGGCAAGCGCTCACCGGCGTTCAAGCTGTGCATGCGCTGGCTCGAAGCGCTGAGGCCGTGGAGCATGCTCGAAGTTTGCCTGCTGGCGGCCATGGTCGCGGTGTTCAAGCTGGCCGGCATGCTCGATGTGGCGCCCGGCACCGGGCTGTTTGCGCTGGGCGCCCTCAGCCTGCTGCTGATCCGCATTGCCGGGCGCGACGTGCGTGACCTGTGGGACAGCGTATGAAGCCGCCGCCAACTGCCCGCGAACTCAACCTGTGCCTGTGCCACACCTGTGGCCATGCCTGCGACATGAGCACCGAGCCCACCGAGTGCGAACGCTGCGGCGCGCCCTTGCACCGGCGCAAGGTGCGCTCACTGACACGCACCTGGGCGTTCATGCTCACCGCGCTCGCGTTTTATGTTCCGGCGAATTTATTACCGGTGATGAACACCAACATGCTCGGCTCGGGCGCGGACAGCACTATCATGAGCGGCGTACTGGAGTTCTGGCAGCATGGCGCCTGGGACATCGCCCTGATCATTTTCATCGCCAGCATTGCGGTGCCCGGCATCAAGTTTGTGTCGTTGACGCTGCTGCTGGTTACCGTGCAGCGCAACAGCCTGTGGGCGCGCAGGCAACGTTCGAAGCTGTTTCGGTTTATCGAGCTGATTGGTTACTGGTCAATGCTCGATGTGATCGTGGTAGCGCTGGTGGCCGCACTGGTGAAGTTCCAGGCGCTGGGCACCATCGAGCCGCGCCTGGGCATTCTGTTTTTTGGCTTGGTGGTCGTGTTTACAATGCTCGCAGCCATGAGTTTCGACCCACGGCTGATCTGGGAAAACCCACACAACGAGGAAACCTCGGATGACGTTACACAAGGCTGACACCCCCGCCGGGTCGCCTGCGATCAAGACGCAGCGTTTCAGCGTTTCGCTGGTATGGATCGTGCCGATTGTTGCGGTATTGGTGGGGCTGTCGCTGGTCATTCACAGCATGCTCCAGCAAGGCCCTACCATCGTCCTCAACTTCAAGACCGGCAGCGGCCTGACCGCCAACAAAACCGAGGTCAAATACCGCAATGTGGTGATCGGCCAAGTCTCCGACGTGGCCTTGAGTGATGACCAGAAAAGCGTCAATGCCACCATCAAACTGGTCAAGCAGGCTGAAAGCTTCACCCGTGAAGACTCAAAGTTCTGGGTGGTCAGGCCGCGCATTGGCGCGGGGGGCGTGTCCGGCATCGACACCCTGCTTTCGGGTGACTACATCGGCGCCGACATCGGCCAGTCCGATACGCGCTCGCACCAATTCAAGGGCCTGGAAAACCCGCCGCCGATCACCTACGGCGAACCGGGCAAACGCTTCACCCTGCATACCCAAAGCCTCGGCTCGCTGGATATTGGCTCGCCGGTCTACTACCGGAAAATCCCGGTCGGCCAGGTCGTGGCCTACGCGCTTGATAACGAAGGCAAAGGCGTGAATATCGACGTGTTTGTGCATGCGCCGAATGATGTGTATGTCACCGACAACACGCGTTTCTGGAACGCCAGCGGCATAGACCTGAGTGTCGGCGCGAATGGCTTCGCACTCAAAACCGAATCGTTGTCCTCGATGCTCGCCGGTGGAATCGCTTTTGTGGCACCGCCTTACAGCCCCAACGACAAGCCGGCCGACGAAAATCACGCCTATGAACTGTTCGACGACCAGCAAAGCGCCCTCGCCCCGCCTAACGGTGAGGGGCAATACATGGTCCTGCGGTTTGATCAGGCACTGCGTGGGCTGAAAGTCGGTGCGCCGGTGGAGTTTCTCGGCGTCGAGTTCGGCAAGGTGGTGTCGATCAACATGGATTTCGATGCCAAAAAACGCAGCTTTCCGATCAACGTCGGCATCGTGATCTACCCACAACTGCTCGGGCAGGCGCATACCAAACTGCTTAAAGCCATGGACCATAAAATTGACGATGAGGCGAGCGGCGTACGCCTGATCGGCACGTTTATCGAAAACGGCCTGCGCGCCCAGGCCCGCAGCGGCAACCTGCTGACCGGCCAGCTCTACATCGCTTTGGACTTCTACCCGAAGGCCGAAAAAGTCAGGTTTGACGCGAGCCAGCGGCCGGTCAGCATCCCGACCATCCCCGGTAACCTGGAACAGTTGCAGGAAAAACTCGAAGGCATCGTCAACAAGATCAGCCAGCTACCAATTGACCGGATTGCCGGCAACCTCGACAGCAACCTGGTCGAGTTGCGCAAGGGCCTGACCCAGTTCAACGCCAAGACCTTGCCCGCCGTGCAAAACACCTTGGGTGACGTGAGCAAGACATTGCAGTCGGCCAATTCCACCCTGGCCGAAGACTCGCCGCAGCGTGAGCAACTGACCCAAACCCTGGATGAACTTGGCCGCATGTCGCGCTCCTTGCGCGAGCTGTCGGATTACTTGGGCAGGCACCCGGAATCGCTGATTCGCGGTCGCCCTGAAAATGCCGCGCCACTGGACCTGCAGGCGCCCCCACGCAAATGACTATTGGAGCAGCCATGACGTTTCCGTTTAAGATCACGCTGATGACTGCGTTGCTGCTACTCGCGGCGTGCAGCAGTGAGCCAATTGCATTTCACACGCTGACCCCGGCGCACTGGAGTAACGCGACGCGCGCCGACGCGGGTGGTATTCGCATTGAAAGCATCAGCGTGCCGCCGCAAGTCGACCGCCCGCAGATCGTGATTCGCCAGGGCAACAGTGGCGTGGCGATTCTTGAGACGCAATGGTGGGCCGCCAGCCTGGCGGATGAGCTGAAAAGTGCGCTGGTCGATCAGTTCGCCAACAGCGATGCCCGCCAAGCCGTGTCGTTGCGCCTTGACGTGCAACGTTTTGACTCGGTGCCCGGCCAATACGCGCTGCTCGACGTGCGCTGGCGCTTGCGGCAAACCAGTGGCGGTGATCGCCCGACGCTGACCTGCCGCAGCACCTTGCAGTCGCCGGCAGGCCCGAGCATTGACGAGGTGGTGGCGGCGCACCAGAACAACCTCAAGCGCTTCGCCACGCTGGTCAGCCAGGTGGTCGACAAGCAGCTCAAAGCGTGCCCGGCGGCGCAATAAACGGCTGCAGGTTCAGGCCAGCAAGCCCATCGACTTGGCCCGCGCCACCGCCTGGGTACGGCGCTCCACGCCCAGCTTGCTGTTGATGTGGCTGGCGTGGGTTTTCACGGTGTGCAGTGAAATGAACAACTGATTGCTGATTTCCTGGTTAGAACAGCCTTGGGCGATCAGTTGCAGCACTGCCAGTTCGCGGGCGCTGAGGGTTTCGTGGTTGGGCGCCACCTCAACCACCGCGACAACCGGCAACAACGCCAGCAAACTTTGGCTCAATACCCCATTGGGCTCTTTGCCCAACTGTTCGCGCATCCAAACCGGGTGAGTTTCCAGCAGGCGCTCAAACGGTTGCAGCGCGCCACCGGCGCCAGCCTCAAGGGCCTGAGCGACGGTCGCTCGCGCCTTGGTTTCCTGGCCGCACGCCAAGAGTAAGTGCACCTGCTGAGTCAGCGCCATCAGGGCAATCATCTGGCGCCCGCTGCTTTGCGCCTGTTGCGCCAGCGCTTCGAGGCGTTGCAGCGCGGCAGCAGGTTGATGGCGAATAGCATCGAGTGCTGCGTGTTGCAGCCCTATGTGTTGCGCCAAGTGTGGATGAAACTCCGGCGCGGCGGCGGCATGTTCGCCGTTGTAGGTCTGCCCCAGCCGAGTCAGCCAGGCGTCGGCGAGGTCGGTACGGCCTTGGGCCAGCCACAATTCACATTTGATCAGGGTGATCATCGCCAGGTAGTAGATCGGCGGCACATCCCAGATATGCATCAAGCGCTCGGCCTCGGCGAGTTCGGCAAAGGCCTTGGGGAAATCCCCACGCCGCCCTTCGAAGTTGGCGATCACGCAATGCCCGATCAGCACGCTGATGTCCCGGCAGGCGCGGGCTTCGCCAAGGCCGGAGCGCAGGCGAGCGAGACCGGCTTCAGGCTGACAGCGCAGCAACAGCAAATAACCTTCGTAGAGCGACAACCGCGCGCGCACGGCGTACAGCCGTTGCGGCGCCACGCCGTGCAAGCGTTGCAGGCCCTGACGCACCTCGTCGAGCGAGCGCAGGATTTCGCCGCGCGCCTGCAACACACGTGCACGGTCGTAGTGGGCCAGGGCTTCAAACAGCGGGTTGCCGACGCGCTGCGCCAGCTCCAGCGATTCGCGGTTCAACCTGCGCGCGCGCCACAGGTCGGCATCGACGATGGCCAGGTTGGACAGGGTCGACAGGCACATCAGGCGCTGGCCGTAGCGTTTCTGCGGCAGGCTTTCCAACGCCTCGCTGCAATAACGCTGGGTCAACTCGCGGTCCCCTCGGCCCCGCGCGATAATCCCGCTCAGCGCCAGCCATTGCGCCAGCATCGATTTTTGCGCAGTCGCCGACGGTGCCGGCAGGTAACGGCTGAGGTAGCCGGATAATTCTTCGGCAGCATCCAGTTGGCAGGCCAGCCCCAGCGCCCAGCTGTAAAGCACGATCAACCGCGGCGTGCTGACCAGCAGGCTTTCGGGCAAGTCCATTTTCCAGCGCAGCAGCATGCCGACATTCTGTTCAGCCAGCAGTTGCTCTTCCGACAGGTTTTGCACCAGGTTTGCCGCCACGTCGAGGTGGCCGGCGCGCAACGCCTGCTCCACCGCTTCATCGATCAAGCCCTGCGCGTTGAACCAGCGGCAAGCACGCAGGTGCAGGCTGGCAATCGACAACGTGGCATTGCTGGCACGGCGGGTGAGCAGCAAATCGGAAAACAGGTGGTGATACCGGAACCAGTGGCCCTGCTCGTCCAGCGGCACCAGAAAGACTTGATGGGCTTGCAAATAACCGAGGATTTCCGCGCTGTCATGGGCTTCGCGCACGGCGTCGCAGAGTTCACTGCAAAAACGATCCTGCGGAGCGGTGTCGTACAAGAACGCTTGAACCTCGACCGGCAGGCAGTCGATCACTTCTTCCAGCAGGTAATCGCGAATCAGCCCTTCGCCACCGTTCAAGTGCTGCGGCAACGCGCCTTCATTGCCGGCTTCGGAGACCGCCAGCAGCCAGAAACGCAACCCGGCCACCCAGCCCTCACTGCGACGGATCAAGTTGTCCAGTGCCTCGCCGCGCAACGAGCTGCTGTGCCGGTCCAGTAACGCCAGGGACTCGTCGTGTGTCAGGCGCAGGTCTTGTTCGCTCAGCTCCAGCAAGTGCCGCGACAGCCGCAGCCGCGCCAGATGCCAGTCCGGGCGCTGGCGGCTGGTAACCATGACCACCAGCCCATCCGGCAAATGATTGAGAAAAAACTGCAGGCAGCGATCCAGCACCGGGCCTTGGGCCAAATGGTAGTCATCGAGCACCAACAATAAAGGCGCACGCGTGGACAGGTGCACCGTCAGCTCATCGAGCAGACCGTCGAGCCATTCTTCAAACGCAAAAGGTTGGTGACGCTGGCGCATTTTCAGCAAGCCCAGGGACTGATTGCCGAGTTGCGGGAAGTAGTGTTGCAAGCCTTCGAGCAGGCGCTCAAGGAAACGCCCGGGGTCGTTATCGCGAGCGCTCAGGCCCAGCCACAAACTTTGCCAATGCGCCGGCAGGCCTTGGCAGAACTCCACCGCTAACGAGCTTTTGCCGAACCCGGCCGGGGCGCTGACCAGCAACAGTCGCCCGTGCAAACCGGCACTCAGCCGTTCGCACAGGCGCGGGCGCAGCACATAGCCGTCAGGCAGCGGAGGCCTGTAAAAGCGCGCTTCCAGGGTCGGAATCACAGCGTTTGCAGGGCCTTGGATTCGGGACAGATCAGTCATCGCCGGGCTCTTGTAGAAGGCTGTCGTCGGCATTGCAGATGTCCGCAGACTAGCGGTAAACGCGGCGGGGTTGTAGGACTTTGCAAAAATTGGCTGAAAAAGAACTGCGACAAAAAATGTGGGAGATTCCATGGCTGAACGGGAGGCCCACAAAACCGCTTTTTAAAGCCGGACGCAGAGCGTCCAGAGCGGCATTACCTCGCAGAGCGTGGGAACGATCATCCCCCAAGCCGAATGTGGTCAAACTGTGGGAGGGGGCTTGCTCCCGATGGCGGTGTGTCAGATAAATATTTTTCAACTAACACACTGCTATCGGGAGCAAGCCCCCTCCCACAAAAAGCACAAAAAGCAAAAAAAGCAGATCTGCTGTGCATGCAAACCCGCCCTTGATCCGCTTCAACCACTCAGGTCGGCTTTCAGGCCGCCGTGCTCTTGCTTTTGATCTAAGAAGCGCCCCGTTAAACCACGATGGCCGCACGCAGGCTTGAATCCGTGGGTAACCCGGCAGGACGCCGGGGTAGCCGCGCTGGGCCAAGGATGGCCCATCGCGGCGGCCCACGGATTCAAGCCTGTGGGCGGGCATGCCGAGCCTAAGCGAGGCACCGAGTGGTGGGGCGAGAGCGTTTTGGTTACTTTTGGGCTCTATCAAAAGTGACTCGCTGTAAGAGCGAAACCGATATAAGCCATCACCCAAATAAAGGATATATACCCACCCTAAAAAACACCCCAAGCCCGCTCGCAGCGCGACAGCGCTACATCAAAGATGCCGTAGCGCCTCGCACATTTGAACACTCACTAGTTCGGCTTAGCGAACCCCGTCCTGGCGCAATGCTGCAGGAGTAAAGTCGCTGGTAGTCGCGGTAAAACCAAAGTCATACGCCTGCTTCTCCTCGTTCTTCATACCCAATGCCAAGTAACGGCCAGACTGCAAGTCGTACAGCGTTTCGATCGCGTACCAAGGCACTTGTTTATCGTAATAGTTCTCGGCATGTGCTTCAGCAACGCGCCACAACTGGCCCCGGCCATCGTAATGATCGATCACCGCCGCTTGCCAGGTATCTTCGTCGATAAAGAAGTCACGCTTGGCGTAAATGTGCCGCTGGCCTTCCTTCAAGGTCGCAACCACATGCCAAACGCGGCGCAGCTCATAACGTGCCAGGTCCTGGTTGATGTGGCCTGCTTTGATGATGTCAGCGTACTTAAGCTTCGGATCATCGATCTTGTAGCTGTTGGACGCGATGTAGATCTCTTTTTTACCCTCCAGCTTCCAGTCATAACGGTCTGGCGCGCCGTTATACATATCAAGGTTATCCGAAGTACGCAGACCATCGGCGGCGGTGCCCGGGCCGTCATACGACACTTGCGGCGCGCGCCGTACCCGGCGCTGCCCGGCGTTGTAAACCCAGGCAGAGCGCGGCTCTTTAACCTGGTCCAGGGTTTCATGCACCAGCAGCACACCACCGGCCAGACGCGCCGGCGCGGTCACTTGCTGCTTGAAGTAAAACAGCACGTTGCCCGGATTTTTTGGATCGAAGTCCTTCATTTTGTCGCGGAACACGAACTGATCGCGAAAGTACACCAGGCTGAACGAGCCGTTGGTTTGTGGCGTGGCCTGGGTCACCAGGCGCGTCACGCTGCCGCCGCGATAACGCGTGATGTGGTTCCAGATCACTTCCACACCGGTTTTCGGAATCGGGAACGGTACGGCGGTTTCAAAGTTTTCCAGGCCGTTACCGCCCGACACCAGGTTGGTGGTGGTGGCGTTTTTCTTGATGGCGGCAAACACATCAGCCGGCACCGTGGCGCCGCGATGGCTTGGGTACACCGGCATTTTGAAGGTGTCCGGGTAACGCTTGAACATCGCGTACTGCCCCGGCGCCAATTTGTCTTTGTACTGTTCCACGTTCTTCGCGGTGATGATGAATTGCGGCTGTTCGCTGGCATACGGGTTGGCCAGGAAACCACGCGCATCCACCGCGCCGGCGTTGGTTGGCAGCGGCGACCATTTAGGAATGGTGCCTGCCGCATTACCGGCCATTTCGGCGCCCATCGGGGTCAAGCTGGTACCCAGTTTGGCGGCTTCATCGGCCGAGACGGCGGCCATCACGCTACCCGCCATGATCGACAGCCCCAGCACACTCACCTGCAACAGATTTTTAGTTATTCTCATAGTCTGGCTCTTCCTGAAAACATACAGCTTGAAAAGAGTGTGCTTAGAAGTTCACACCGGCGCTCAAAGCGATGAAGTCACGGTCATCCACGGTGGTGAACTTGCCACCAAAGAAGTTGGTGTAGTTCAGGCTAACGGTGTAGGTGTTCTGGTATTCGGCATCGACGCCCATGCTGACGGCCTTGCGGCCCTCTTCAAAGTTGCCGCCAGGGCCTGGCGAGTAGCCTTTGACGTCGTGGGACCACGCAACGTTGGGCTTAAGGTTTACACCGGCGAACACGTCCGGGTATTCCCAGATGGCACGGCTGCGATAGCCCCAGGAAGTTGCCGTGGTAAAGCCATCGTTATTGCAGTTGGTGTTCAGCCCATTGGAATTGGGAAGGCCCGCACCGTTAGCGGTAGAGGTGTTCAACGCAGCGCACGCGCCATTCGGCAAAGTGCCTGGGCCAAACACCGGGTCACGGCCGTAACGAACGTCAGACTTGCTTTCCAGACCGCCCACATGGGTCACGCCGACTTCACCTACCAGTGTCAGGCGAGTAGCGCCCATCACTTGGTCGAAGAAGTGCGTAAACGTGGTTTGGAACTGGGTAATTTCCTTGCGACGATAGCCGTGCAAGTCTTGGCCAGGGACGCCGTTGAGCAGCGAAGCATTGCCCAATACCGGACCGCCAAGCGGTTTCACGCCCGCAAACAGAATGTCGGTGGAGTTCAGTTGTACCGGCGCGTTCGGGCGATAGCTCAACTCACCGCTCCACGCGGTGCCGGTGGGCAAGGTTGTGGAAAAGCTCAAGCCGTACAGGCGAATATCTTCCGGGTATTCGATGAAGTAGTTGGAGTTACCCGCCACCACCAGCGGCGCTAATTGGCCTAATTGCGCGGCGCTGGCGAACGCAGCGCGGGAAGCGCCCTGTGCGCTGAAAATCGGCGCGCGGCTGTGATAGTTCATGAAAAACGCGCCGAACTCGGTATCGAGCGGTTCGAAATTGTAGTGCAGCGCACCGCCCCACTGGCCGCTGTCACGCGCGTCACGGTCAGCGCCGCGTCGCACCAGGACACCTTCATTGTTTATATCAACCCCGCGCGCTGCCAGTGCCGGCAAAAATGCCGCCGGGATAGTCGAGCGTTTATTCAACACTCTAAGGTTGTTGGAGCAACCGTCGGAAACGATGTCGGGCTGTGAAAAGAACGTACCGCAGTTATCCGTTACGGTCTGGTCCCATTCCAACTGATAAAACGCCTCGGCCGACAGGTTGTCGGTAAGGGTCTGCGACACATAGAACATGTTGACCGGAATCAAGCCTTCCTTGATCTCGGCGCCCGGACGACGGAACGCGGACACGTCAATCGGGTTGATGGAGTTGATACCGCCACCAATGAACGTACTTTCACCCCAGCTCACCACTTGTTTGCCGAAGCGCACGTTACCCGGCTGATCGGCGATGCTGTAGTTGTGGTAGACGAACGCATCAAGAATCTGCCCGCCAGACGACTTGGCGCCCTCTTTGCGGTTGTTGTTGCTGACGTTTTTGAAATCCAGGTCTTCGTTTTGAAGCGCGAAGTCATACCAGTACTTGCCACGCACGAACACGCCGGTGTCACCGTATTTCAATTCAAGGTCATGGATACCCTTGAAGATCTTCGAGAAGGAATCACCCTTGTCGAAGTTCAAGTGACCGTCATCAGACGTTTGCGATAACCCCTTGCCGCCGTTGTTGGCACCGATCAGGTCTTTATTCCGACCGGCAGTCGACCAACTCGCCCCCACCGACAGGGATGAGTCGAAGCTGCCTTCGATTTCACCGATATTAAAACTGACGCCGAATGCGGGCCCGGCGAGCGTAGAAGCGAGACTGACGGCCAGGGGCAGTTTTGCCCGGCGCCAGAACTGGTTTACTGAGGTCATCGACGCTACTCCATGTGCATTATTGTTATGGCAGTGAGTTTTTGCTTCGTGGATGCATGTAACAGCCGGAATACAACTATTCCAATGCCGCTCGGCAACCAGGCCCCCATGGCCCGAAGCGCAACATCCTTGCAAAACTCTGGTTGGGACTATAGCCAGCAGGGGGTATCGCTTGATCCCTCTAAAGTGTGATTTGCATCACCAACCCGTCTGCCACAGCCCTTTCGCCACGCCGACGAAGGTCGACGCGAGAAGGATGGCTGAAAATTTTAAAATCACAAGTGAAGGCGCGAGATAGAGCAGTGCGTGCCCAAAAGGGCACGCTGCGCTGTGTCATAGCGTGGAGAGGAACGTGCTGTTGTTGGCCTGCCATTCAATGATGTCGATACGGATACGTTTTTTGTCGAGTTTTCCTACACTGGTCTTGGGAATTTCAGTAACAACGGCGATCTGGCTTGGAATCGCCCACTTGCTCAAATGGCCCAGTTCGACAAACGGCTTGAGGTGTTCTTTAAGCTCGCGAGCACCTATCACGTGGCCATCACGCAGTACCAGCAACGCAAACGGGCGCTCGCCCCATTGCGGGTCGGCGATGCCCACCACCGCTACTTCGCGTACCGCCGGGTGGCGGCTGGCCAGGTCTTCAAGCGCCAGTGAAGAGATCCATTCGCCGCCCGTCTTGATCACGTCCTTGATGCGGTCGCGAATATCGATCACGCCAAACGCATCGAGGGTGGCCACGTCGCCCGTGTGCATCCAGCCACCGGCCCACAACTCGGCGCCCTTCTGCGGTTCTTTGTAATAGCCTTCGGTAAGCCAGGGCGCACGCAACACCAACTCGCCTTGAGACTCGCCATCGGCGGGCAGGAAGTGACCGTTGCCGTCGACGATCGCCGCTTCCACCAACGGCCCCGGCACGCCGGCCTTGATGCGGTAACTGGTGCGTTCGTCTTCGGTGCCGGCCAGCAGTTCTTCGTTGAGGTGAGCGCACGACACCAGCGGCCCGGTCTCGGACATGCCATACGCGGCGGTCAGCTGAATGCCACGTGCCTTGGACGCTTCATACAACGAGCGGTTGAGCGCACTGCCGCCGATGACGATTTTCCAGCCGCCAAAGTCGACGTCTTGCGCAGCCTTGGCGTTGAGCAGCATTTGCAGAATGGTCGGCACGCAATGAGAGAAGCTGACCTTTTCCTTGCGCCACAACTCCACCAGGTATTCCGGGTCGTAACGGCCGGGGTAAACCTGTTTCAAACCGAGCATGGTCGCCACGTACGGCAGGCCCCACGCATGCACGTGGAACATCGGCGTGATTGGCATGTACACATCGTTGGTGCCCAACAGACGCACGCTGTCGATGCTGCCCATGATGGTCGCCACGCCGAGGGTGTGCAGCACCAGCTGGCGATGGGTGAAGTACACGCCCTTGGGGTTGCCGGTGGTGCCGGTGGTATAGAAGGTGGTGGCGACCGAGTTTTCGTCAAAATCCTGAAAGTCGTACTGCGGGCTGGCGGCGGCCAGCAGGGTTTCATATTCGCCGACCAGGTTGGGCAGCTCGCAGGTTTTGGAGTCAGCGTCGGTCAGCAGCAGGGTTTTGTCCACCGTGGTCAATTGCCCGGCGATGGCCTGGTAGAGCCCCGCGAACTCGCTGTTAACCAGCACAAAGCGGTCTTCGGCGTGGTTCATGGTGTAGAGGATTTGTTCCGGTGACAGGCGCACGTTGATGGTATGGACCACTGCGCCAATCATCGGGATGGCGAACATGCATTCCAGGTACCGGTGGCTGTCCCAGTCCATCACCGCGACGGTGTCACCGGCCTTGACCCCGGCTGCGGTCAGCACATTGGCCAAACGGGCGACCCGCTCGATCAGTGTCGGGTAGGAATAGCGCAGTTTGTCGCGGTAGACGATTTCACGGGTTTTCTCGTAGCGGGCCCCGGACATCAGCAGGCGTTTAATCAACAGCGGGTATTGGTAAGCGCCTTCGGCGGGTGGGATAACACGAGTCTGCAACATAGGAATCCCTTTTTATGACGGCACGTCTTGGCGTGAAGCACCTCACTTTAGAGACGTTATGTTTCGGCTAAATCAGCCAAAGGAATGATTTGCAGACCCCAATGAATGCTAGCTTTGCGCCATTATCCAGGGCTAAAGCAGATCAAAAGCGGGTGTGCAGTACACAGCAGATTTTTGCTTTGTGTGGGAGGGGGCTTGCTCCCGATAGCAGTTTTACAGTTGATACATGAATTGACTGACCCACCGCCATCGGGAGCAAGCCCCCTCCCACAGTTTGACCGAGTTCTGCTTGGGGGATTGGGTCGGCTTTCGGGCGTTGAAAAATACTTGGCTGACCCACCGCCAGGGCGCCACTCATTTCATGCTGGTAAACGCCAGCTTCACCCCAATGGCAATCAACACCGCGCCCATGGTTCGATCAAACCAATGCCCCATCCGCGCAAACCCGGCACGCACGCGCTGCTGGCTGAATAACATCGCCACCAGGCAGAACCACAACGCCGTCGCCACCGCCAGGTACACACCGTAACCGGCCTGAACCGCCAGCGGCGTGTGCGGGTTGATCACCACGGTGAACAGCGACAGGAAAAACAACGTGGCTTTAGGGTTTAAACCGTTAGTCACAAAACCTGCGGTAAACGCGCCACGCGGGGTGCGCTCGCCCACTTCAAGCTGCAAGTCACCTTCGTTGACAGGTTTGGCCGGCTGCGCGCGCAGGGCCTTGAAGCCGATGTACAGCAGGTACGCCGCCGCCGCCCATTTCAGCGCATTGAACAACACGATTGATTGCGACACGATCAAACCGATACCGAGCAACGAGTAGCCCACGTGCAGGAAAATCGCCGAACCCACGCCGAGCGCGGTCCAGGTTCCGGCGCGGCGACCATGGGTCACACTTTCGCGCACCACCACGGCGAAATCGGGACCTGGGCTGGCCACCGCCAACAAGTGAATCAAGGCTACGGTCAAAAACTCGGTGGCGTACATGCTCACTCCTTTGCGTAACGGATTAACCCATCTGATAGGCTCGGCAGATTACGCCTTCGAACCCTGTCGCAAAAGGTACAGTTGATGACGAACAATCGCCGCGCCGTCTTCCTTGATCACCCGTCGCTGGACCTGGGCGACCTCGACCTCAGCGAGTTGCATATCAGCTTCAGCGAGCTTGAGTTGTTTACTGACACCACGCCGCAAAATCTGCTGGAGCGCCTGCAAGGCGCCCACGTGGTGATCAGTAACAAGATCGCCCTCACCACGCAAACCCTGGCGGCGTGCCCTGAACTCAAGCTGATTCTGGTGTCGGCCACCGGCACCAACAACGTCGACCTCGAAGCCGCGCGCGCCCAGGGTATTACCGTCAGCAATTGCCAGGGCTACGGCACGCCGTCGGTGGCGCAACACACGATCATGCTGTTGCTCAACCTGGCCACACGTTTGCAGGACTATCAACGCGACGTCGGCGCCGGCAAGTGGCAACAGGCCAAACAGTTCTGCCTGCTCGACCATCCGATCGTCGAGCTGCAAGGCAAAACCCTCGGCCTGCTCGGGCATGGCGAACTGGGCAGCGCCGTGGCGCGGCTGGCTGAAGCCTTCGGCATGCGCGTGCTGCTCGGCGCGATTCCTGGCCGCCCTGCCCGCGCCGACCGCGTGCCGCTGGCCGAATTGCTCGGGCAAGTGGATGCGCTGACCCTGCATTGCCCGCTCAACGAACACACCCGCGACTTTATCGGCGCGCGTGAGCTGGCGCTGCTCAAGCCGGGCGCGTTTGTCGTGAACACCGCGCGCGGCGGTTTGATCAACGAACAGGCGCTGGCCGACGCCTTGCGCAGCGGCCATTTGGGCGGCGCGGCGACCGATGTACTCAGCGTGGAGCCGCCAGTGCAGGGCAACCCGCTGCTGGCCGCCGACATCCCTCGGCTGATCGTCACACCCCACAACGCCTGGGGCAGCCGCGAGGCGCGGCAACGAATCGTCGGCCAATTGGCCGAAAACGCCCGAGGCTTTTTCAGCGGCGCCCCGCTGCGCGTCGTCAGTTGATAAACTGCGCCCCTTTTTCAAGGAGCAGACCATGGATCCGCGCAGTGAAGTACTGCTTCGTCAGGCCAACCTTTTTCAAGGCAACGTGCTGCTGGCAGGTTTGCCCGCCGACGACTTGCTCGGCCGCTTGCCCAATGCGCACGGCTGGAGCTGGCATGCCGGTGATCAGGCGGCGCTCGACGCGCGCTTCGCCGAGCGCAGCCAGTTCGGCGTGAACGTGCCCAAGCGGGCATTTGATGCGGCGGTGATTTTCCTGCCCAAGTCCAAAGACCTCACCGACTACCTGCTCAACGCCCTGGCCGCACGCCTGCCCGGCGCCGAGCTGTACCTGGTGGGCGAGAAAAAAAGCGGTATCGAAAGCGCCGCCAAGCAGATGAGCCCCTTCGGCAAACCGCGCAAGCTGGACAACGCGCGGCATTGCCAACTGTGGCAGATCACCGTGGCCAACGCGCCGCAAGCGGTCGAACTGGAAAGCCTAGCCCAAGTTTTCGAGGTGCCATTGGCCGATGGGCCACTCAAGGTGGTGAGCTTGCCGGGCGTATTCAGCCATGGCCGGCTGGACCGCGGCACGGCGCTGTTGCTGGAGCATCTGGATAAATTGCCCAGCGGCCATTTGCTCGACTTCGGTTGCGGCGCCGGCGTGCTGGGGGCGGCGGTAAAACGCCGGTATCCGCATAACACCGTCACGATGCTCGACGTGGATGCCTTCGCCGCTGCCAGCAGCCGCCTGACATTGGCGGCCAATGGCCTGGAAGCCGAGGTGTTGACCGGTGATGGGATTGACGCTGCGCCGATGGGTTTGAACGCGATTTTGAGCAACCCGCCGTTTCATGTCGGGGTGCACACCGACTATTTAGCAACGGAGAACTTGCTGCGAAAAGCAGGCAAACATCTGGCAAAAGGCGGCGAACTGCGGCTGGTCGCGAACAGCTTCCTGAAGTACCAACCGCTGATCGAGGAGCACTTGGGCGTGTGCGCAGTCAAGGCGCAAGGCCAGGGTTTTCGCATTTATCGTGCCAAGCGCCCCTGAAATATTTTTCCCAATGAAGGCTTGCCGAATGGATTTTGCCTAGGCAGAATCCGCTCCGTCCTAGGGGAGTAGTCTCCCACGAGCCCACGCTCGTCCGGCATACGTCAACATACTTGGTCAACAGACCATGGCGTATGCGACCCAGGAGTCCGCACAGACGGGCCGGGGTTTGACAAGACCTATGACACGCACACCTTACCCGGGGCGGGAAGGCTGTACGTGTCATAGCCGTGTCGACCCGCCCCTGGAACCTACCTGATGCTGGATTCTCTGCTCGTCCCTACCGCAGTCGTTGCCTTGGCCGAAATCGGCGACAAGACGCAATTGCTCGCGCTCATCCTTGCCGCACGCTTTCGCAAACCCTGGCCGATCATCGCCGGCATCGTCGCCGCGACCCTGGCCAACCATGCCGCTGCGGGTGCCGTGGGTGCCTGGTTCGGCAGCTTCTTCTCGGATGCGGTGCTGCACTGGATTCTCGCGGCGAGCTTCTGCGCCACGGCGCTGTGGACGTTGGTGCCGGACAAACTCGACGATGACGAAGCCAGTACCACACGCAAGTTCGGGCCGTTCCTGACCACGCTGATTGCGTTCTTCCTCGCAGAAATCGGTGACAAAACGCAGATCGCCACGGTGATGCTGGCGGCGCAATACCCGGAGCTGTGGCTGGTGATCATCGGCACCACGCTGGGCATGCTGATTGCCAACGTGCCGGTGGTTCTGGCGGGGAATTTTGCTGCAGACAAACTGCCGTTGACGCTGATCCGTCGACTGGCGGCTACGGCGTTTTTCATCCTGGCCGTGGTGGCAGTCTACAAAGCCATGCAAAGCAGCGGCTGGATCTAGCTTTAAGCGGCAAGCACTAAGCTCCAAGCTTTAAGCTGCAAGCTGCAAGAAGAAGCAGCGCCGTTTCTTGCGGCTTGTAGCTTGCAGCTTGCAGCTTGCGGCTTGCAGCTTGCAGCTTGCGGCTTGCAGCTTGCAGCTTGCAGCTTGCGGCTTGCGGCTTGCCGTTCGCGCCGTCAGGACTTGCTGGCTTGTTGGTAAAGCGGCATCACTTTCGGAATCGCCGCCTGCAACGAGGCGATTCGGCTGTCGGAAGCCGGGTGCGTGCTCATGAACTCCGGCGGCGAACCTTCCGAGGCCTTGGCCATTTTGTTCCACAGCGTGATGGCCGCATTCGGGTTGTAACCGGCGCGGGCCGACAGTTCGAGGCCGATCAGGTCGGCTTCGTTTTCATTGGCGCGGCTGTTGGGCAAGGTCATGCCGTAGTTGGCCACGGTATCAGCCAACGCCAGGCTGTCCTGGCCCAGACCGAACAAGGCGCCGGCGCCCTGCTTGGCCATCTGGATGCCGTAGGCCTTGGACATGGCTTCACGCCCGTGTTCGCGCAGGGCATGCGCGATTTCATGGCCCATCACCGCAGCCAGTTCGTCATCGGTAAGTTTAAGGTTATCGATCAACGCGCTGTACACGAAGATCTTGCCGCCAGGCCCGCAGTTGGCGTTCATCTCGTCGCTTTTGATCAGGTTAACTTCCCACTTCCACTGCGCCGCATCCGGGCGGAAGTTCGGCGCCTGGGCGATCAAGCGGTCGGCAATCGCCTGTACACGCTTGGCGTTGGCGCTGGTTTTGTCGACCATGCCTTTGCCGCTCGCCTCGCCCAACGTCTTTTGATAAGACTGGGCATACATCTGGTCGACTTCCTGACTCGACAGCATGCTGAACATGTACTGCTTGCGCTCGACCCCAACGGCCCCGCCGCTGGTGGTATTAACCGACTGGCAACCGGCCAGCAGCAGCGCCGCACACAACCCACTTACGACCAATGACTTCTTCATGAACACGCTCCCTGAAAACATGGCGCGTATCGTAGGCGGTCATGTGTATCGGCGCCAGATACAAAAGACGTGTAACCGCCCAATAACCGATACATCGCACACGCTGGCTGAACGCGTGACCTGTCAACCCGGCGTCAAACACTCCGGGCCATTCAATTTCGGATCATTCACCATATTCGCCAGCACGCGCTCGCGCAGCGCCGCCGGCTCACTCGCCAGCAAGCTCTGCAACACCGGCAATGGAGTTTCGGGGTCCAGCCAGGCCGCTTGCCCCGCCGCATCCAGAATCAATGGCCGGCGCTGACTCTGCGCGGCCTGGGTGACCACCGCCGTGCTCAGCCACACCTGCTCCTGCACCGGATACGCCTCCCAGATTGCGGCAAAAAACAGCGTCGAACCTTCACCCGGCGTCAGCCAGTACGGGCGCTTGCGCAACGTGCCACGCCATTCGTAAAAACCATTGGCCGGCAGCAGGCAGCGGCGCTGGCGAAAGGCTTCGCGAAACATCGGTTGCTCGGCGAGGGTTTCTGCGCGGGCGTGAGCCGGGGTGCGCGACAGGTCTGTCAGCCACGGCGGCGTAAGGCCCCAGCGGGCGCGAGCGAGGGTGTGCTGACCGTCGGTGGCGCGCTGAATCAGCACCGAATCATTGGGGGAGATGTTCCACTGGGCCTGCTGGTCAGCCGGAAAGCCCGGCAAGGCAGCAAACGTGGGGTTCCAGCGAAACAGGGCATAACGTCCACACATGGGGTAACACGACTCTTGGGTAAACCGACCGACAGCCTAACAGACCAACACGTCGGGGAAGCTGTCGGGTTCTTCGCCAGGCAGCGGCTGCGCACCGATGTAGGCGGTGATCAGCTCGCGGGCGTAAGCGGCCTGGTCGTTGCCGACCTCCAGCCCCAGCAGGCCAAAAATCGGCAGCTCGCCGGTGCCACCGAGCAAATGGCGCCCCACCAGGTGTGCCTCGATGCCCTCGCTGGCGAGCATTTGTTGCAGCAACTCGCCTTCCATCAGGTTTTCAGGTTCGTAAATTCGCTGCATAGGCGCACCTGTCAGTCGTTCTCGGCACGGACTTCAAGCATCCATTCTTGCCCATCCGTTTGCAGGGTGAAATTAATCGGCCGGCAACACACCGGGCAGTCTTCTATGTATGACTGATCGCCACCAGAAAGGTCCAACACCGCCTCGGCGGGCTCACCAAAATAAGGACAATCGTACGGCTCGGTTTCCAGCATCACGGTCTCCCAAGTGACTTGTGCGTATAATCGCCGGTCTATTTACAGGGCTATTCCCGGCAGAGCCAAACTTTTGCCGCATGCCGATATTTCCTTTACTTACCCTAGCCGTTTCTAACAAGAGAGCATGATGGGCGAATTCGATACCATCCGACCTTACAACGACAGCGAAGTCCCGGCAGTGCTGGCACGGCTGTTCAGTGACAAGGCCTTTCTAGACATCCTGACCCATTTCCGCTTCCCGCGGTTCGCAGGCGCCCTGGGCTGGTTGCTCAAGCCTATGATCGCGCGCAAGTTACGCCGTGAGTTCGCCGGCGTCACCACGGTGGCGACCCTACAGGACAAAGTCGAGTATTACGTCGACCACACCATCGACCGTGCCACCGACGGGGTGACCTACACCGGCGTCGAGCAGCTCAAGTCGGGCACCGCGTACCTGTTTTTGGCCAACCACCGCGACATCGTGATGGACCCGGCCTTCGTCAACTACGCGGTCTACCACGCTGGCCTGCCAACACCGCGCATCGCGATCGGCGACAATTTGCTGCAAAAGCCATTTGTCAGCGACCTGATGCGCTTGAACAAGAGTTTTATCGTGCACCGCTCGATCACTGGGCGAAAGGAAAAAATGGCGGCGTTCAATTTGCTGTCGGCCTATATCAACCATTCGATCCGCAACGATTGCCAGTCGATCTGGATAGCCCAGGCCGAAGGCCGTGCCAAGGATGGCGATGACCGCACCGAGTCGGCGATCCTCAAGATGTTCCACGTCAGCCGCAAAGACGAGCCGTTCGCCGAGGTGATCCAGTCGTTGAACCTGACGCCGGTGTCGATCAGCTACGAATACGACCCGTGCGACACCGCAAAGGCCCGCGAGCTGTATATCCGCGCCACCACCGGCACCTACAGCAAAGCGCCCGGCGAGGACGATGTGAGCATTGCCTTGGGCATCACCGGCTACAAGGGCCGCGTGCACGTGAACTTTGCACCGCCGATCACCGAGCGTTTTGAAGACACCAAGCTGCTGGCCATAGAAATGGATCGGCAGATTCTCGGCGGTTATCGGTTATTCCCGGTGCACTACCTGGCGTACGCGCAGTGGAGCGACGCCGAACCGCAATTGCAGGTGCCCAGCGCAGCCGACGTATTCCCGGCCGACGAGTTGGCCAAGGCGACAGCGGAGTGGGAGCGGCGCTTGAACCAGTGCCCGCCCGAGCATCGGCCGTATCTGGTGGTGCAATACGCCACGCCCGTGCGTAATCAGTACCGGGTGAAGGCAGGGCTAGCCCTGTAAACAAACGTGCAGGCGCAGGCCCGTGTAGGAGCAAGCCTCTGTAGGTGCAGGCCTGTGTAGGAGCAAGCCTGTGTGGGAGAGGGCTTATGTGGGAGCGGGCTTGTGTGGGAGCGGGCTTGCTCGCGATAGCATCCACTCGGTACACCTGATGTACCAAGCGGCCTGCATCCCAACGGGACGCGGACCGCCCAGAGCGGCGCTCTACCACGCAGAGCGTGGGAACGATCATGGCTTGTGCAGCGCCCTCAGAGGTGCGCACTAATCCAGGACACCACCAGCGCCAGCCCAAGGCAAGCAAACCCCACGCGGTAAGCCAACCGGTGCGCCCGCTCGGTACGCACATCCAGAAACAACATCGGCTGATCAATCGCGCGCTCTTCACTCTGCGCGGTCAACTCCGCCATCGCACGTTGCTCACGCAAACGCGTCACAAACAGCAGCGCTGCCCCTGGGCAGGCTACCAATAAAGCCACAGCATTAATCAGCAGTGCGGACAGCGCCATCGCAAACCTCGGTGCATCAGTGTCTGGGTATCGATTCAGATACAAACCTGAACGATAGTGGCGTCCCTCCACTTAAACGCTCCATCCCCCACTCGCCAATAATGTATCGAGTAATTTACAGCGTCACCTGAACGTCACCTTAACAAGCCACTCTGTTGCCCTTCGAACGCTCGGGAGCTTGTCATGCTGCATGCGCAAAACCAGGATCGGCTGTATCTGATCGCCCAAAACGATGAGCAGGAAGCGCTGGTCGGCGGCCTCGCATTCAACGTTCAGGATCGCCACTGGCTGGTCTATTGCGCACTCGGCGGGCACCAACATGCCGACCTGCCGGAGCTGGATTTGCTGACGGGCGTAAGCATGCTGGACTTCTACGTAGAAACGGCTGCCTGAAAGCGCCAGGCGTAAAAAAACCGGGCTCATTGCTGAGCCCGGTTTTTTTGCAGCGGTTACTGCGCGCTGAGCAACTGGCCGATGCTCGGGTCTTTGAACAGGCGAGTCAGGGCGTCACTCAGCACGTCGCTGACCAACTTGGTATTGGTCTCCTCGTTAGGCGACATACCGAAGCGCTGATTCAGCGAGGCAGCATAACGGCCGCTGTAGCGACGGGTGCCGGCACTGACGTCAGACTTGAACGTCGCGCCGATAGACGCTTCAGTCACATACAGGCCCTGTTTGGGCGACTGGTACTTGAGTTCGGCCAGGGTGACGGTCAATTGCGGCGCGCCCGGCGAGTTGGTTGGGGTGAACCCCAGCAGGCGCACGGCGGCTTCAGCCTGGGCTTGCAGCTTGGGCAGCACATCCTGGCCGGTCACCGAAATAAGCGCGGTCTCCGGGTACAGGCCGCCACGCGAACCCAGGGTCGGCGACGGGCGACCATCCACTACCCGCACCGACACTGGCTGGCCGTGGCCCACGGCCGCCAACTGTGCGGTGACTTTAGGTTGCGGGCTGAGTTGTTGCGGGCTGTTGGCGCAGCCAACCAGGGTCAAACTGGTCACAGTGATCAAACCAAACAACAGGCGTTGCAACATACTCATTTCTCCAGGACTAGATGCAAACAGGCCGCCAGTATAACGGTGCACGCGCGCCACTCACCAGCCATCCTGAACGCAGGCTGAAGCGATGCTCAAATTACAATTTCGCATAAATCCGTCATTCGAGTGTCATGGCAGACTGACAAGCTCTGAGCATGTAACGAAACAGGTACACCGCCATGCGCCTTCTCAAGTCATTGTTTATGCAACATCCTCGTCACCGCAACTACGCGCTGCTTGATGCGCGTGGCTATTGCCTGGCGTTCAAGCAGTGCACTCTGCCGCCTGTCGGCGAAGGCTGGGTGGAAGTGTCGGAGACTCACATAGGCTGGATGCACCGCCCGCTGCCGACGAGTGCCCGGGTCAGCCCGAAGGTAATGCACGCGCAAACCCGACACTCGATGGCTTCCTGACCGCAGCGCTAATAAAAGTCATAAAACACGCCCATTTCCCCGGCGTTCTTCGCTACAATCTCCCCCCGATTATAAGGACGTCTCCTGATCGGGCCTCGCAGCATCGTTAATGCCTCGGCATTAGCCCCAAAATCGCCCACAGAGAGCCGCCCACACAGATCGAGTGAAGCTGGCGTGCTTGCTGTTTTTTTGCAAACCTCCCCTCTTTACCGAATCTGCCAGAGCTGCCATTGCGCTCGGCCACTTGAGTTGTTTGCCCGTTTTGCCGCGCGTCGGCAGAGGTTTGCGGGCCAGGTGCCAGGCTGGGCAGCCCTTTTTTGAGGTTCACGTCTTCAAAAGAGCGTGAAAAAACGGGTTTTCACAACTTCACAAGAGTGTGGCGAGCAAATGAATAGTTTGGCGTTTGTACAAGCACCATCAGCGTCTGGAACAGCCCAACCACACAGGACCGAGCACGCCTCAAAAACCGGAGCTTGAGCATGTCCGCTACGGATTGATTGCACAAATCGCACGCGTTGACCATAAGTCGAATTGCCACAGGCGCCCATGAATGCGTTCATAGGCAAATTAGCCCGGCAGGACGCGTGCGCTGAAGTTGCAAAGAATTGCGAATCGGACATGGCGATCCTGGCCATGGGTAACCTGGGGCAATACGTGAACCGCCCTGTCACTCCTGGCAGCCATGCCGACAATTTGGTGCTGCAGATTTTGGAGACGCGTTAAATGGCGCATAACGAAGCAGTCGACGTAGTACTGGTTGGGGCCGGCATCATGAGTGCCACCCTGGCCGTACTGCTTAAAGAGCTCGACCCCGGCCTTACGCTGGAAGTCGTTGAGCTGATGGATTCGGGTGCCGCGGAAAGTTCCAACCCGTGGAACAACGCCGGTACCGGCCACGCCGGCCTGTGTGAGCTGAACTACACCCCGCAGGCGGGCGACGGTTCCATCGACATCAAAAAAGCGGTGCACATCAACACTCAGTTTGAGGTGTCGAAGCAGTTCTGGGCGTACCTGACCAAAAAGAGCACCTTTGGCTCGTCCAAATCCTTTATCAGCCCGGTGCCGCACCTGAGTTTCGTGCAGGGCGAAAAAGGCGTGTCCTTCCTCAAGAAGCGTTTTGAAACCCTCAGCCAGCACCATGCGTTCTCGGACATGCACTACACCGAAGACCGTAGCGAGATGGCCGAGTGGATGCCGCTGATGATGCCGGGCCGCCCGCTCGACGAAAAAATCGCTGCCACCCGCGTGATGAACGGCACCGACGTCAACTTTGGTGCACTCACCAATCAGTTGCTCAGCCACCTGAGCAGCGCGCCGGACGCCCAGGTCAAGTACAACAAACGCGTGACGGGCCTCACCCGCAACGGCGCGGGCTGGACCGTGAGCATCAAGGACGTCAACACTGGCGACAGCCGTGAAATCGACGCCAAGTTCGTCTTCCTCGGCGCCGGCGGCGCGGCGCTGCCGCTGCTGCAAGCCTCGGGCATTGAAGAAAGCAAAGGTTTTGGCGGTTTCCCGGTCAGCGGCCAGTGGCTGCGTTGCGATAACCCACAAGTGGTCAAACACCACCAGGCCAAGGTCTACAGCCAGGCTGCGGTGGGTTCGCCGCCGATGTCCGTGCCGCATTTGGACACGCGTGTGGTTGATGGCAAAAAGTCCCTGCTGTTCGGACCGTATGCCGGTTTCACCACCAAGTTCCTCAAGCACGGCTCGTTCCTCGACCTGCCACTGTCGATTCGCGCCGGTAACATCGGCCCGATGCTGGCCGTGGCCCGCGACAACATGGACCTGACCAAGTACCTGGTCAGCGAAGTGCGCCAGTCGATGGAACAGCGCCTGGAATCGCTGCGCCGGTTCTACCCCGAAGCGAAAGCTGAAGACTGGCGCCTCGAAGTGGCTGGCCAACGCGTGCAGATCATCAAGAAAGACCCGAAAAAAGGCGGCGTGCTGCAATTTGGCACCGAGCTGGTCGCGGCCAAAGACGGCTCGCTGGCAGCGCTGCTGGGCGCCTCCCCCGGCGCATCGGTCACCGTGTCGATCATGCTGGAACTGATCGAGCGCTGCTTCCCGGGCAAAACTGCCGGTGAGTGGGCGGCCAAGCTGCAAGAGATTTTCCCGGCGCGCGAAAAACTGCTGGAAACCGATGCAGAGCTGTATCGCAAGGTTAACGCGCAGAACAACATCAGCCTGGAACTGGTTGAGCAAAGCAACGAGGCCGAAAGCTACGCTTGAGGCTGCCTCCTGCGGGAAGGCAATAAAAAACGCCCGGCGCTCGTGATGAGCGTCGGGCGTTTTTTTATGCCCGGGAATCAGCCGCGGGCTTTTTCGATCAGCTCAATGTACTCGGCGGCGTTGCGCTGGTCCTTGATCAGTTCAACAAACGTCTGGCCCTGTTCGTCTTTGCCGTCGAGGTCCAGGCCGGCTTCCCTGAAAAAGCCCAGGAAACGCTCAAAGTCATCGATACGCAGGCCACGGTAGGCTTTGATCAGTTTGTGCAGGGACGGTGAAGTCGCGTCAACCGGCTCGAAAGCCAGGAACAACTTGATTTGATCGTCGCCGATCTCGTCACCAATCACCTGTTGCTTATCTTTACGCATTACCGACTCCAGCCTGCAGACATTTACACGGGGCTTGAAGTCTACCTGCGGGGCGCGAGCTTGTGTAGGCGCCGGTAGCAGACACGTTTGGTTGCACTACCTTGCGCCCTGTACCCTTCGCAACCTGTAGCGTTTGCGCTCATCCAAAACAAGAAGAATCCAAAAATGCCTTTGAATCCAGTCGCGGCCATCGAACCCTACCTTGCAGAACTCACCGCACTGAGGCGTGACCTGCACGCTCACCCCGAACTGGGCTTTGATGAACACAGGACCTCAAAAATTGTTGCGACCTTTTTGCAGGCGCTGGGCATTGAAGTTCACCTGGGGCTGGCGGGCACCGGTGTCGTAGGGGTTATTCAGGGCGCCAAACCTGGCCCGAGCATGGGCCTGCGAGCCGACATGGATTGCCTGCCGATGCGTGAAGCCAATGAGTTCGCGCATCGCTCGGTGCACCCCGGCCTGATGCATGGCTGTGGCCATGACGGGCACACGGTCATGCTGCTGGCGGCGGCCCGCTACCTTGCGCAAACACGCCAGTTCAGCGGCACTGCGGTGGTGATCTTCCAGCCCGCCGAAGAAGGCGGCGGCGGTGCACAGGTGATGATAGAGCAAGGCTTGTTCGAACGCTTCCCGGTAGATTCGGTGTACGCCCTGCACAACAACCCGGACTACCCGGCCGGTGTGATTGCGGTGCAGCCCGGCCCAGTGGAAGCCGCGTCAGACAGCTTTGAAATGGTGGTGATCGGTCGCGGCGGGCATGCGGCGATCCCGCATATGGCCATCGACCCGGTGTTGGTCGCCAGCCATATTGTCGTCGCCTTGCAGAGCATCGTCAGCCGCAACCTGCACCCGCTGGAAGCCGGTGTCATCACGGTCGCCAGCCTGGAAACCAGCCAGCACTCAGCCAATAACGTGATCCCGGCCCACGTGAAGATGATTGGAACCGCGCGCAGCTTTACCGAGGCCAACCGCGACCTGCTCGAAAGGCGAATGGGTGAAATTGCCCGGTCTGTCGCGACGGCGTTCGGCGCAACACTGACTTTTCACTACCAGCGCGGTTACCCGGCAACGGTTAACCACACCAAAGAGGCACTGTTTGCCGCCGACGTTGCACGTAGCGTGGTCGGCAGCGCAAACGTCAGGTGCAATGAGCCGCTGACCATGGGCGCCGAAGACTTTTCGTACATGCTGCAGGCCCGTCCGGGCGCCTACATCTACCTCGGCCAGGGTGGCGCGCAAAGCGACGGCGCAGGCCATTGCCAACTGCACAATGACCGCTACGACTTTAACGACAACGTTATCGCCCTGGGTGCCGGGCTTTTGGCCTCATTGGTGGAGCAAGGGCTACCACGATAACTGCCGGCGACTCAGCCGATGGTTCAATCGAACTGGGCACGCATCCAGCGCGCATACTCGGCAACGCCGCTATCGCCTTCGCGCGGCGCCCAGTCAGCCAACTCGCCCTCGCCCACCGGCCGGTACGGCCCGGCCTTGCATTCGAACATCACGGTGTCGGGCGCAAGCACCACCAGGCCATGGAACACGCCCGGCGGCAAATCGACACCAGCGCACTCGCCACCCGCTTGCATCACGCGCTTGGCGAGCACTTCGCCGGTCTCGCTGAAAACCAACAAACCCAGGCTACCCTTAAGCACCAGCAAGGACTCCGCCTTGTCTGCGCTCAGGTGCCGATGCGGCGGCACATAAGTGCTCGGCTGCAGCGCGACGGCGAGGCGATGGCACGGCTCTTCCATCTGGTGAAAGTTGTGATGATGCCGGCCACGCGGGCTTTCGGTGGCCTTCTCGGCCAGTTCGGCAAACAGGGTCTGATCAAGAAAGCGCACCATCAATTACATTCCTTTAACGGCGTAGATGCCATTGGCGTTACGCCAGTAGCCTTTATAGTCCATGCCATAACCGAAGATGTAGCGGTCGATGCACGGCAGGCCCACGTAATCGGCTTTTAGGTCGGGCCGGGCTTTGCGGTCGTGGTCTTTGTCGATCAGCACGGCGGTGTGCACGTTGCGCGCGCCGGCGTGTTTGCAGAAGTCGATGATCGCGCCCAGGGTGTGACCTTCATCGAGGATGTCGTCAATGATCAGCACATCGCGGTCGATGAACGAGACTTCCGGCTTGGCTTTCCAGAACAGGTCGCCGCCGGTGGTTTCGTTGCGATAACGCGTCGCGTGCAGGTAGGACGCTTCCAGCGGGAACTGCAGATGCGTGAGCAATTTGCCGGCGAAGATCAGGCCACCGTTCATCACACAAAAGACCACCGGGTTGGTGTCGGCCATTTCACGCGTGATGTGCGCGCCAACCTTGGCGATCGCTGCTTCGACTTGCGCTTCGCTGTACAGGCAGTCAGCCTCGCGCATGATTTGACGGATATGCTCGAGATCAGCGGACATGGCGCTCTCCAAGGTGGATGCTGTGGCAAGAAAAGCGGGCAAAGGTACGCATGTGAGGCGTAACGTTCAAGCCTTAATGGACTAACGTACTAGATGTCTATAGGACAACACCCTCGGATAGATTAATCTAAGCCGGTTTTTTTGCCCGCCGCCGGAGCCTTTCCCATGCCCACTCGCGAGATCCGCCACCCGCTGATCCGACACAAACTCGGCCTTATGCGCCGCGCCGACATTAGCACCAAGAACTTCCGTGAGCTTGCTCAGGAAGTCGGAGCGCTGCTCACTTACGAAGCCACCAAAGATTTGCCCCTGGAAAGCTACGAGATTGCTGGCTGGGCCGGCACCGTCCAGGTCGAGAAAATCGCCGGTAAAAAAATTACCGTGGTGCCGATTCTGCGCGCCGGCATCGGTATGCTCGAAGGCGTACTCAGCCTGATTCCGGGTGCCAAAGTCAGCGCCGTAGGCGTTGCCCGCAATGAAGAAACCTTGCAGGCACACACTTACCTGGAAAAACTCGTCCCGGAAATCAACGAGCGCCTGGCAATGATCATCGACCCGATGCTCGCCACCGGCAGCTCCATGGTTGCCACGATCGACCTGCTGAAAAAGGCCGGTTGCAAAGACATCCGCGCCATGGTGCTGGTGGCTGCGCCCGAAGGCATCGCCGCCGTCGAGAAAGCCCACCCGGACGTGCAAATCTACACCGCCTCGATTGATGAGCGCCTCAACGAACACGGCTACATCATCCCGGGCCTTGGCGATGCCGGTGACAAGATCTTCGGCACCAAGCAGAAGGACGCGTGAGCATGCAGGATGATTTCAATGACCCGCTTTGGCGCCAGATCCTGTCTGGCGCACAAATGCTCTTCGTAGCATTTGGCGCGCTGGTATTGATGCCGCTGATCACCGGTCTGGATCCAAACGTTGCACTGTTCACCGCGGGCCTGGGCACGTTGCTGTTCCAGGTGGTAACCGGGCGTCAGGTGCCGGTGTTTTTGGCGTCGAGCTTTGCGTTTATCACGCCGATCATTCTCGCCAAAGGCCAGTTCGGCCTCGCGGCGACCATGGGCGGGGTGATGGCGGCCGGTTTCGTTTATACCTTCCTGGGCCTCGCGGTGAAGATCAAAGGCACCGGTTTTATCGACCGGCTGCTGCCGCCAGTAGTCATCGGGCCGGTGATTATCTCCATTGGCCTGGCCATGGCGCCGATTGCCGCGAACATGGCGATGGGTAAATCCGGCGACGGTGCCGAGTTGATCCATTACCAGACGGCGATGCTGATTTCGATGCCAGCGCTGCTGACCACGCTGATCGTGGCGGTATTCGGCAAGGGTATTTTCCGCCTGGTGCCGATCATCTCCGGCGTTCTGGTCGGCTTTGCCATGGCGTTCTACTTCGGCGTGGTCGACACGGCGAAGATCGCCGCCGCGCCCTGGTTCGCCCTGCCCCACTTCACCGCGCCGGAGTTCAACTGGCAGGCGATTCTGTTTATCGTGCCGGTGGCCCTGGCCCCGGCCATTGAACACATTGGCGGTGTAATTGCGGTGGGCAGCGTGACCGGTCGCGACTACCTGAAAAAGCCGGGCCTGCACCGCACGTTGCTGGGTGACGGCATTGCCACCACGGCCGCCGGCCTGTTTGGCGGCCCGCCGAACACCACGTACGCCGAAGTCACGGGCGCCGTGATGCTGACCAAGAACTACAACCCGAAAATCATGACCTGGGCGGCGGTGTTTGCCATCAGCCTGGCGTTTATCGGCAAGTTCGGCGCACTGCTGCAGAGCATCCCCGTGCCGGTGATGGGCGGCATTCTGTGCCTGCTGTTCGGCTCGATTGCGGCGGTGGGCATGAACACGCTGATCCGCCACAAGATCGACCTCGGCGAAGCGCGCAACCTGGTGATTGTGTCGGTGACGCTGGTATTCGGTATTGGCGGTGTGCTGGTCGGCACCGGCACCGGCCCGGATGACTTCGGCCTCAAGGGCATCGCCCTGTGTGCGGTGGTGGCGATTGGTTTGAACCTGCTGCTGCCGGGCAATGACGGCTGGAAGAACAAAAAGCCGGATGAGCCGCTGCTGTAACTGACGCCGCGAAACCAAATGTGGGAGCAAGCCACTTCCTGACAAACTACAAATAAGCTATTGTTTTTGCTATTAAAGTTTATTTAGGTTTGTGGCTTGGGTTTTGAGTGCATATCCGTTGTTGAGTTTATGGCTTATATCGGTTCCGCTCTTACAGCGGGTCACTTTTGAAAGGACCGGAAGCCGGCCCAGCCAAAAGTAACCAAAAGGTCCTCGCCCCACCACTCGGTGCC
>NZ_LKBR01000069.1:0-459 GCF_002723595.1 Pseudomonas sp. ICMP 460
CAAGCCCCCTCCCACAGTTAACTGTATTTCAATCAGGGATCAGCTCTGTTCCTCATCAATCACCGGAGCCGGAAGAGCATTTTTGAACTGCAAACCCAATCAAATGTGGGAGGGGGCTTGCTCCCGATGGCAGTGTATCTGTGAAGAATATTTCACCTGACACTCCGCTATCGGGAGCAAGCCCCCTCCCACANCGGGAGCAAGCCCCCTCCCACACTGGACTGTACTTCAATTCGGGATCAGCTCTGTTCCTCATCAATCACCGGAGCCGGAAGAGCATTTTTGAACTGCAAACTCAATCAAATGTGGGAGGGGGCTTGCTCCCGATGGCAGTGTATCTGTGAAGAATATTTCAAGAGCATTTTTGAACTGCAAACTCAATCAAATGTGGGAGGGGGCTTGCTCCCGATGGCAGTGTATCTGTGAAGAATATTTCACCTGACACTCCGCTATCGGGAG
>NZ_LKBR01000070.1:0-110 GCF_002723595.1 Pseudomonas sp. ICMP 460
CCGCCCTTGATCTGCTTCAACCACTCAAGTTGCAGAGCGTCCGGAGCGGCATTACCACGCAGAGCGTGGGAACGATCATCTATCTCCCAAGCAGAATGCATTCAAACTGT
>NZ_LKBR01000070.1:184-369 GCF_002723595.1 Pseudomonas sp. ICMP 460
CCCCCTCCCACAAAAAGCAAAAAAAGCAGATCTACTGTGTATGCAAAGCCCGCCCTTGATCTGCTTCAACCACTCAAGTTGCAGAGCATCCGGAGCGGCATTACCACGCAGAGCGTGGGAACGATCATCTATCTCCCAAGCAGAATGCATTCAAACTGTGGGAGGGGGCTTGCTCCCGATGGCGG
>NZ_LKBR01000071.1:0-173 GCF_002723595.1 Pseudomonas sp. ICMP 460
TAGACATTGCGCCATCGCGAGCAAGCCCGCTCCCACATTTGATCGCATCTACAAGCGGCACAAAACAACTGTGGGAGGGGGCTTGCTGGAGAATGGGGCTGGCTCAGTTAACATTTGCGGTGGTAGACATTGCGCCATCGCGAGCAAGCCCGCTCCCACAGTTGATCGCATTT
>NZ_LKBR01000071.1:215-365 GCF_002723595.1 Pseudomonas sp. ICMP 460
AAAACAACTGTGGGAGAGGGTTTGCTGGAGAATGGGGCTGGCGCAGTTAACATTTTGCGGTGGTAGACATTGCGCCATCGCGAGCAAGCCCGCTCCCACATTTGATCGCATCTACAAGCGGCACAAAACAACTGTGGGAGGGGGCTTGCT
>NZ_LKBR01000072.1:0-365 GCF_002723595.1 Pseudomonas sp. ICMP 460
CAATCCAGGTTCGGTTCATACACTTTGCTGGTGTTAAAAGCACTTGAGGCGCGGGCGCCGGTGCGACGTTCGTAGTTCAGCTTGATCAGTTGATTATCGTTTTGCGTGGCCAACTGACGTTCAGACCAGACCGGCGCCGGGGTGCCCGCGCGGTTGGCGGCATCTTCCTCAAGTTGCAGGCTGTGTAAGGCTTCAAAGGCGGCGACTNGCTTCAAAGGCGGCGACTTCCTCGGCGGTCATGTCTGCCGCGGGGCCGTTTTTCATCAGGCGGGCGTAAAAGTCGGTGTGTTTGGCACGGCCCTTGGCATAACGGCTGATTCGCCAACCGGTGATATGCCCGGCTTCGCGGGCCATGACCGCTTCCA
>NZ_LKBR01000073.1:0-188 GCF_002723595.1 Pseudomonas sp. ICMP 460
ATCGGGAGCAAGCCCCCTCCCACAGTTTCGTGTTGCTGCCGATAGAACGACCTCCGGCACAGCATCAATATGAGTGCGTCACTGCGCATGAACCCTTTATCAAAGCCTGACACAGCTCAAAAACTGTGGGAGGGGGCTTGCTCCCGATGACAGTGGTTCAGTCAAAGCATCAGTGACTGACACTCCGC
>NZ_LKBR01000073.1:241-357 GCF_002723595.1 Pseudomonas sp. ICMP 460
ATATGAGTGCGTCACTGCGCATGAACCCTTTATCAAAGCCTGACACAGCTCAAAAACTGTGGGAGGGGGCTTGCTCCCGATGACAGTGGTTCAGTCAAAGCATCAGTGACTGACAC
>NZ_LKBR01000074.1:0-347 GCF_002723595.1 Pseudomonas sp. ICMP 460
GGGGCTTGCTCCCGATAGCCTTGGGTCAGCCAGCTCATCTCTAGCTGACACACCACCATCGGGAGCAAGCCCCCTCCCACCTGTTGATCTTGGTTGGGTCAGATACTCTGGCGCATTCTNTTCTTGCCAGGTCTCTTAACGGCGGTGCACCAAACAGCCGGCTGTATTCGCGGCTGAACTGCGACGGGCTTTCATACCCCACCCGATACCCCGCCGCCGAGGCTTCCAGCCCTTCGGCAATCATCAGCCGTCGCGCTTCCTGCAAGCGCAGTTGCTTCTGGTATTGCAGCGGGCTCATGGCAGTGATCGCCTTGAAGCGGTGGTGCAACGTCGAGACGCTGAGGTTC
>NZ_LKBR01000075.1:0-341 GCF_002723595.1 Pseudomonas sp. ICMP 460
CCCGGCGTCCTGCCGGGTTACCCACGGATTCAAGCCTGCGGGCGGCCATCGTGGTTTAACGGGGCGCTTCTCAGATCAAGATCAAAAGCAAAAGCACGGCGGCCTGAAAGCCGACCTGAGTGGTTGGAGCNAGCCGACCTGAGTGGTTGAAGCGGATCAAAGGCAGTTTTGCAAACACGGCAGATCTGCTTTTTTTTGCTTTTGTGGGAGGGGGCTTGCTCCCGATAGCAGAGTGTCAGTCACTGCATCTGTGACTGATACACCGCCATCGGGAGCAAGCCCCCTCCCACAGTTTGAATGCATTCTGCTTGGGAGATTGGGTCAGCTTAGATGATCGTTCC
>NZ_LKBR01000076.1:0-335 GCF_002723595.1 Pseudomonas sp. ICMP 460
ACGATCACCAACGCTACCGGCGGCAACTTCGAAAACTTGGTGCCGAACACTGCACCTGCAGTCACTACGATTGCCGACTCGATCGATACCACTACCGTTACGTTGACGGCTGGCCAGACGGTAACCGAAGGCGGTCAGATTACTTACACCGCTACGCTGACTAACCCAGCGCAAACGCCGGTCACCGTGACATTGAGCAACGGCCAAACCATCATTATTGAAGCGGGCAAATCCGCTGGCACTGTAGTTTTCGAAACACCGGCCAACGACGTCTACAACAACGGTTCCACCGTTAGCACCACGATTACGAGCGCTACAGGCGGCAACTTCGAAAA
>NZ_LKBR01000077.1:0-334 GCF_002723595.1 Pseudomonas sp. ICMP 460
TTGCTCTTCATCAGTCTTGGGATTTGTGTTTTCCCAATAAAAAATGCGCTGATTCAGAAGGGCCTCAGCCAGTTGCACAAAAATCTGACTGGGCACTGTCCCTGTGGTAGGGCTTGCTCTTCATCAGTCTTGGGATTTGTGTTTNGGGATTTGTGTTTACCCAATAAAAAATGCGCTGATTCAGAAGGGCCTCAGCCAGTTGCACAAACATCTGACTGGGCACTGTTCCTGTGGTGGGGGCTTGCTCTTCATCAGTCTTGGGATTTGTGTTTACCCAAATAAAAAAGTGCTGATTCAGAAGGGCCTCAGCCAGTTGCACAAACATCTGACTGGG
>NZ_LKBR01000078.1:0-334 GCF_002723595.1 Pseudomonas sp. ICMP 460
GGGCAAGCCTCCAAAGTTTGACCCTGTTCCAAAGCCATACCCGGCCCGACTGTGGGAAGGGCAAGCCCTCAAAGTTTGACCCTGTTCCAAGGCTGCACCCGGTCCAACTGTGGGAGGGGCAGTCCTCAAAGTTTGACCCTGTTCCAAAGCTGCACCCAGTCCAAATGTGGGAAGGNTTTGACCCTGTTCCAAAGCTGCACCCAGTCCAACTGTGGGAAGGGCAAGCCCCCAAAGTTTGACCGTGTTCCAAGGCTGTACCCGGTCCAACTGTGAGAGGGGCAAGCCCCCAGAGTTTGACCCTGCTCCAAGGCTACACCCGGTCCAACTGTGGGAA
>NZ_LKBR01000079.1:0-249229 GCF_002723595.1 Pseudomonas sp. ICMP 460
AGCAAGAGCACGGCGGCCTGAAAGCCGACCTGAGTGGTTGAAGCAGATCAGAAGCAGGTCAAAGGCGGGTCTTGAGTACACAGCAGATCTGCTTTTTTTTGCTTTTTGTGCTTTTTGTGCTTTTTGTGCTTTTTGTGCTTTTTGTGGGAGGGGGCTTGCTCCCGATTGCAGTGTGTCAGTTGAAAAATATTTATCTGACACACCGCCATCGGGAGCAAGCCCCCTCCCACAGTTTGACCAGATTCTGCTTGAGAGATTGGGTCGGCTTTCGGGCCTCCGGCTGAGATGATCGTTCCCACGCTCTGCGTGGTAATGCCGCTAAGGACGCTCTGCGTCCTGCTTTTTCATCCATGGAATCTCCCACATTTGACCACATTCTGCTTGGGAGATTGGGTCGGCTTTCAGGCCGCCTGCTTTTGATTGTGATCTTTGTGATCTTGATCTGAGAAGCGCCCCGTTAAACCACGATGGCCGAACGCAGATATTACGGAGCGGGTAAACCGGCAGGACGCCGGTTTAGCCGCGACGGGGCAGGGACGCCCCGGCGCGGCGGCCCGCTTCGGAATATCGGAGTGAGGGCATGCCGAGCCACAGCGAGGCACCGAGTGGTGGGGCAAGAGCGTTTTGGTTACTTTTGCGCTTTTCAAAAGTGACCCGCTGTAAGAGCGGAACCGATATAAGCCATAACCTCAATAACGGATATGCACTCAAACCCAATCGCAAACAAGCCCGCTCCCACAAAAAGCAAAAGCCGATCCGCGGCTTTGGCTAAAACTGCTCTTGGCGAGGCAAACGTTGCGACAACTCATCCAGCAGCTTTTGCTCGCGCTTGTCTTCAATCGCCCGGGCTTCGTCGATATAGCGCTGCACCAGTTTGCGCAAACCCTCGACCCGGGCGAACGCCTGTTGCCAGCCCTCACGCGCTTTATCGAGGTTGTTCTGGTGCCAGGCCAGGCTCTGGCGCTGTTGGCCGACGGCGGTTTCCAGCTGGTTGAGAAAGCCCTGGTAACCCATCAGCCACTGGCCCGACACGCCCTTGCTGCCACGGTCGATCCACTGTTGCTGGTACTCACCGCGAAAGCGCTCCAGGTCGCCGAGCTTGCTTTCCGCCAAGCGTACCTGGCCCTGAAAGTAACCCAGCCGCTGAACCGCAGCTTTCTCGGCTTTCTCGGCCATGTCCACCACCGGAGCCAAGCGCGACGCACGGGTACTGGCCATACCTTAACCGCCTGGCGCCGGGGCGAAGATCGAACCCAAGTGCGCTTCGCTTTCGCCCATGCTGATTTTATCGTTGAGCCCTTGGCGCAGATAGGTCACCAATTGCGGCTGCAAGGCAATCGCCAGGTCAGTCTCACGGTCGCCGCCTGCCACGTAGGCGCCAACGCTGATCAGGTCGCGGCTCTGTTGATAACGCGACCACAACTGCTTGAATTGCTGCGCCCGGGCCATGTGTTCCGGCGTGACCACCGCCGGCATCACCCGGCTGATCGACGCTTCGATGTCGATGGCCGGGTAGTGCCCCTCTTCAGCCAGGCGCCGCGACAGCACGATGTGCCCGTCGAGTACGCCACGCGCCGAGTCGGCAATCGGGTCTTGCTGGTCATCGCCTTCGGACAACACCGTATAAAACGCGGTGATCGAACCACCGCCCGCCTCGGCGTTACCGGCGCGCTCGACCAGCTTGGGCAGCTTGGCAAACACCGATGGCGGGTAGCCTTTGGTGGCGGGTGGCTCGCCGATGGCCAGGGCGATTTCCCGCTGGGCCTGGGCGAAACGTGTGAGCGAATCCATCAGCAACAGGACATTCTTGCCCTTGTCGCGAAAATATTCGGCAATGCGCGTGCAGTACATCGCAGCGCGCAACCGCATCAGCGGCGCATCATCGGCTGGCGAGGCCACCACCACCGAGCGTTTGAGGCCTTCTTCGCCGAGGCTGTGCTCGATGAACTCCTTGACCTCGCGGCCCCGTTCACCGATCAGCCCGACCACGATGATGTCGGCTTCGGTAAAGCGCGTCATCATGCCAAGCAACACCGATTTACCCACGCCAGTACCGGCGAACAGGCCCAGACGCTGGCCGCGGCCGACCGTCAATAATCCGTTGATGCTGCGAATACCCACGTCCAGCGGCTGGCTGATGGGGTTACGTTTAAGCGGGTTGATGGTCGGGCCGTCCATCGGCACCCAATCTTCGGCTTTCATGCTGCCCTTGCCGTCCAACGCGCGCCCGGCACCGTCCAACACGCGGCCAAGCATGCTCATGCCCATGGGCAGGCGGCCGGTGTCGGCCAACGGCACCACGCGGGCGCCGGGCGCAATGCCCGCCAGGCTGCCGACCGGCATCAGGAAAATCTTGCTGCCGGAAAAGCCCATCACTTCAGCTTCGACCTGCATCGGGTGGTAGCTGTCGTCGTTGATCACCATGCAACGGCTGCCCATCGCGGCGCGCAGCCCTTCGGCTTCGAGGGTCAGGCCAACCATGCGCAACAGGCGCCCTTCAAGGATCGGCTGGCCGGGCAACACGGTGGCCTCGGCGTAGCTGCTCAGGCGCTTGGCGAAGCTGGTGCGGTCAAGGCGCATCGGTGGCGTCCAGGTCAACGCTCAGGTCGGGTTCGGTGGGGTTAAGGGCCTGCTCGTGCTGTTGGTCGAGCAGCTTGGCCATGATCTGGGTGATGCGCGTTTCAACGGTCGCATCGATGCGGCTGTGTTCGGTCTCGACGCGGCAACCACCGGGCTGCAGCGACGCGTCTTCGACAATCCGCCAGGTTTCTTCATGGCGCTCGCGCAGGGCTTTGACCTGTTCGAAGTCCTGCGGGTTGATGTACAACCGCACATTGCCGACGCCCAGCGGCAATAGCTTGAGGGCTTCGCGCATCACGCTTTCGATTTGGCTGGAATCAAGCACCAGTTCGCGCTGAATGACCTGGCGGGTAATGTGCTCGACCAGCCCGACCATGGCTTTTTCAATGGTCGAATCCTGCTCGGCAATCGGCTCGAACAAACTGCCCATCAGGCGCTCCAGGCTGGCCAGCTTGACGCTCAACGCAACCTCGGCTTCCTGGCGGACCTTGAGCGTGGTGCTGCGAAAACCGTCTTTTTCACCCGCCGTAAAGCCTTCGTTGTAGGCCTCCTGGCGGATGCTTTCCAACTCTTCCAGGGTCAGTGGCTGGACTTCGTCCAGCGGCACTTCTTCCATTTCCGCAGGCGGCTCTTCAACCGGTTCAGGCTCGGGTTCGGGTTGGTGCGGATCGAAACTGGGCAACGACCAAACGTCGAACCCGCCGACATCCCGCGCACGAATCAGGTCGCTGGGTGCCTCATCTTTGCTCGACATGCGCAGCGCCTTAAATCATTTCTTCGCCGCCCTTCCCGCCGAGAACGATTTCTCCGGCTTCGGCCATACGGCGGGCAATCGTGAGGATTTCCTTCTGGGCGGTTTCCACGTCGCTGACACGCACCGGGCCTTTGGCCTCCAGGTCGTCGCGCAACAGTTCGGAAGCACGCTTGGACATGTTCTTGAAGATCTTCTCTTTGACGCCTTCGTCGGAGCCCTTGAGTGCGAGTACCAGCACATCCGAGGAGACTTCGCGCAGCAATGCCTGAATGCCACGGTCGTCGACATCGGAGAGGTTGTTGAACACGAACATGAGGTCTTCGATCTGGCCGGACAGCGTGTCGTCGATCTCGCGGATCGAGTCCATCAGTTGGCCTTCGACCGAGCTGTCGAGGAAGTTCATGATGTCGGCCGCGCGCTTGATACCGCCCAAGGTGGTACGCGAGGCATTCGAGTTGCCCGAGAACTGCTTCTCGAGAATCGTGTTGAGTTCTTTCAGGGCCGCTGGCTGCACGGTGTTCAGCGACGACACGCGCAGGATGATGTCGAGGCGCACTTTATGGTCGAAATGGCCAAGTACTTCGCCCGCCTGGTCAGGGTCGAGGTAGGCCACCACGATGGCCTGGATCTGCGGGTGCTCGTAGCGGATCACGTCCGCCACGGCGCGCGGCTCCATCCATTTCAGGCTGTCGAGGCCGCTGGTGTTGCCACCCAGCAGGATGCGGTCGATCAGGCCGTTGGCTTTGTCTTCGCCCAACGCAGACGTCAGCATTTTACGGATATAGCTGTCGGAGCCGACACCCAGGCTGGTCTGGTCGCCGACGATCTCGACGAACTCGCTCATCACCTGTTCGACTTGCTCGCGGTGCACATTGCGCATTTGCGCCATGGCCACACCCACTCGCTGAACCTCTTTGGGGCCCATGTGGCGCAGCACTTGTGCGGCGTCGGTTTCACCCAGGGACAGCAGCAATACTGCGGCTTTATCGACCTTGGTGAGTTTGGCAACAGCGGCTCGACTATCACTCATCTGCGTTAATCCACTCTTTCACGACCTGAGCCACACGGCCCGGGTCTTCTGCCACCAGACTTTTGATTGCGTTCAACTGAGCGTCGTAACCTTCGCTCGGGCTAGGCAACAAAATGCTTTGCGGGCCACCGAGGCTGACACGGTCGTTGGCCAATTCGCCATCCAGGCCGCCCATGCCACCCAACTCCACGTCGCTGCCTGCCAGTGCAAGCTGCTTTTTGCCGTTGCCGGTGATGTTGTTGAGCACCGGGCGCAGCACGCCGAACACCAGCACCAAAATAAACAATACACCCAAAACTTGCTTGACGATGTCCCAGAACCACGGCTGCGTGTAGAACGCCGCTTCGGCGATCACTTCACCACGCTCAGCCGAGAACGGCATGTTGATCACGCTGACGCTGTCGCCACGGCTGGCGTCAAAACCGACCGCGTCCTGCACCAGGCGCGTGAAGCGCGCCAATTCGTCGGCGGTCCATGGCGCACGGGTGACAGCACCGTCAGCGGCGTTGACCTTGACCTGGTCATCGACCACCACCGACACCGACAGGCGATTGATACGGCCCTGTTGTTGCTTGGTGTGGCTGATGGAACGGTCGAGTTCGAAGTTCTTGGTCGACTGGTTACGCTTGTCTGCCGGGTACGGCGCGAGCATCGGCTGGCCGGTGGCCGGGTCCATGATCTGCTGGCCGTTGGCATCGAGCAATGGCTGGCCGGCGGCGATAGCACCTGCGGTCGCGGCGGCGCCACCGGTGGTTTGCGGGGCGGTGGCCGGCGCTGGCGGCTGGTTGCTCAACGCACCCGGTACGCCTTGCGGGCCACTGCTGGCAGTGCGCTGTTCGCTGGTCGACTGTTCGCTGCGCAGGGCTGGCTGGTCCGGGTTGAACTGCTCGGACGTTGACTCGACGGCGCTGAAATCCACGTCGGCAGACACTTCAGCTTTGTAGCGGTCGTTGCCCAATACCGGCTGCAGAATGTTGTGCACACGTTGGGTGAGCATGCTTTCCATGCGGCGGCTGTAATCGAACTGCTTGCCGGCCTGGGTCAGTGCCGAGTTTTCGGCCATGTCCGAGAGCAGGTTGCCCTTCTGGTCGACCACGGTGATTTGCGACTTGCTCAACTCGGGAACGCTGGTGGCCACCAGGTTGATGATCGCCAACACCTGGCCAGGCTCCAACGAGCGGCCGGAGAACAGTTCGACCAACACCGAGGCACTTGGCTTGCGTTCATCACGCACGAACACCGAGCTTTTCGGAATCGCCAAGTGCACGCGGGCGCCCTTGACGTTGTTCAGGCTCGAAATAGTGCGCGCCAGTTCGCCTTCCAGGCCACGACGATAGCGCGTGGCTTCCATGAACTGGCTGGTGCCTAGCCCCTGGTCCTTGTCGAGAATTTCAAAACCGATATTGCTGTCGGACGGCGTCACGCCGGCGGCGGCGAGTTTCATCCGCGCACGTGCCACGTCGTCGGCCTTGACCAGCAACGCACCGGAGTTAGGCTCCACGGTGTAGGCGATGTCGGCGGCGGCGAGGGTTTCCATGATCTGCTTGGAATCCATGCCCGCCAGGCTGCCATACAGTGGGCGGTAATCAGGTTGCTGCGACCACAGCACCACGGCAAAACCAATCGCCACGCTGGCAGCCAGGCCGACCATAAGGCCGACCTGACGCAACATGGTCATTTCGGAAAGGTTTTCCAGGAACGACAGCCCAAACAGCGGCGGCTTGCCGTCTGCTTTGGCGGGAGGGTTATCCACGACTGCTTCTGCCATGACTTAAATCTCGTCCTTAAACCGGCATCTGCATGATGTCTTGATACGCCTGAACCAGCTTGTTACGCACTTGGGTCAGGGCTTGAAAAGAAACGCTGGCCTTTTGCGACGCGACCATCACGTCGGTGAGGTCCACGCCGCTTTTACCGATTTCAAAGGCGGTCGACAGCTGATTCGAGGCTTGCTGGGTCTCACTGACCTTATTGACGGCCTGACCGAGCATGTCGGCAAAACTGCTTTGGCCCAACGCTGGCGCTGGCGCGACGGATTTCGGTTGAGCCATGGCATCCATTTGCATGGAGCGCATATCCAACATTAACCGATTGAACTCAATACCTTGGCTCATGACCTTTTCTCTCCGACGACCTGCAATTTTTTGACACTACGCAGCGATTACTAAGGGAGGTAGCAACAAGGGTGCCAGCTCTGTAGCAACTCGTAAGAAAAGGCGACAAACCTTATCGGCGTTGTTACTGGTCAGGTTGCGAAAAGGTACGCTTCCACGTCCATTCCAGCGTCGCGCATCTGCGCCAGCTTGTAGCGCAGGGTGCGCGGGCTGATGCCCAGGCGTTCGGCGGCTTCTTTGCGGCGTCCGCGCTCTGCACGCAGGGTGTCGATGATCATCTGGAATTCTCGGCGCCGCAGATCGTCGCCCAAGGCACCGCCGGACTCGGCCTCCGTGACCACCACGGGCGCCGGCGCCAGGCTCGGCAACGGTGCAGCGCCATTGCCCATGGCCAGGCAGAAGTCTTGAGGCTGAATCAGCCCACCCTGTTGCAATATGAGCGCACGCTGGATGGCGTTATCCAGTTCGCGCACATTGCCCGGCCACGGATAGCTGATCAGGCACGCTTGAGCCTCGGCCGACAGCCGCGCCTGGGCATGCTTCATTTTTTTGACGTGGTTGTTCAGCAGGCGCTCGGCCAGCGGAATAATGTCTGCCGGGCGCTCGCGCAAGGGCCGCCAGGCCAGCGGAAACACCGAGAGCCGGTAGAACAAGTCCTCACGAAAGCGCCCCGCCGCCACTTCGCCTGCCAGGTCGCGGTTGGTGGTGGCGACCACGCGAATATCCAGCTGGATCGGCTTGCGCGCACCCACGCGCTCGACTTCGCGCTCCTGCAACACCCGCAGCAACTTGGCTTGCAGGCCCAGCGGCATTTCAGAGATTTCGTCGAGCAGGATAGTCCCGCCGTCCGCCTGTTCGAACTTGCCCGCTTGAGCCGCGATGGCGCCGGTAAACGAGCCTTTTTCGTGGCCGAACAAGGTGGCTTCCAGCATGTTGTCGGGGATCGCCGCGCAGTTAATGGCGATAAACGGTTGTTTGGCGCGGTTCGATTGCTGGTGGATATACCGCGCCAGCACTTCTTTACCGGTGCCCGACTCGCCGGAAATCAGCACAGTGGAATCGCTGCGCGCCACGCGGGCCGCCAGTTCGAGCAATTGTGCGCTGGCCTTTTCGAAGGCAATCGGGCCTTCGCCATCGGCCGCCGAAACCACGCCGAGGGCGTGCCGGGCAACCAGTTCGATCAAGGCTTTGGGTTCGAACGGTTTAACCAGGTAATCCGCCGCACCCTGGCGCATGGCGTCCACCGCCCGCTCCACGGCGCCATGCGCGGTCATCAGCAACACCGGCAGTTGCGGCTGACGCGCACGCAGCAGGCCGAGTAACTGGTGGCCATCCATGCCGGGCATGTTCACGTCACTGACGACCAGGCTGAAAGGCTCTTGCTCAACCGCTTCCAGGGCCTCCTCGGCAGAACCGACCGCGCGGTAGTCATGGCCCGCCAACAGCAGCGTGTCAGCCAATGCTTCACGCAGGGCGCGATCGTCTTCCACCAACAAAACCTTGATAGCCATGTATCTTTTACTCCGCGCTCGCCGCGCCAGAAAACAGCGGCAAGGTCATCAATGCACAGGTGCCACGCCCCAACCGGGAATGCAGTTGCAATTCTCCCTGATGCGCACGCGCCACCGCCTTGACCACGGTCAGGCCCAGGCCAGTACCGTTGGTTTTGGTGGTGAAAAACGGTTCGCCCAAGCGCCGCAGCACCGCAGGCTCGATGCCGCTGCCGCTGTCGCTGATGCACAGGCGCAGGGTGTGCTCGCGGCGGTAGACATGCACCTTGAGTCGCGCGCCGGGCCCGCTGGCCTGGGTGGCGTTTTCAATCAGGTTGAGCAACGCGCCGACCAGCGTGTCGCGGTTGCACAGCAGTTCGCCGAGGTGGCTGTCGCACTGCCAGCGCACGTTAACGTCCTGGATATGCGTGGCCGCCGCTGCTTGCAGCGCCTGCATCAGCTCAGCCGGAGTGATGCGGTCTGTCAGCGGCAATTCGCCGCGGGCAAACACCAGCATGTCACGCACCTGGTGCTCCAACTCATGCAAGCGCTCTTTGAGGCGACCGGCAAAGCGCTGGTGCGTTGCCGCCGGCAATTGCTCGTCAGTCAAATGACTGGCGTAAATCAATGCCGCCGACAACGGCGTACGAATCTGATGCGCCAAAGAAGCGACCATCCGGCCTAACGACGACAAGCGTTCATGCCGCGCCAATTGGTCTTGCAGGTGGCGGGTTTCCGTCAGGTCGTTGAGCAGCACCAGTTGGCCGGGCTCGGCGTCGAGGGAACGGGTGGCGATCGACAGACGGCGGCCGTCCTTGAGCGAGATCTCGTGCCCGTCGTCCTCGCGCGGCGCAAAGCAACGCGTGATCACGTGGCGCCACAGCTGACCTTCAAGCGGCTCGCCGAGCAAGTCGCGGGCGGCCGGGTTGGCTTCGCGAACCCGGCCCATTTCATCAATCACAATGACGCCACCGGGCAACAGGTCGAGCAGGTTTTGTAGACGGTTGGCCAGGCGCTCTTTCTCGGCCAGCTCTTGCATGCGCTGCGCACTGACCACCGCCAGCTCGCCTTTAAGCTCGCAAACCCGGGCTTCAAGCAAGCTGTAGGAGTCAGTCAGTTGGCTGGAGATTTGGTTGAACTGCGAGAACGCCTGCTCAAGGCCATGCGGGCTGAGCTGCTCTACAGTCGGAACAGGCCCCAAAATATCAGGGGCCGAAGATAGATGGGCGGCGTGGGGCATCATGCTTCTCGCTTGGCTGACCGTCAGTTAAACGGAACGTTACGAGGGCTGTAGCAATACCCGTGCCTAAAAAAAACGGCTTATATTTCAGTCAGTTGAAAAACAGGCGTCAATCATCCGCCTGTTCATCACCTTCGCGACGGCTCATACCGTACTTGCGCATCTTCTCAACCAGCGTGGTTCGACGGATGCGCAGGCGCTCGGCGGCACGCGCAACGATACCGTTGGCATCGTCCAGCGCCTGCTGAATCAGGCCTTGTTCGAGGCTACCGAGGTAGTCTTTCAAGTCCAGGCCTTCGGGCGGCAGCATGGCGGTTGAACCAAAGTCCGGCGTATTGCCGTTAATCGCCACGCGCTCTTCCAGGTCACTGCGCAGGCTGTCGACCAATTGCTCGTCTTCGTCGTCGACGTAGCGGAATTTCTTCGGCAACTCGACCACGCCGATCACCCCGTACGGGTGCATGATCGCCATGCGCTCCACCAGGTTGGCCAGTTCTCGCACGTTGCCCGGCCAGCCGTGACGGCACAGGGACATGATGGCGGCGGAGTTGAAGCGAATAGAACCGCGCTTTTCGTGTTCCATGCGCGAAATCAATTCGTTCATCAGCAATGGGATGTCTTCGACGCGCTCACGCAGCGGGGCCATCTCGATAGGGAATACGTTGAGGCGGTAGTACAAGTCTTCGCGGAAGCTGCCCACCTCGATCATGCTTTCGAGGTTCTTGTGCGTGGCCGCGATGATGCGCACGTCGACGCTCTGGGTCTTGTTGCTGCCCACGCGCTCAAACGTGCGTTCCTGCAACACGCGCAGTAATTTGACCTGCATCGGCAGCGGCATGTCGCCGATTTCGTCGAGGAACAGCGTGCCGCCGTTGGCCAGCTCAAAACGCCCGGCACGGCTGGTGATCGCGCCGGTAAAGGCGCCCTTCTCGTGGCCGAACAGTTCACTTTCGAGCAGCTCTGCCGGGATCGCCCCGCAGTTGACCGGCACAAACGGCCCGTCGCGACGCTTGGAGTGATAATGCAGGTTGCGCGCGACCACTTCCTTGCCGGTGCCGGATTCGCCGAGGATCAGCACGCTGGCGTCGGTATCGGCCACTTGCTGCATCATCTGACGCACGTGCTGGATCGCACGGCTGGTGCCGACGAGGCTGCGGAACAAATTGGGTTCGCGGTGGCGGCCACGCTCACGGGCCTGGTCGTACATCTCGCGGTACACCTGGGCACGGTGCAGGGAGTCGAGCAATTTGCTGTAGCTGGGCGGCATTTCCAGGGTGGAAAGCACACGACGGCGCTGGTCTTCCGGCAGGTCGACAGAAGAAATATCGCCCATTAGCAACACGGGAAGGAACTCATCCCAGGTTGACAGTGTCTTTAACAAGCCCAAAACGGCGCCAGGAGCGTTTACCGTCCCGATCAGTACACAAATGACTTCACGGCTCGATGACAACGAGCTGACAGCCTGCTGCCAGTCCTGACTGCCGCAGGGCAAATTTTCTTCGCCAAGAAAATTCAAAATCACCGCTAAATCACGGCGGCGGACGCTATCGTCATCGATCAGCAGAATTTTGGTTTCACGCCACATGCAATAGCAACTTCCCTAGTAAAACTTCCTGCCCGGTGTCAGGGCAATCGAGACGGCTGTAGGACTTCTTACTCTATAGACGCCTGAAATCTGAAAACAACACTAGTTAAGTCAAAAACGCTGGCATAGTCAAATATATGACGCGCCGATCGGTTTAACCGTGCCCGTTCAGCCGAACAGATGGTAAACCTTTGACGCACTTTTCGCTTGGTTGATCTGCGACATCTCTTCGAAAATCGCCTGGCGCTCGCCCGTCGTCACTTCCAGCAGTTGCTGATACACCGCCAGCAAACTTTCCAGCTTCTCGCGCAGCGCACCCTCGTCTACCGGCGCTTCGCTGAGCACGTCTTCGATCACGTTGCGGCAGCCCAGGTCCAGTTCGCCGATAGCGTCCCAGTTGCGTTGCGCAAGCGCGCCAATCAGCGCTTCACGGGTTTCATCAATGCGTTGCAGTGCGTGGCTCATGACGGGTTCCTCAAGGCCTGCGGCCTTTATTATTGTGCGGCGCCTTGGGGGGTAGCGATAGCATCCCAACCTTGTTTAACGGTAATCATCAAACGCGCGACTTCGTCGATCATGTCGGCATCGTTGTGCAGATTAGCTTCCATCAAGCGGTTGGTCATGTACACGTAGAGGTTTTCCAGCTGGTGCACATACGCCTTATCGTCGCTTTTTTCGGCGTTGAGACCGTCGCGCAGGCCGATCACGATGTCGGTGGCCTTGCCCAGCATCAAACCTTTTTGCGCGATGTCACCACGCGCCAGTGCACCTTTGGCCTGAGCCATGCGGTCCAGCCCACCTTCCATCAGCATCTGCACCAGCCGATGCGGGCTGGCCTCAGAGATCTGGGCGTGGGAATTGACCTTTTGGTACTGGCGAAGGGCTCTCATGGCGTTCATATTTCTACCTCGTGACCGGCGACAACGTAAAAGATTCTAGTAACCTTTATGTCGACGGTATCGCACAAAACTTTAATGGTTTGAACCTCAAAAAAAAGCCCAGGCCAAAGGCCCGGGCTTTTTCACACGCGCTCAATCAGCTGTTTTTGTCATTGTTCAAGGCGTTGAGGGTGCCAAGAATGTTATTGCTCTGTTGACGCAGGCTCGCCACCAGGGAGTCCATCGAAGCGTACTTGCTGGTCAAACTGGTCTGCAATGCCGCGCTGCGTTCGTCCAGTGCAGACTGCTGCTTGCTCAGGTCTGTGAGGCTTTCAGCCAGCGACGCCGAACGGGTCGCAAAAATGCCGGTACTGGGCTTGGCATAGTCATCCGTTGCTGCCGTCATGCGCGCCAACAAACCGGTCTTGCCACTGAAAATACTGTTGATGTCAGCGGCATTGGTCAGAACCGCAGCGCCCCACTTCTTATCGTCGATGGTCAGCAAGCCTGTGCTCTGGTCAGTGCTGATGCCAAATTGCGCCAGCGACTTCAGCGTACCGCTGCCGGACAACGCATTAAACTCATTGCGCAGGGCCGACTGCAACGTGCGCAGGGTCGGATCACCGGTCAGCGTCGCGGCTACGGAGTTACCCGTGGCATCCTTGGTCACAGCGGTTTCGGTGTTCATCGCCTTGAGCAGAGCGTTGTAGGTATCGACAAAACCCTTGACCCCAGACTTCAGGGCGGTGGTACTGGTGCTCACGGAAATGTTCACGGCGGTTCGCGTCGGGGCACTCGAATCGGTAGGCGCAGGCGTGATCAAAGGCGACACCGTCAACAACTTGATGCTGATGCCACTCACCGCATCGGCGATGTTGTTCGTCTTCGACTCAGCAGCAATCCCGTCAATCGTGTACTTGGCGTTCTGCGGCGGGCTGACCACCGTATAGCCTGTATCAATCCCGGAGTTGCCCGACATTGTGATGTCCGAACCCACACCACCGTTTGTCGAGGTGAGGATCAGCCGCGAACCGCTGGAGTCGGTCAGGATGTTGGCACTGAGCCCGGCGGTGGAGTACTGCGAGTTGATCGAGTCACGTACCTGCTGCAGCGTCGCGCCAGGCGGTACGCTCAGGTCGTACTTCTTGCCAGACTGGCTCATGGTCAGCGTGGTTGCTGTAGTCGTTTTGTTGACAACCGTGGTCTGGCCAGCCGCAAAACTGACAGTCGACAGCTTGGAGGGCGTCGCCAACTGATTGACCACCAGCGAGAACGAGCCGTTGGACGCACCGGCACCGGCCGTCATGGTTGCCACGGCCTCATTGGACGAGGTGCCGGTCAAGCCACTGAAGCTATTGTCGGTACCCATCGTGGTAAGGGCACCGCGAAACGCGTCCAATGCCGCCTGAATTTTGCCGATCGACGACAGCGTGGTGGTCGCTTTTTGCGACTGACTGTTGATTTGCAGCTGCTTGGGCGCTTTATCAGCATTCACCAAGGAATTCACAATCGACACGGTATCGATACCCGAACCCACACCGGTAACGGTTGTACCCGCCATCATCTTTCTCCTTATCAGGCGCTGCCGTTATCTTGACGAACACCCGTTCAAGACAAATCAGCAACACGTTTCATGCCAACTCAGGCCTGTTCGTCAAACAACATATGACTGGCGCTCGCCAGGTTCTGTGCCAACTTCAGGGCCGTCTCTGAGGGGATCTGGCGAATAACTTCACCGCTGTCAGTGGCAATCACTTTGACGACCACCTGATGGGTGGAGTCATCAATCGAAAAATCCAGCTGACGCTGGTTCGCTTGTACGAATTCTCGCATGTCGGTGACCGCTTTTTCCAGATCCGCCCGTGCAGGCTCTCCCTGGGAAGGCTTGGCCGCCTCGACTTTGCTTTTGTCTTTATCAGCAACCACCGGGGCAGCTGCGCTTTGAGGGGCAACCGGCGGATAAGACTGGTTCAGCTTTACACTCATGTCCATGTCCAATCTCCTCTACAACCGAAAAGACGAAAAGGGCACGTAAACGCGCCCTTCCGTCCGTTACTCAGCGCCGTTGTTACTGAAGCAGCTTCAGTACAGCGGATGGCAGTTGGTTGGCTTGCGACAGGATCGCAGTAGAAGCCGACTGCAGGGTTTGTTGCTTGGTCAGCTCAGCTGTTGCAGCAGCGAAGTCAGTGTCCATGATGGTCGAACGTGCAGCGGTGGAGTTCTTCTGAATGTTGGTCAGGTTGTCTACAGTAGTTGCCAGACGGTTCTGCACAGCACCCAGGCCCGAACGGCTGCTGTCGATGCCGCTGATAGCGCCGTCGATTACCGCGATAGCGGCCTGTGCGTTGAAGGCACTGGTCACGTCGGTCGAAGCAACGGTGGTCTTGGCCGAAGCAATGGTAGTTACACCAGTGCCAGCGAACAGGCCAGTTACGCCGGCGCCGTTCAACGAGTAGCCTTTGGAGGAATCCAGGCTGACTGCGCCGGTGGCGATCAGGCCGTCGGCCACAGCAACAGCAGTACCGTAAGCGCCCTTGCCATCTTTGGTCGCAACAGTGATCGAGCCAGCATCGGTCGAAGCGCTGAAACCAATGTTCTCACCCGTATCGGACTTAACCGACAGAGTGCCTTTGGATTCGTCGAAGTTAACGCTGATGCCGAGCTTGGCGGCGTTGGACTTCAACTGGTCAGCCAGGTTGGCAGTGTTGGTTACGCCGGTGAACGTGGTGGCTTGGCCACCAATGGTCATGGTGAACGAAGCCGGGGTAGTCGCCGCGGCAGCGCCGACGGTGAACTGAGCTTCAGTGCTGGCGGTAGCCGACAGGCCACCTACAGCGCCGGTCAGTTGGCTGGCGATGGTTTTGGCCGAAGCGCCTGCTGCTACAGTGATGCTGGCAGACTGGCCGTTGCCGGTCACGCCGATCACGCCGCCCGCAACACCGGTGGTGCTAGGTGCAACACCAACGCTTTTGATCTGCTGCGAACCAATGTTGTTGGCTGCAACGTTGTCCAGGCTCAGGTTGATGGTTTCGTTGGCGTTAGCGCCGACCTGAATGGCTTTGGTACCGTACGAACCGTCGAGCAGCTTTTGGCCGCCGAAGGTGGTGGTCTGGGAGATACGGGTCAGTTCCGAAGTCAGCGCCTGGTATTCGTCATTGTTCGAAGTACGGTCGGCGTCGCTCAAGGAACCGGTGGCCGAAGACAGGGCCAGGGTACGCATTTTTTGCAGAATGTCGGTCGAAGCCTGCATTGCGCCTTCAGCGGTTTGCGCAATGGAGGTACCATTGTTGGCGTTCTTGATCGCTTGGCCCAGGCCGTTGACTTGGCTGGTGATACGGTCGCCTTGTTGCAGAGCCGACGCGCCGTCTTTGGCACTGTTGATCTGCACGCCAGTGGACAGACTCTGCATGGAGGTTTGCAGGGAGCTGGCAGCTTTGTTCAGGGCAACCTGGGTAGTGATGGAAGCAATGTTGGTGTTTACTGTTAAAGCCATGACGAAATCCTCGTGGGTTGTGTACTGCGGCTTCCGGCCCTGGCAACCGCCGGGTGTGGCCTGAGAACCTTCGTAATAGTTATCGTCGTGAAAGCAGGTTGCTTGAGGGTTTTTTTGATTTTTTTTACTAGCAACAGGCCATCCCTTGTAATTCAAGGCCTTGCAACACCGCAAAACCGCGCAACGCCTGGTTTTTCTGACGCCAAATAAAAAACGCCCATGGCCTTTCGGCCATGGGCGTTTTTTTGTAGAGCGTGTTTAAGGCATCACGGGCGGTGGAGGATCGCCGAGCCCCAGGACAAACCCACCCCGAAACCACTGATCGCTACGCGCTTCCACGTAGAGTCGAGCATGTGCTTTTCCAGCAGCAGCGGAATGCTCGATGACACGGTATTACCGGTTTCGACCATGTCCTTGATGAACTTGTCTACGGGCGCGTCTTCGAACCGGCGGGCCACCGCGTCGACAATCGCGGCACTGCCTTGGTGAATGCAGAATGCGTCGATGTCGTCCGCCTTAAGCTGCGATTCGTTGAGCAGCTCGTGTAAATGCGCCGGCACCTTGAGCAAGGCGAAGTTGAACACTTGGCGGCCGTTCATGAAAAACACACCGTCACTGACCTTCAGGTGCGGCGCGCCGGAACCGTCAGTGCCGAACTTCGACTTGCCGAGCAACCATGGCGCATCTTCGCCCATCCAGGTGGCCGTGGCGGCGTCGCCAAAAAGCATGGTGGTGTTGCGATCTTCCGGGTCGACGATCTTCGAATACGGGTCGGCGGTGACCAACAGGCCGTTTTTCAGGCCGGTGGCTTCCATGAAGCCCTTCATCGCGTAAATACCGTAGACGTAGCCCGAGCAGCCCAAAGAAATATCGAAGGCCGCTACGTGAGTCGGCAGGCCGAGCTTGTCCTGGACGATGGCTGCGGTATGCGGCAACCCTTCTTCGTCGCCGTTTTGGGTGACCACGATCAACGCGTCAATCGACTCGCGCTTAAGCTGCGGGTTGTTGGCGAACAAGGCATTCACCGCCTCCACGCAGAGATCGGAGGTTTCCTGCGTGGCATCCTTGCGCGGCAGGAACGCCGAACCGATCTTGCCAATGATGAAATCTTCATCCTTGGCGAATTTGGCACCCTGGGCGTAGTTATCGATCCCGTCTGCCGGCACGTAACTGGCGATGCTTTTTATGCCAATCATTGTGGCTTCCCAATACTAAATAGCTGGAGAACACCCCGCGATGCATATCGGGGGTGCTGACAATAAAGGGGATAACCCCGCAAAAACCCGTCGAAAACCGCCTTTCTAGCCTGACGGCAGGCCGCCACAAAGACCTTGGCGACGACCTATCCTTTTCACACGATACAGTGAAGATGCGCGGTATGACTCACAGGTCACTCAATTTTGTACGCTTTGTGCGAAACCAATGCTTACACATACGCCAAAAACGACAACGGCCCACCCCAGTTCGAGGTGAGCCGCTGGCTGGGCGCCGATCAATTACATCTTGTTGAACAGGCTCAACTGAGAGATTTTCACAAACGCCAGTTGCGAGGCTTGCAGCATGGTTTGCTGCAACGTGAGGTTGATCGCCGCCTGCGCCGTATCGACGTTGCCCAAGTCACTCATGGTGGTGGTGTTGGCCAAACCGATGCTGGTGTTCTCACTCGATTGTATATCCAGCGCATTTTGCCGCGCACCGACGGAGCCACGCACGTTGTCGACCTGGGAGCGCGAGTTCGCCAGGTTACCGACTGACGCATCCAGGACATCCTTGAGCTTGATGGTCGCCGTCGGGTTACCGTCCGACGGCTGTTCCAGGGCGTGGCGCAGCTGACTCAGGGTATCCAATGCATTTTGGGTTTTCTGCGTGCTTGCACCGACGGCAAATTGGTCGCCGGTCTGCGGCGTACCGTTGACATTAAAGGTCACCCCGGCCGCCGTGACGGTGGTACCGCCACCGGTGTCGCCACTGGCAATCGCCTTGCTGTTGGCGCTGTAAGGCTGGCTGAACACCTGATACGCCGTTGCGCTGGTAAATTTGATCAGCGCCCCGCTGTTGTTCGGGAAGGTGCTGGCGTAATCGGCCTGGTTCGTCACGCTGGCGCCGGTCAGTTGCGCCGTCGAGGTGTTGCTCGGCGTACGCGACACGCTGAAGGTGTCCGGCTTGCTTTGCAGGCTGAATGCACGGTCCTTGACCAGCGCATCAGAGTCGGCACCCGGCGCAGTTTCCCCGAGGTTCAGGGTGATATCAAACTTGACCCCGCGCAGGCTCACACTGGAGCTGCCTTCTTTGGTCGAATCGAACGTACCGTTACCGGCAACCTCGGAGGTGACATCGACGTTGTTCTTGTCCAGCACCGTGTATTGCGTGCTGCTGGTGAAGGTCAGCTTGTAAGGCTGGCCATCGGCAAATTTGTTGGTGTAATCAGGGCCGGACGTCACTAACCCGGCAGACATCGACACCTTGCCGTCATTCACCGTCGGCGGTATCACTGCCGCCTGGGTGCGGCTCGAATTCACCGCGCCTTCGAGAATGCTCTTGCCGGTATCACCGGCACTCACCCTCAGCGTGTCGGAAACCTGCAGGCTAAGCGGCGTTTCATCGCCCTGATAACTGTAGGTGCCGTCGTTGTTGCGGCTGTAGGGCGGGGTTTGGGTATTCGACCCGGCGAACAGATAATTGCCGGCGGAGTCTTTGCTGTTGAGCAAACCAAACACCTGATTCTCAATGGCCCCGACTTCGCTGGCAATCGAGGTGCGGTCCGCATCGCTGATCGAGCCACCGGCGCGCAGCGCCAATTCACTGGCGCGCTGCAGTGCATCGTTGATCGAGCTCAGCACACTTTCTTCGTTGGTCAGGGAGTTTTTCAAGCTGGTGATGTTGCCGTTGAACTGCCCCAGCATGTCTTTCTGCTGTTGCAGCATCAGCAAACGTGCCGCCGCGACCGGATCATCCGAAGCGGTTTGCACGCGAATGCCGGACGAAGCCTGGTCCTGGGCCTGCACCACGCTGGAATAGTTCTCTTGATACTTGGCGGTACTGGTTTCGAAATACTGCTGTGTAGAAATGCGCATCGCACCAGACTCCCTTAAAGACTATTGATCAGCGTGCTGAAGGTTTCTTGCGCGGCTTTGATGATCTGAGACGACGCAGTGTAGTACTGCTGGAACCTGATCATGTTACTCGCCTCTTCGTCGAGGTTGACCTGCGACACCGAGTTACGCGCGGTTTTGTTGGCCGTCAACACCGCGTTGGTCGCCGTGGTATCGGTAATCGCCGCCGCGGCCTTGGCACCCACGGTCGACACCAGGCGGCTGTTCGCCGACACCAGGCTCACCCCGCCGCCGCTGCCGTCTGCCAGACCGACCGTGGCCTTGGTCTGCAAATTCAGCAGTTGCTGAGCGTTGCGGTTATCGGAGACGCCTGACGCGTTGAACGAGAAACTGGTGCTGTCGTCTGCCGCCGGCGAGCCACCGACGGCGGTATCAAAACTGAAGCTCTTGGCCGGGCTGACCAATGCGCCGCTGGCATCACGCATCGGTACGCTGATACTGATGTTGTTGCTTTGGCCGCGCACGATGCTGCCAGTGCCAATCGAGGCGCCCTGTGCATCGCTGATCGTGTAGGTCTGCGTGCCATCCGCCGCTGGCTTGCCAAAGACCATTTTTACCGGCATCGAATTTTCGATCCCGGCGCGCAATTGGGCCGTATCGGCACCGCCGTGGATGTCGATCGGCAGGGTCAGCGTCGGCGGCGTAAACGTGCCGGTGCCCTGGTTGCTCTTGCCGCTTTCACCGAGCAACGGCCCGGCAAACCCGAGTTTGTTGGCATCGGTAAGGTCGGTGCCGATGCTGCTGGCGCCATTCGCGGTCGGGCTGACCTTGAAGCTGTCGCCCGCAGCGATTGGCCCGTTGCCGTCCAGGGTCAGGGAAAAACCGTCCATCACCGGTGGCGGCGTAGTGGCGGTGTCGAACGCGCCCATGGCCTTGCCGTCGGAGCGCTGCACGGTGTATTGGCTGGCGCTGGTGAAGGTGACCTTGTAGTCGTAGGTCGACAGCTTGCTGGTGTCTTTGATCGTGACGTTCAGGTTGCCTGCGCCGGTGCTGTTGCTCGCCGAGCCCTGGCTGCGCTGCGCGATGGCCGCTGCGCTGTTGATGTCGTTGAACAGCGAGGAACCGAAGTCGCCGTTCAAGTCCAGGCCCTGACCCAACTGACTGTTGACCGTGTCGGCGGTGGCAATCGCAATACGGCCCAGGTCATTGATGGCCGGCATCAACGCGTCGCTGCGATAACGCAACAGGCCGCCGATGCTGCCGCCGGTGAGTACGTTGCCGAGGTCTACGGCGGTGCCGCCGCCCACATTCAGCTGGATGGTGTTCAGGCTGCCGTCGCTTTTACTCGGCACTGCGGAAATCGTGTTGGACTGATCCCCGAGCACCAGCGACTGGCCGGTGCCGGTGCTGACGCTGAACACACCGTTTTTTTCACTGGCGGTCACGCCCACCAGCTCGTTGAGTGAGCGCACCGCTTCGGTACGCGCATCCAGCAGGCTGGCCGGCGACGTGTTGCTCGAACCCTGCGCCTGAGTGATTTGCTTATTGAGCGAGGCGATGGAAGCCGTCAGTTGGTTGACCTGATCACTCATGGTCTTCAACTGGCCGTTGATCGTGTCTTTTTGCTGGTTCAACTGCGTGGAGATCGAGTTGAAGCGGTTGCTCAACGTCTGCGCGCTGGTCAGCAGTACTTGCCGGGCAGACACGTCACTGGGGGTGGCCGCCGCCGTCTGTACCGCAGCAAAAAACGCGCTGAGCACCGAGGACATGCCAGTAGTCTTGTCCGACAGGGTTTTGTCGACGGCGCTGACCTGATCCGAGTAAGCCTTGGCGTCGCTGTTGAGCGAGGTGCTGTTCTGGTAGGCCGCGTCGAGAAAATCATTATAAACGCGGCGCACATCCGCCAAGGTGGTGCCGCTGCCGATGTATACGCCATCAAAGGGGTTCGAAGCGCCCGCGTTCTGGGTGGTCTGCTGACGCGAGTAGCCCGAGGTGTTGACGTTCGCGATGTTGTTACTCACGACCGACAACGACCCTTGAGCGGCATTCAGCCCCGACATCCCTATATTGAGCAAACTCATGGTTCAGACCTTATAAATGAGTGGTTGCGCCCGCGGCAGCGTAATTCTGGTAACTGTCCATCGTTTTGGCGATCTGCGAAATCTTGTTGGCGTAGTTCGGGTCAGTGGCATATCCGGCTTTTTGCAATTCACGCACAAACTGTTCCGGGTTATCGGCAGATTTCACAACTTCTTTATAGCGATCATTGCTTTGCAGCAAGGTCACGAGGTCGTGGAAGCTGTCCTGGTAAGAGTCATAGGAGCGGAACTGCGCCGTTTCCTTGACCATCGAACCATCGCGAAACTCGCTGGTAATCGCACGGGCCTGACCGCCCTGCCAACTCTGGCCGGCCTTGATGCCGAACAGGTTGTGGCTGCTGCTGCCGTCTTGGGCACGCATCACCGATTTACCCCAACCGGTTTCCAACGCCGCCTGCGCCACCAGGTACTTCGGATCGACGCCAATGCGCGCTGCGGCCGCTTTGGCCATCGGCAGCATGGTGGCGACAAATTCGTCCTGCGAGCTGAAGGCTTTTTTCGCCGGTGCCAACGGTGGCTGGGCCACGGCGCGGCTGTAAACCTGCATCTGCCCGGTCGGTGCGACGGCAAAACCGCGCGCGGCGCTGTTGACCACATTGTCTTCGGCGACACTGTTACGCAGCGGCGCAGCTTTGGGCGCGGTGGTCTGGTCGGTGCTTGGCACGATGCCCGCCAACAGACGATCCGTCAGCTTGCTCGGCAACGAGATACGGCGCTGGTTCATCAGCGCCACGTCGTTGGCGTGCGAACTGCTGCCCTCGGGCACCGCCACGCGGTACGCCCACAGCGGGCGTTCACCATTGGAGCGGCCCAGCGGGCCTTCTGCCTGAGTGCCCGCGGCAATCGCGGTGGGCACATCAACTTTTTTCACCGGCTCAGCCGCCGCCGGGCCTTGCAAGGTGGCCGCCTGAGCGTCCACCGGCTTGTTCTTTTGCATCTGACGCATCAGCACGTCGGCCAGGCCGATACCGCCGCCCTCGCGGGACATCGACACCGCCAGTTGCTGGTCGTACATTTCCTGGTACTGCTTGGCGGCCGGGGTGTTCATCGGGTTGTCTTTGCCCAGGGCTTCAGTGGCCGAACGCATGGACTTGAGCATCTCGCTCAAGAACAGCGACTCGAACTCCTGCGCCACCTTGCGCATGTTGCCTTCGCTGTTCTTGTCGCCGACCTTGAGCTGGTTCAACCGGTTCAAGTCGGAATAAGACCCCGAATCCGCCGTGCTGGTCAGGCCGCTGTTGCGCATGTCCATAGCCATGGCCTTAGATCACTATCAGGTCGGCTTGCAAAGCGCCGGCCTGCTTCAACGCTTCGAGGATCGCCATCAAGTCGCCCGGCGCTGCGCCCACCTGGTTCACCGCGCGGACGATCTCGTCCAGCGTGGTGCCGGGGCCGAACTTGAACATCGGCTTGGCTTCTTGCTGAGCGTTGACCCGCGAGCGCGGTACCACCGCCGTCTGGCCGTTGGACAACGCGCCCGGCTGGCTGACGATCGGGTCTTCGGTAATGGTTACGGTCAAGCTGCCGTGGGTCACCGCAGCCGGCGAAACCTTGACGTTCTGACCGATCACGATAGTGCCTGTACGCGAGTTAATGATGACTTTGGCCACCGCCTGGCCTGGATCGACTTCAAGGTTTTCCAGGATCGACAGGTAGTCGACGCGCTGGCTTGGGTCGAGCGGCGCGGTCACACGGATCGAACCGCCGTCGATGGCCTGCGCCACGCCAGGGCCGAGCATGTCGTTGATTTTATCGACCACACGCTTGGCGGTGGTGAAGTCCGAGCGGTTGAGGTTCAAGGTCAGGCTGTTGCCCTGGTTGAAACCGCTGGGCACGGTGCGCTCCACCGAGGCACCGCCCGGAATCCGCCCGGCCGACGGCACGTTAACGGTGATCTTCGAACCGTCGCGGCCTTCGGCATCAAAGCCGCCGACCACCAGGTTGCCTTGGGCGATGGCGTAGACGTTGCCGTCGATACCTTTGAGCGGCGTCATCAGCAAGGTGCCGCCACGCAGGCTTTTCGAGTTACCCATCGACGACACGGTGATGTCGACCACTTGGCCCGGCTTGGCGAACGGCGGCAAGTCGGCACTGATCGACACGGCCGCGACGTTTTTCAGCTGCACGTTACCCGAGCCCGCCGGCACCTTGATGCCGAACTGCGAGAGCATGTTGTTGAAGGTCTGCAGGGTGAACGGGGTCTGGGTGGTCTGGTCACCTGTGCCGTTAAGCCCCACCACCAGGCCGTAGCCGATCAACTGGTTGGACCGCACGCCGGAAATACTCGCGATGTCTTTCAGGCGCTCGGCCTGGGCCACAGCGCTTAAGGAGAGCAGGAGTGCCGCCGCCATCAGCTGTTTGAGTTTCAAAGTGGCCACCTAGAAAGGGAACAGCGGGCTAAGGAAGAAACGGTCGAACCAGCCCGGCTGACTGGCATCAGCAAACGAACCTGTACCCGAGTAGGTAATGCGCGCATCGGCGATCCGCGTCGACGACACGGTGTTGTCAGTGGCAATGTCATCGGCGCGCACCATACCGGCGATGCGCACCAACTCGTCACCGGTGTTGAGCGTCATCCATTTTTCGCCACGAATCGCGATGATGCCATTGGGCAATACGTCGGCAACCGTCACCGTGATCGAGCCGGTCAGGCTGTTGCCCTGCCCCGCCGCGCTCTTGCCGTTGGTGGCGCGGTCGCCGCTGTAGCCGGCGTCCAGGCTCAAGTCGCCGCTGCCCAATGGGTTATTGGTGTTGGGCAAGCCACCAAACAGCGAGGTCAGGCCGATGCTGGTCTTGCTGGTCTTGCCGATCTGCGAGTTGGCGTTTTTGCTGGCCTGGGTTTTCTCGTTCAGGGTGATGGTGATGATGTCACCGACCCGGAACGCCTTGCGGTCGCTGTACAGGTTCTGTTCGAAACCGGCCTGGTAAATCGAGCCATTGTTGGCAGCCGCAGGCAAAGGCGTGCGCGGCAACACCGGCGCGTAGTACGGGTCATTGGGTTTTGCGGTCGGGGCTACACAGCCCGCGAGCACGGCGATCCCACTCAATGCCAGAACAGAAACATAGCGATTCATGACCCTAACCTCACGGTGTCGCAGGCGCCTTCAGCGGCGCCCCATAGACTTGATTACAGATTCTGCGTTACGAACGAAAGCATCTGGTCGGCGGTGGAAATCACCTTGGAGTTCATCTCGTAGGCGCGCTGGGTGGTGATCATGTTGACCATCTCCTCAACCGTGCTGACGTTGGAGGTTTCCAGGGTGCTTTGCAGCGTGGTGCCGAAACCGTTCAGGCCAGGGGTGCCGACTTGCGGCGCGCCACTGGAGGCGGTTTCCAGGAACAGGTTGTTACCGATGGCTTGGAGGCCAGCCGGGTTGATGAAGTCGGCGGTTTGCAGGTTGCCGATCACTTGCGACGCCGGGTTGCCGGCCACCGTGATCGACACGGTGCCGTCGTTGCCGACGGTAAAGGTCTGGGCATTGTTGGGCACGACAATCGCCGGCTCCAGGGCAAAACCGTTGGCGGTGACCATCTGGCCGTTGGCGTCCAGGTGGAAGGTGCCGTCACGGGTGTAGGTGGTGGTGCCATCGGGCTGCAAAATCTGGAAGAAGCCTTTGCCGTTGATGGCCATATCCAGCGGCTGACCGGTTTGTTGCAGGTTACCGGCGGTGAAGTTTTTCTGGGTGCCGACGATCTGCACACCGGTACCCAATTGCAGGCCCGACGGCAGCTCGCTGTCTTGGGTCGACTGGGCGCCTGGCTGGCGTTTGATCTGATAGAGCAAGTCCTGGAACTCGGCGCGATCACGTTTGAAGCCCGTGGTCGAGACGTTGGCCAAGTTGTTGGAAATGGTCGTCAGGTTGGTGTCCTGGGCGGACAAACCTGTTTTGGCAACCCATAGAGCCGGAAGCATGCTGTTCTCCTTCGTGCGCCTGTTTGTTGGCGCTGCGCTGCACTAATTATTTAAAAGCCAAATACTCAATGACTCGGCTATCAGCTCATCGCCAGAACGCGGGTCATGGCCTGGTCGTCTTCTTTAGCGCTGTTCATCATTTTGATGTGCAGCTCAAACTGCTTGGAAAGCGACAGCACTGCGGTCATTTCTTCAACGGCATTGACGTTGCTCGCCTGCAGGAAGCCCGAGGTCAGCCTCACGTTGGCATCGACTACGGCCGGCTTGCCATCCTTGGTATGGATGGTGCCGTCCAGGCCTTTGGTCATGTTCTTGAGGTCCGGCTGGACCAGCTTGATGCGGTCCACTTCAGCCATCACCCGTGGGCCTTCGCCCATGGCGCGGATGCTGATGGTGCCGTCGGCACCGACTTCGATTTTCTGCTGCGGCGGCACGGCAATCGGGCCACCGTTGCCCATGATCGGCATGCCGTTGCCGGCACGCAGCACGCCCAGCGCGTCAACGTTCATGCTGGCGCTGCGCACATAGGCTTCGCTGCCATCCGGGGTTTGCACGGCCATCCAGCCGTCACCGCTGACGGCCACGTCGAGGTCGCGACCGGTTTCAATCATCGCGCCAGGGGTGAAGTCGGTCGCCGGCCGTTCGGTCAGGGCAAACGCCCGCGCCGGAAAGCTGTCACCAAACACCGGCATCGAACGTGCCTGCTCCAGGTCACGCTGGAAGCCGTTGGTGGAAATGTTCGCCAGATTGTTGGCATGGGCCTTCTGCGCCAGTGCGTTCTGGCTGGCGCCGGTCATTGCCACATAAAGGTATTTGTCCACGCTCTATCCTCTTCTGACGGACGCTTGCCGCCCACCGCTGTACTGATGAGGCTTAAGCAATTAGCGAACCAACTTTTTAAAATTGGCGAAGATTCAAGCGGGCCGGGGCTTTGCGGGGAGCGTTGAAGATTTCAGCGGGTGAGCAGAGTCGAAAAAACGGCGGACTACTGCCGCGTGCGGCAAGCAACGGCTGCCGAGCTCACGCCAAAGGTCAATTGTGGGAGCGGGCTTGCTCGCGATAGCATCAACTTGGTGTAACTGAGGGTCCGAGGTGTCTGCATCGCGAGCAAGCCCGCTCCCACAGTTGATCCAAGCAGACACTCGTTAGCTGCGATCAGCTTTGAGAATGCCGTAATCGCGCAGCTTGTTGGCGATGGTGGTATGCGACACGCCCAAGCGCTTGCCGAGTTGCCGGCTGCTGGAGTGTTCGGCATACAGGCTTTCCAGCACCGCCCGTTCAAAGCGCCCGACAATTTCTTCCAGCCCGCCCTCCAGCGAAAAATCGCCAAGCGGCTGACGCACCCCGTAATCTGGCAACCGGATATGCTCGGCCTTGACCATGCCGCCTTCACACAACGACACGGCCTGAAACAGCACATTCTCCAACTGCCGCACATTCCCCGGCCAGTGGTAATGACTCAGCCGGTCCATCGCCGCCGGCGCCAGCTTGGGCAGCGGGCAGCCGATCTGCCGGCTGGCCTGGTCAATAAAGTGCTCCACCAACGGCGCCAGCCCATCCAGGCACTCGCGCAACGGCGGTATGTGCAACGACAGCACATTCAGCCGGTGATAAAGATCCTGGCGAAACTCACCGCGAGCGCACAGTTCGGACAAATCCACCTGGGTTGCGCACATCACCCGCACGTCCAGGTACACCTCTTCATCACTGCCCACGCGACGAAAGCAGCCATCCTGCAGAAAGCGCAGCAACTTCACCTGCAACCGCGCGCTCATTTCGCCCACCCCATCGAGAAACAACGTGCCGCCCGCCGTCAGTTCAAGCAGCCCCAACTTGCCTTCCGCGCGTGCACCCTCAAAGGCGCCGGGGCCGTAGCCAAACAATTCGGTCTCGGCCATCGACTCAGGCAAGCCTGCGCAGTTAAGCGCCATCAACGGCGATTGCCCACGCGGGCTGGCGAGGTGGCAGGCGCGCGCAAGCAACTCTTTGCCGGTGCCGGTTTCGCCTTCTATTAATAGAGGCGCATCCAACGGCGCCATCCGCCGTGCTTCACGCACCACAGCCGCCATGACTTTGGAGCTTTGGAAAATACTGTCGAACCCGCGCAGCTCTTGCTTGCGCACATTGTAGATACGCTCGCCCACGCGGTCGGCACGGTGCAGGGTCAACACGGCGCCAGCCATGGCTTCGCTGTCGTCGTGCTCCCAGGATTGCAGTGGCGCAATGTCCGCCAGAAATACGTCACCCTTGACCTTGACCCGCAAGCCGTTGATCCGCGATTTACTCGCGCGCACCAACTCGGGCAAATCAAAGTCCTCGGCATAACGTGACAACGGAATACCCGGCACCTCGTCCACCCGCACCCCGAGCAACTGCGCCGCCGCACGGTTGGCGGCGACGATGGAGCCGCCCATGTCAATCGACAGCACCGGAAACTCCAGGGCACCGAGCAGCGCGTTTAGCTCCATATGCCGACGCTCGCTGGGCATCAGCCCTACCCGCTTCACGCCGAATACCCCGGCAATCGCCTCAAATTGCGGGCGCAATGCCTGGAACTGCATGTTCACCAGGTTCGGGCAAAACAGGTATATAGCGTTGCCATGTTCGCCGCCGACTTCGCCTTTGGCGACGTTGACGCCGTACTCCACCAACAGGTTGAGAATGTCCCGCAGGATGCCAATACGGTTCTGGCAGTGCACTTTGATACGCATGAGAACACCCGAAAAATGGCGAGGCGCCGCGTGTTTTTTGCAGCGCAACGCAGATAGTCGTCAAGATTATGTGACAGCACGTGACCTTTTCACAGCCCAAACCACACAACTCTCGCCGTATCGTAACGAATACTTTACAAAAAACACTGAATACGCCTGCACGCCGAGGCAGCAGGCCGATGGAATCCGCTGCATTGCGCGTTATCAATAGGCCTATCGCAGGACATAACAAGAACGAATGCCTAGCAGGAGAGCCGTATGAAGCAGACGCACTACGTGGCGCGTGAGCCCGATGCGCAAGGTTTTATCCACTACTCGCCGGAAGAACATGCGGTGTGGAACACGCTGATCACCCGTCAACTGAAGGTGATCGAAGGGCGGGCCTGCCAGGAATACCTGGACGGCATCGACAAACTCGGCCTGCCCCTTGAGCGCATTCCGCAATTGGGCGAGATCAACAAGGTGCTGGCCGAGACAACCGGCTGGCAAGTCGCCCGCGTGCCGGCGCTGATCCCCTTTCAAACCTTCTTCGAATTGCTCGCCAACAAGCAGTTTCCGGTGGCGACCTTTATTCGTACCCGTGAAGAACTCGACTACCTGCAAGAGCCGGATATTTTTCACGAGATCTTCGGCCACTGCCCGCTGCTGACCAACCCCTGGTTTGCCGAATTCACCCACACCTACGGCAAGCTCGGCCTCGCCGCCAGTAAAGAGCAACGCGTGTACCTGGCGCGCCTGTACTGGATGACCATCGAGTTCGGCCTGGTGGACACGCCGCACGGTCGACGCATCTACGGTGGCGGTATTCTGTCGTCGCCCAAAGAGACGGTGTACAGCCTGTCGTCCGAGCCGAAGCATCAAACCTTCGACCCGCTTGAGGCGATGCGTACACCGTATCGAATCGATATCCTGCAACCGCTGTATTTTGTCTTGCCAGAGCTTAAGCGCCTGTTCGAGGTGGCGCAGGAAGACATCATGGGCATGGTCGAACGCGGCATGCAGCTCGGCCTGCACGCGCCGCTGTTCCCGCCAAAGCCCAAAGCCGCGTAAGTGCTTGCCGCCTCTTAATGTTTGAGGCCGGGTGAGTCTGTTCCCCGGCCGCGCGTTGCTTTAGGGTGACGCCACTGACGACCGTTTTTCAAACTCAGGACATCCCACATGACTACCTTGAACCAAGCCCACTGCGAAGCCTGCCGCGCCGACGCCCCGCAAGTCAGCGACGAAGAGTTGCCAGTACTGATCAAGCAGATCCCCGACTGGAATATCGAAGTCCGCGACAGCGTGATGCAGCTGGAAAAGGTGTTCCTGTTCAAGAACTTCAAATTCGCCCTGGCCTTTACCAACGCCGTGGGTGAAATCGCCGAAGCCGAAGGCCATCACCCAGGCCTGCTCACCGAGTGGGGCAAAGTCACCGTGACCTGGTGGAGCCACTCCATCAAAGGCCTGCACCGCAACGACTTCATCATGGCCGCGCGCACCGACGAAGTGGCCAAAAACGCCGAGGGCCGCAAGTAATGCATTTCGATGCCATTGACCGCGTGCCCGGCGACCCGATCCTCGGGCTAATGGACCTGTACGCGCAAGACGCCAACCCGAACAAGATCGACCTGGGCGTGGGCGTGTATAAGGACGACCAGGGCCTGACCCCGATTCCGCACGCGGTAAAGCTGGCGGAACAGCGCCTGGTCGACACGCAAACCACCAAGACCTACATCGGCGGGCACGGCCAGGCGGCCTTCGGCACGTTGATCAGTGAGTTGGTGCTGGGCGCCGACTCCGCGTTGATCGGCGAACGCCGCGCCGGCGCAACCCAAACACCGGGCGGCACTGGCGCGCTGCGTTTGAGTGCCGACTTTATCGCCCACAGCCTGCCAGGCCGTGGGGTGTGGTTGAGCGACCCGACGTGGCCGATCCACCAAACCATCTTTGCCAAGGCCGGGATCAAGGTCAGCCATTACCCGTACGTGGGCGCTGACAATCGCCTGGACGTGGCAGCGATGCTCGCGACACTTTCCACAGTGCCCGAGGGCGACGTAGTGCTGCTGCACGCCTGCTGCCACAACCCGACCGGCTTCGACCTGTCGCAGGATGACTGGCGCCAGGTGCTGCAGATCGTGCGCGAGCGTCACCTGCTGCCGCTGATCGACTTCGCCTACCAGGGCTTTGGCGACGGGCTGGAGCAAGATGCCTGGGCGGTGCGGCTGTTTGCGGCCGAGCTGCCGGAAGTGCTGATCACCAGTTCTTGCTCAAAGAACTTCGGGCTGTACCGCGACCGCGTCGGCGCGCTGATCGTGTGTGCGGCGGACGCGGAAAAGCTCACGGATGTGCGCAGCCAACTGGCGAATATCGCGCGTAATTTGTGGTCGACGCCGCCGGATCATGGCGCGGCAGTGGTTGCGACTATCCTCGGTGATGCCGAGTTGAAGAAGGTCTGGAGCGGCGAAGTCGAAGCCATGCGGTTGCGCATTGCACACTTGCGTTCAGGCTTGGTCGAGGCGCTGGTGCCGCACGGATTGGCTGAGCGGTTTGCGCATATTGGAGAACAGCGCGGGATGTTTTCCTATACCGGTTTAAGTGCCGGGCAAGTGGAGCAACTGCGCGATAAGCACAGTGTGTATATGGTCAGTTCGGGACGGGCCAATGTGGCCGGCGTTGATGCAGCGCGGCTGACCTTGCTCGCGCAAGCCATCGCCGACGTGTCTAACTGAAACGGTGGGAGCGGGCTTGCTCGCGATGCAGGCCCCTCGGTACATCAGCAATACCCGGTTGATGCCATCGCGAGCAAGCCCGCTCCCACACAGGGCCTTTAGCCCGCAACCATCTGCGCTTTAAGCTGTGCCTGTTTAGCCTGAGCATCCGCCAACCGATACAACTCGATATGCCCGTCCCAGTGCTCGATCAGCGCCGTGCACGACTCCACCCAATCGCCGCAGTTGAGGTAATCCACCTCGCCCACCTTGCGGATCTCGGCGTGGTGAATATGCCCGCACACCACACCGTGCAGCTCACGCTTGGTCACTTCGTGGGCAATCGCTTCTTCGAAATCGCTGATAAAACTCACCGCCGTTTTGACCTTGTGCTTGAGGTAAGCCGACAGCGACCAGTAGCCATAACCGTAGCGCGCACGCCAGTGGTTGAGCCAGCGGTTCAGCGTCAGCGTGAACTCGTAAGCCGAGTCGCCGAGGAAGGCCAGCCAACGGTGGTAACGCGTGATCACATCAAACTGGTCGCCGTGGATGACCAGCAAGTGGCGGCCATCGGCAGTCACATGCACGGCCTCGTCAACCAGTTGGATATTGCCCAGAATGAGCCTGGAATAGCGCCGCAGGAATTCATCGTGGTTGCCGGTGACGTAGATCACCTCGGTGCCGCGCTTGGCCATGGTCAGCAAGCGACGAATCACGTTGGTGTGGGCCTGCGGCCAATACATGCCGCCGCGCATTTTCCAGCCGTCAATGATGTCGCCGACCAGGTAGACCTTATCGGCGTGGTAGCCCTTGAGAAACTGCGACAAGTGCTCGGCCTGGCAATCCCGGGTGCCCAAGTGCACGTCGGAAATCCACAAGGTACGAACCCGTTGTTTACGGCTGGGTTTGGCCAACTCGGCACTGGTCATGGGCATCCCTCGACGCTGTTTTCGCGAGCTTGCGCCTTGGTGGTGAATAGCCCATGACAACTGTGCGTCAGTCTGATGACAGCGCCCGCGCGCCGCGAAGCGTTGTAGACTGGTGACCTGGCTGCCCAAGACACTGCATCAGGAGACTGCGATGAGGCCGATGCTCACGCTGCGCCACTACACCGAAGCCCCCCTCGCCCACAGCCATGACCATGCGCAGTTGGTGTTCGGCCTGTCCGGTCATCTGGACATGCAAGTGGATGGCCGTGGCAGTCGGGTGCAACACAGCAGCGTGATGGTCCTGCCGGTTTCCACTCACCATGCCTGCGACAGCCGTGATGGCAGCCACTGCCTGGTGCTGGATGTGCCGCCCGAGCAATGGTTGATACAGTCGTTGGGCGAACATGCCGATGCCAGCCGCCGCTTGCTCGACCAACCGGCGCACCTGACACTCGACGCCCGGCAAAGCCAGTTGGTGCAATGGCTGGCGAGCGGCCCGGTGGATGACCCGCTGATTGTGCAGCAAGGTGCGGTGCTGTTGCTGGCCAGTCTTAATCCTGCGCTGGCGCCAACGGTGCCAGGCCGAAGGTTGCCGTATGCGGCGTTCAATGCGTACATCGAACGCCACGCGGCACACCCGCTGCAGGTGGCCGACCTTGCGCGGATTGCCGACCTGTCCGTGGCGCGCCTGCATGCGCGTTTTATCGCCGAATGTGCGCAAACGCCGATGGACTACCTGCGCAGCCGTCGCCTGCATACCGCGGTAAAACTGCTCAAGGAAACACCCTTGCCCATCGGTGAAATCGCCGCCCGCGTCGGCTACAGCTCGCAAAGTGCATTTGCCGCGGCGATGTTGCGTGAGTTCGGCGCATCGCCCGGCGCATTGCGGCGCTGCTCGCGGGCATCGCTCGCAAAGATAGTTTCGCGATAAAAATCGCTAGCCACGCGACAGACGCCCGCCTGCACAACCCTCTAGACTGCGATGCTGTTACTCCCGTTGGTTAAGGATCGCAATGACTCCCCGCTCAGCCCTCGGCGCCCTGCATATCGGTGCATTGATGTTTGGCCTCACCGGCGTATTCGGCAAGTTGGCCGCCGCCTCGCCCGCCATTATCGTGTTTGGCCGCGCCGCGTTCGCGGTGATTGCCCTGGCGGTATTTGCGCGATTTGCCAGCAACACCGCCTGGAAAAAACTCGAGAGGCGCGACTGGCGCCGCCTGCTGATCAGCGGCGTATTGCTCGCAGCGCATTGGGTGACCTTTTTTATGGCCGTCAAGGTCGGCGGTGTAGCCGTCGCCACGCTTGGGTTTACCGCCTTCCCGGCCTTTACCGTGATTCTCGAAGGGCTGATCTTCCGCGAGCGCATTCGGGCCAATGAAGTGCTGCTGGTGGCGCTGGTCAGCGTGGGACTGGTGCTGGTGACGCCAGACTTCAACCTCGCCAGCGAGGCCACCGGCGGCTTGCTTTGGGGCATCGCCTCGGGCCTGCTGTTTTCGCTGTTGTCGCTGAACAACCGCGCCAGCTCCGGGCGAATTCCGGCGGTACAGGCAGCGTTGTGCCAGAACGTGGTGGTTGCCGCGTTGCTATTGCCCGTGGCCGCGCCGGGGCTCGCGGATGTGCGCGCCATTGACTGGCTGTGGATTGGCCTGCTCGGGGTGTTCTGTACCGGCCTGGCGCACAGCCTGTTTGTGGCCGCGCTGGCGGTGATCAAGGCGCGCACCGCGTCGGTGGTGTTTGCGATGGAGCCGATCTACGGCATCACCATGGCCTGGCTGTTGTTTGCCGAAACCCCGACCTTGCGCATGCTGCTGGGCGGCGCGCTGATTATCGTCGCCATCGTGCTTTCGGGCCTGATGGGCAGCGCCAGTCAGGCCAAACAGCCAACGGCAACCGCCTGACGTTCAGGCTGTGCGGTCGTTGTGTCCCAAATCGCGCTGCGGGTCGATCTGGTCACGCACGCGCTGCTTGAGCGCCTTGGCTTCCGGAAACCCGCCATCGGCCTTGCGCTCCCAAATTTGCACGCCATCGCAGGTGATGCGAAACGCGCCGCCGGTGGCCGGTTCCAGCGCCACACGGCCAAGGTCATCGGCAAACGTACTCAACAATTCCTGAGCCAGCCACGCAGCGCGCAGCAGCCACTGACACTGGGTGCAATAGGTGATGACGATCTCGGGTTTGCTCGGCGACATAATTTGAGAGGTTCCTGGCGTAACGGGCTAGGTGGATCGAGCGGCTATAATAGCGACCTTTATCGCCCAGCCTCGAGATTCATGATGCGCCGCCTGCTGTCCTGCCTGTTTCTGTGCCTGCTCCCCCACCTCGCCACTGCGCTCGAAAACCCACGCCCCAAAATCGGCCTGGTGCTGTCGGGCGGCGCCGCCCGTGGCCTGGCGCACATTGGTGTGCTCAAGGCCCTGGAAGAACAAGGCATTCAAATCGATGCGATTGCCGGCACCAGCATGGGCGCGGTGATTGGCGGGCTGTATGCCTCGGGCTACAAGATCGATGAGCTGGAAAAGCTCGCGCTGAGTATTGATTGGCAACGGGCGTTGTCCGACGCACCACCGCGTGAAGATGTACCGTTTCGACGCAAACAGGATGACCGGGATTTCCTGGTCAAGCAGAAGCTCAGTTTCCGCGATGACGGCAGCCTCGGTTTGCCACTCGGGGTTATCCAGGGCCAGAACCTGGCGTTGCTCCTCGAAAGCATGTTCGCCCACAGCAGCAACACGCGTAACTTCGACAAGCTGCCAATCCCCTTCCGCGCCGTGGCCACCGACATCACCAGCGGTGAAAAAGTGGTGTTCAGCAAAGGCCACCTGCCGCAAGTGATCCGCGCCAGCATGTCGATCCCTGCCGTGTTTGCACCGGTGGAGATAGACGGCCGGCTGCTGGTGGACGGTGGCATGACCGACAACATCCCGCTGGATGTGGCGCGCGAGATGGGCGTCGACATCGCCATCGTGGTCGACATCGGCACCCCGCTGCGTTCGCGCAAACAACTGGCCACCGTGGTCGACGTGCTGAACCAGTCCATCACCCTGATGACCCGGCGCAATTCCGAAGAACAACTCAAGGCCTTGCACCCCAAAGACGTGTTGATTCAGCCACCCCTGGCGGCCTTCGGCGTGACGGACTTCGGCCGCGCCAAAGACATGATCGACGCGGGCTACCGCGCCACCCGTGCACTTGACCTACGCCTGGCGCACTTGCGCCCCGCCGAACCGGTCGACCCGCAGTTGGTGGCCGCACGCGCACCCAGTGAACGTACCCCGACGATCACGGCGATTACCGTAGAAAACGACTCGAAAGTCAGCGACGACGTGATCCGCTACTACATCCGCCAGCCCCTCGGTGAGCCCCTGAACCTGGGCCGCCTGCAAACCGACATGGGCACGCTGTACGGCCTGGACTACTTCGAACAGGTGCAATACAGCGTGGTGAAAAAAGGCCAGGACAACACCTTGGTGATCAGCGCGCGCGGCAAACGCAGCGGCACCGATTACCTGCGCCTGGGCCTGAGCCTGTCGGATGACATGCGCGGCGACAGCGCCTTCAACATCGGCGCCAGTTACCGCATGAACGGCATCAACCGCCTCGGCGCCGAGTGGCTGACGCGGGTGCAGATCGGTGATCGCCAAGAGCTGTACAGCGAGTTCTACCAACCGATGGACACCGGCTCACGCTACTTCGTCGCGCCCTATATCAGTGCCCAGGCGCAGAACGTTGAACTGATTCTGGACAACGACCCCATCTCTGAATACCGCCTGGAACGCTACGGTTTTGGCTTGAATGTGGGCCGGCAGATCGGCAACAGCGGCGAGATTCGCTTCGGCGTCGGCGAAGCCTGGGGCAAGGCAGACGTGCGCATCGGCGACCGCGACCTGCCGAGCGTGAGCTTCAACGAAGGCTTCTATGAACTGAAATACTCGTTCGACTCGCTGGATAACGTGTACTTCCCGCATACCGGCGAAGACATCGGCCTGGCCTACCGCGAGTTTGAGCCAGGCTTGGGCTCGGACCAACGCTACCGGCAGTGGGAGTTCAAGCTGGACAAGGCCATGAGCCACGGCCCGGACACGCTGATACTGGGCGGTCGCTACGGGCGTACCCTGGATAAATCCGACGTGGTGGTATCCAGCTTCCTGCTCGGCGGTGCGCGGCAATTGTCGGGCTTTCGCCAAGACGCGATTTCCGGGCAGAACATCGCCCTGATGCGCGCGGTGTACTACCGCCGCCTGACGCCGCGCTCGTACCTGCCGCTGGATTTCCCGCTGTACCTCGGGGCATCGCTGGAACGTGGCCGGGCCTGGAACAACGACAATCAGTTCGACAGTGGCTACATCAACGCCGCGAGTGTTTTCCTGGGGTTTGATACGCCGCTGGGGCCACTGAATTTCAGCTATGGCTTTAATGATGACAACCAGCAGGCGGTGTATTTGAACCTGGGGCAAACGTTCTAAAAGGCGGACACACAACTAATGTGGGAGCGGGCTTGCTCGCGATGCAGGCACCTTGGTGCATCAGGTACACCGAGTTGATGCAATCGGGAGCAAGCCCCCTCCCACAAAAAGCAAAAAAAGCAAAAAAAGCAGATCTGCTGTGTACTCAAGACCCGCCTTTGATCTGCTTCTGATCTGCTTCAACCACTCAGGTCGGCTTTCAGGCCGCCGTGCTCTTGCTCTTGATCTACAAGACCCGCCTTTGATCTGCTTCTGATCTGCTTCAACCACTCAGGTCGGCTTTCAGGCCGCCGTGCTCTTGCTCTTGATCTGCTTTTGATCTGAGAAGCGCCCCGTTAAACCACGATGGCCGCACGCAGGCTTGAATCCGTGGGTAACCCGGCAGGACGCCGGGTTAGCCGCGCTGGGCCAAGGATGGCCCATCGCGGCGGCCCACGGATTCAAGCCTGTGTGCGGGCATGCCGAGCCTAAGCGAGGCACCGAGTGGTGGGGCAAGAGCGTTTTGGTTACTTTTGCGCTGTTCAAAAGTGACTCGCTGTAAGAGCGAAACCGATACAAGCCATAACCAAAATACCGGATATATACCCAACCTTATCAACACCCCAAGCCCGCTCGCTGCGCGACAGCGCCACATCAAAGCTGCACTGCGACCCCCCACAAAAAGCGCCCTTGACCCAACCGCGAAATCAGGACTTTTCCAGATTCCCCAAAATACGCCCATGCACACGCATGCACACACTCAGGTCCTCCTCATCCACCCCCACAAACAGCTCGTGGCGCAACGCCGTGGCAATCGTTTCAATCTGCTCGATCAAAGGCTTGGCAGTATCGCAAAGCAAAATACGCTTGGCGCGGCGGTCTTCCAACACCGCTTGCCGCTGCACCAGCCCTTGGCCCTCAAGGCTGTCAAGCAAACGCGCCAACGTCGGCCCTTCTACCCCAACACTCTGCGCCAACTCACGCTGCGTAGGCGCCTCCTCAAAACGGGCCAAGTGCAACAGCACCAACCATCGCGCCTGGGACAAACCCAACCCTGCCAAACGGCGGTCAAGCTCGGCGCGCCAACCTCGGGACATATGCGCTAACTGCATGCCAAAACGGTGTTGATCGGTTAACGGCATAAAAAACTCGTTGTTTAGTCTGAAAAATAAGGTATGGCTAATTATTGACCAGCAAAGCACGAGTCATGCCAGTAGGCAAGCGTTGCCAGGAAGTGCTTCGTCACAATGTGGTGACTGACAACCTAAATTTCGAACTCTGACTGCAGCGCAGCCCGCACACAGTACAAAACGCCCTCGGGAACACGCCCGGTAAACAACGGCGCAATCTCCGTAACAGGTGGCAATTCGCCTTCTCCGTCGAGGAACGCATCCTGGATTTCACCGAGCAAATCTTCGGGTAAATCGAGCGCCTGCTCCAACGACAACTGCTGCTTGCCAATGGATTCAGCCAACAAGGTGTAGACGTTTTTTTCCGAGCATTGCAGCTGGCTGGCGATCTGGATCGGGGTCATGCCTGCGCGCGCCAGGCTGATCAGTTCATGGCGAATATCGGCGACTTCCTTCGGCGCTTCAACCTGGCCACCAAGCACTTCGAGGAAGGCCTGACCGTAACGTTCGAGCTTGCGCGCACCGACACCGCTGACCCTGCCCATTTCGGCCATGCTGGTCGGCTGCTCGCGCAGCATTTCGAGCAAGGTCGAGTCGGGGAAAATAACGTAAGGCGGCACACTGTGCTCCTGCGCAAGTTTGCGCCGCAGGGTGCGCAAGGCTTCCCACTGCTCGCGTTCTTCGCCACGCACCAACTGACTGGCCTGGCTGGTGCTGCTCTTGGCAGTGGTCTGCGGCTTGAGATCGCGACGCAGCTCCAAACTCACTTCGCCCTTGAGCAATGGCCGGCAACTGTCGTTCAGGCGCAGGCCGCCGTAACCTTCGAGGTCGATATCGACCAGGCCGCGCGCGACCATCTGCCGAAACAACGAACGCCACTCACCCTCAGCGCGGGCTTTACCGACGCCGTAGACCGAGAGCTTTTCGTGGCCGAAGCTGCGTACTTTTTCGTTGTCCTTGCCCAGCAACACATCAACCAGATGGCCCACGCCATAACGCTGGCCCGTGCGATAAATCGCCGACAGCGCCTGGCGCGCCGGCTCGGTGGCGTCCCAGGTCTGCACGCCGTCGACGCAGTTATCGCAGTGGCCGCACGGGTTGGGCATGTCTTCATCAAAGTACGCCAGCAGCGTTTGACGGCGGCAGCGGGTCTCTTCACACAGCGACAGCATCGCGTCGAGCTTGTGTTGCTCCAGGCGTTTGTGGCGCTCGTCGCCTTCGGAGTTCTGCAGCATCTGCTTGAGCATCACCACGTCTTGCAGGCCGTAGACCATCCAGGCATCTGCGGGCAGGCCATCACGACCGGCACGCCCGGTTTCCTGGTAGTAGGCCTCAAGGGATTTGGGCAAATCCATGTGGGCCACGAAACGCACGTTGGATTTATCGATGCCCATGCCGAACGCAATGGTCGCCACCATGATCAGGCCTTCCTCATTAAGGAAGCGCTTTTGGTGGTGCGCACGCGTTTCATTAGGCAAACCTGCGTGGTACGGCAGCGCCGGGTAGCCTTGCTCACAAAGGAACGCGGCCACTTCATCGACCTTCTTGCGCGACAGGCAATAGACAATGCCTGCATCGCTGCGCCGCTCGGAAAGGAACGCCAGCAGCTGTTTACGCGGTTGTTCCTTGGGCACGATGCGGTAGAAAATATTCGGCCGGTCAAAGCTTGAGAGGAAGCGCTCGGCGTTCTGCAAATGCAGGCGATCGACGATTTCTTCGCGGGTGCGTTTGTCGGCAGTGGCGGTCAGCGCGATGCGCGGGACGTCGGGAAACAACTCCGCCAATTGGCCCAACTGCAAATATTCGCGACGAAAATCGTGGCCCCATTGCGACACGCAGTGGGCTTCGTCGATGGCGAACAGGGCGATTTCCAGGCTCTGCAAAAAAGCCAGCATACGCGGCTGCACCAGGCGCTCGGGGGCCAGGTAGAGCATTTTCACCTCACCGCGCTTGATCCGCGCGGCGAGGTCGCGCTGCTGTTCGGCGCTGAGGGTAGAGTTCAAGGCCGCTGCCGCCACACCGAGCTCTTCAAGGGTGGCCACCTGGTCGTCCATCAACGCGATCAGCGGCGACACCACCACGGCCAACCCGTTACGCAACAGCGCCGGCACCTGGAAGCACAACGACTTGCCGCCACCGGTAGGCATCAATACCAGGGCGTCACCGCCATTGGCCACGCGCTCAATGATCGCACCCTGGCGGCCACGAAAACTGTCGTAGCCGAAGATGTCCTTGAGGACGCGTTGAGCCTGCTCGAGCATGTAAAACTCCAAAAAAGTGCCGAAACCTTCTATCCAGGCTGGCCGAAAAAACCCGCGCTCACGGTAAATAATCCGTAAGCGAAGTTTTCCAGGGTGGGTGCCCAGCCTGCAAGGGCATCACAAAACGCGGCAGTATACCCGAGCGTTACCCGGCAAAGGGCTCCGCTTGCGAATAGCCGCAAATGCGTAATCGCCCCCAAATGCTGCGAAATCGGTTCGGTGAGCCGCACTAAATCACCCTCATCGCGAGCCAAGCCGCTCGCAGACTGGCCTGCGCGCGCAAGAAAGCCTAGAATTCAGCATCGTTTATTCCCAAGGTAGCCCTTCAATGTCCTTCGCTGAGCAACTAACCCGCCTGCAAGCCTTCCTCGACGCCGATGAGCTGCATGACGAGGCGCTGGACTACGTGGCCGCCCACGGCTACCTGACCGCCCTTTCAATCTCTTCCGACAGCGTGCCGGACCGTGAGTGGATCGACGCGCTGTTCGCTGAAGAACCGCATTACGCCGACGACGCCCAGCGCGAAGAAATCGAATCCACCCTGCTGGCCCTCAAGGCGCATATCGGTCGCCAACTGGCCGCCGATGAAGAATTTGAGCTGCCGTGCGACCTCGACCTCGGCGAAGAGCCGGATGACTCCGACCTGCGCGGCTGGTGCATCGGGTTCATGGAAGGTGTGTTCCTGCGCGAAGCGGCATGGTTCGAAACCGCCGAAGAAGAAGTCAGCGAAATGCTCTTGCCGATCATGGTAGGTTCGGGCCTGTTTGATGACCAGCCGGAATTCTCCGACATCGCCGCCGACGCCAACCTGATGGACGACATGATCGTACAGATCCCGGAAGCCCTGACGGCGCTGTACCTGTTGTGCAACGCGCCTGACGAAAAACCGGCGATCCTCAAGCCTCGTCACCACTGAGTCATTTGCCCGTGCACCCCATGGGCAATCGCTCGCCGCTCCTGCGTTACGCGCTGCTGGCCATCGGCTGGCTGAGCGTCGCGCTGGGGGTGATCGGTATTTTCCTGCCGGTACTGCCAACCACGCCCTTTCTATTGCTCGCTGCCGCCTGCTTCGCTCGAAGCTCACCGCGTTTTTACCACTGGCTGGTGCAGCACCCGCGGCTGGGGCCGTGGATACGCGACTATCTGGAGGGCAATGGCATTCCGCTCAAGGGCAAGGTGTATGCGATTGGCTTGATGTGGCTGAGCATTGGTTTTTCCTGCTATCTGGTGCCGTTGCCGTGGGCGCGCGGGTTTATGCTGACCAGCGCAGTGCTGGTGACGGTGTATATCCTGCGGCAGAAAACCTTGGCGCCGCGCGTCTAAGATCAAAATCAAAAACAGGCGCCCCAATCGCCCAAGCCGAATGGGACCGACTGTGGGCGCGGGATTGCTCGCGATGGCATCAACTCGGTATGCCTGATGGTCCGAGGCGCCTGCATCGCGGGCAAGCCCGCTCCCACACATTTCAGCCGTTACCCAAACAACGGCCAGCCACGCGACCTTGGTCGACACTGACTAACCCCAGGCATCATGCGAGACTGTGCAACCGGGCCTGCAGCGCCCGGGTGTTCTTATGCTCGGAGTTACCATGACGCTGTCCAGCGGGCTGATCGCCGCCGTTGCCCTGGCCTATATGGCCATTATGTTCGCCATCGCCTTTTACGGTGACCGTCGCCATGCGCCGTTGCCACCGAGGGTGCGTGCCTGGGTGTATAGCCTGTCGCTGGCCGTCTACTGCACCAGTTGGACCTTCTTCGGCGCGGTAGGCCAGGCCGCCGAGCAACTGTGGGCATTTTTACCGATTTACCTCGGGCCGGTACTGCTGCTGGTGCTGGCGCCGTGGGTGCTGCAAAAGATGATCCTGATCAGCAAGCAGGAAAACATCACCTCGATTGCCGACTTTATCGCCGCGCGCTACGGCAAATCGCAATCACTGGCGGTAGTGGTGGCGCTGATCTGCCTGGTCGGCGTGCTGCCCTATATCGCCCTGCAGCTCAAAGGCATCGTGCTGGGCGTGAACTTGCTGATCGGCTCCGGCCCCGACACCACTGGCACCCGCGCCCAGGACACCGCGTTGATCGTGTCGCTGGTGCTTGCGCTGTTCACGATTGTGTTTGGTACGCGCAACCTCGACGCCACGGAACACCACCGTGGCATGGTGCTGGCGATTGCGTTTGAATCGCTGGTTAAGCTGTTCGCCTTCCTGGCCGTCGGCGCGTTTGTGACGTATGGCTTGTATGACGGCTTCGGCGACTTGTTCAGCCAGGCGATGCTCGCGCCGCGCCTGGAGGAATACTGGAAAGAGACGATCAACTGGCCATCAATGGTGGTGCAAACCGGTGTGGCGATGATGGCAATCATCTGCCTGCCCCGGCAGTTTCATGTCACGGTGGTCGAAAACATCGACCCGCAGGATTTGCGCCTGGCCAAGTGGGTATTCCCGGCTTATTTGATCCTCGCCGCGCTGTTTGTGGTGCCCATCGCCCTCGGCGGCAAGATGCTCTTGCCCGGCTCGGTATTGCCGGACTCCTACGTGATCAGCCTGCCGATGGCCGAAGCGCACCCGGCCCTCGCCGTGCTGGCGTTTATCGGCGGTGCATCGGCGGCCACCGGCATGGTCATCGTCGCCAGCATTGCGTTGTCGACCATGGTGTCCAACGACATGTTGCTGCCGTGGCTGCTGCGCCGTTCCAGTGCCGAGCGGCCGTTCGAAGTGTTCCGCCACTGGATGCTGTCGGTCCGCCGCGTGAGCATTGTGATCATCCTGCTGCTCGCTTACGTGATTTATCGGCTGCTCGGTTCGAGCGCCAGCCTTGCGACTATCGGCCAGATCGCCTTCGCCGCGGTCACTCAACTCGCGCCGGCGATGCTTGGCGCGCTGTACTGGAAGCAGGCCAACCGGCGCGGCGTGTTTGCCGGTTTGGCGGCGGGCACATTCCTCTGGTTTTACACCTTGGTACTACCGGTTACGGCGAAAAGTCTGGGCTGGTCGCTCAGTCTTTTCCCCGGCCTGACGTGGCTGCATTCGCACCCGTTTGGCGCGTCCGTCACCTCACTGACGCTTGGCACGGTGTTGTCGCTGGCGGGTAACTTCACGCTGTTCGTGTGGGTTTCGTTACTCTCGCGCACACGCGTTTCCGAGCATTGGCAGGCAGGACGCTTTATCGGCCAGGAGATCAGCCAACGCGCCAGTGCTCGCTCGATGTTGTCGGTGCAGATCAGCGACTTGCTCAGCCTGGCGGCGCGCTTTGTGGGTGATGAACGTGCTCAGCAGAGTTTTATCCGCTTCGCCTATCGCCAAGGCAAAGGCTTCAATCCCAACCAAAATGCCGATAACGATTGGATCGCTCACACCGAACGCCTATTGGCCGGTGTACTGGGCGCCTCGTCGACGCGCGCAGTGGTCAAAGCGGCGATTGAAGGCCGCGAAATGCAACTGGAGGACGTAGTCCGCATCGCCGATGAAGCCTCCGAAGTGCTGCAGTTCAACCGCGCGCTGCTGCAAGGCGCCATCGAAAACATCACCCAGGGCATCAGCGTGGTCGACCAGTCACTCAAGCTGGTGGCCTGGAACCGGCGCTACCTGGAGCTGTTCAATTACCCCGAAGGCCTGATCAGCGTGGGCCGGCCAATTGCCGACATCATTCGCTACAACGCCGAGCGCGGCCTGTGCGGGCCGGGCGAAGCCGAAGTGCACGTGGCGCGGCGCCTGCACTGGATGCGCCAGGGCCGCGCGCACACCTCTGAGCGTTTGTTCCCGAATGGGCGCGTGATCGAGCTGATCGGCAACCCGATGCCCGGCGGCGGGTTTGTCATGAGCTTCACCGACATCACTGCGTTCCGCGAAGCCGAGCAAGCGCTCACCGAAGCCAATGAAGGCTTGGAACAACGCGTCACCGCGCGCACGCATGAACTGTCGCAACTGAATGTGGCGCTCACCGACGCCAAAGGCGTGGCCGAAACCGCCAGCCAGTCGAAGACGCGTTTTCTTGCCGCCGTCAGCCATGACCTGATGCAACCGTTGAACGCCGCGCGGCTGTTCTCCGCCGCCCTCTCCCACCAGAACGATGGTTTATCTGCCGAGGCCCGACAGTTGGTGCAGCACTTGGACAGCTCGCTGCGCTCAGCCGAAGACCTGATCAGCGACTTGCTGGATATTTCGCGCCTGGAAAACGGCAAGATCAACCCACAGCGCCAGCCGTTTGTGCTCAACGAGCTGTTCGACACCCTTGGCGCCGAATTCAAGGCGCTGGCCCGCGAACAAGGCCTGCGCTTTCGCTTGCGTGGCAGTCGCCTGCGGGTGAACAGCGATATCAAATTGCTGCGACGTATTCTGCAGAATTTTCTGACCAACGCATTCCGCTATGCCGACGGCCCGGTGCTACTGGGCGTACGCAGGCGCAAGGGCGAGCTGTGCCTGGAGGTGTGGGACCGCGGCCCGGGTATTCCGCAGGATAAACAGCAAGTGATCTTCGAAGAGTTCAAGCGCCTCGACAGCCACCAGACCCGCGCCGAAAAAGGTTTGGGCCTGGGTTTGGCGATCGCCGATGGCCTGTGCCGAGTGCTGGACCACCGCCTGAGCGTGCGCTCGTGGCCGGGCAAAGGCAGCGTGTTCAGCGTGCGCGTGCCGCTCGCGCGCAACCAGGCCAGCCTCACGCTGAAAACGCCGCAAGACACCGGCCAACCGCTGAGCGGCGCACAGGTGCTGTGCGTGGATAACGAAGAAAGCATCCTGATCGGCATGCGCAGCCTGCTGACGCGCTGGGGTTGCGAGGTGTGGACGGCCACCGACCAGGCGCAATGCGCCGCGTTGCTGGCCGATGGCGTACGCCCGCAACTGGCACTGGTGGATTACCATTTGGACCATGGCGAAACCGGCACTGAGCTGATGGGCTGGCTACGGGCGCAATTGGCCGAGCCGATTCCCGGCGTAGTGATCAGCGCCGACGGGCGCCCGGAAATGGTCGCTGAGGTGCACGCGGCAGGCTTGGATTATTTGGCCAAACCGGTAAAGCCCGCCGCATTGCGCGCGCTATTGAGCCGGCATCTACCGCTCTAGAAAGCTTATGTGAAAACCCGGCTAAGGTGGTCACCGAGCTTGTGTGGGAGCCGGGCTTGTGTGGGAGCGGGCTTGCTCGCGATGGCCTCAACCCGGTGTACCTGATGGTCCGAGGCGCCTGCATCGCGAGCAAGCCCGCTCCCACAGTTGGCAGAGTTCGCCTGCAGGACCAGGCCGACTGTCCAGCCCGCGGATCAATGACCTGCGCAGTTCACTGTGGGCACCGAACTTATGTGGGAGTGGGCTTATGTGGGAGCCGGGCTTGCTCGCGATGGCCTCAACCCGGTGTACCTGATGGTCCGAGGCGCCTGCATCGCGAGCAAGCCCGCTCCCACAGTTGGCCGAGTTCGCCTGCAGGATCAGGCCGACTGTCCAGCGCGCGGATCAATGACCTGCGCAGTTCACTGTGGGCACCGCGCTTGTGTGGGAGCCAGGCTTGTGTGGGAGCGGGCTTGCTCGCGATGGCCTCAACCCGGTGTAACTGATGGTCCGAGGCGCCTGCATCGCGAGCAAGCCGGCTCCCACAGTTGGCCGAGTTCGCCTGCAGGATCAGGCCGACTGTCCAGCGCGCGGATCAGTGACCTGCGCAGTTCACTGTGGCACCGGGCTTGTGTGGGAGTGGGCTTGTGTGGGAGCCGGGCTTGCTCGCGATGGCCTCAACCCGGTGTACCTGATGGTCCGAGGCGCCTGCATCGCGAGCAAGCCCGCTCCCACAGTTGGCCGAGTTCGCCTGCAGAATCAGGCCGACTGTTCAGCGCGCGGATCAATGACCTGCGCAGTTCACTGTGGGCACCGAACTTATGTGGGAGTGGGCTTGTGTGGGAGCGGGCTTGCTCGCGATGGCCTCAACTCGGTGTACCTGATGTACCCAGGCGCCTGCATCGCGCCTACTCAGGCACGTGCGCCACGCCATCAGCATCGGTCATCGCCCGCTCAAGCAAATCCGCTGGCAGGCTTTTACTCGCACGCGCACCCAGCAACCTTAATTGCTCGGTACGGCTGACCAGATTCCCGCGTCCGTCCGTCAGCTTATTGCGCGCCGCGCTGTAAGCCTTGTCCAACTGTTGCAGCCGGTTACCCACTTCATCCAAGTCCTGGATAAACAGCACAAACTTGTCGTACAGCCAACCGGCGCGCTCGGCGATTTCGCGCGCGTTCTGGCTCTGACGCTCCTGCTTCCACAGGCTGTCGATAACCCGCAACGTGGCCAGCAACGTGGTGGGGCTGACGATGACGATATGGCGGTCGAACGCTTCCTGAAACAGGTTCGGCTCGGCCTGCAACGCGGCAGAGAACGCCGCCTCGATCGGCACAAACAATAGAACGAAATCCAAACTGTGCAGGCCTTCCAGCCGCTTGTAATCCTTGCCGGCCAAGCCCTTGACGTGATTGCGCAAAGACAGCACATGCTGCTTCAGCGCCGCCTGGCCGATCACCTCGTCATCCGCCGACACGTATTGCTGGTAAGCCGTGAGGCTGACCTTGGAGTCGACCACCACCTGTTTGTCGCCCGGCAACATGATCAGTACGTCGGGCTGGAAGCGCTCGCCGTCCGGGCCTTTTAGGCTGACCTGGGTTTGGTATTCGCGGCCCTTCTCCAGCCCGGCATGTTCAAGCACCCGCTCAAGGATCAGCTCCCCCCAGTTGCCCTGGGTTTTCTGGCCCTTGAGGGCACGCGTAAGGTTGGTGGCTTCGTCTGAAAGGCGCAGGTTCAATTGCTGCAGGCGCTCAAGCTCTTTGGCCAGCGAAAAGCGTTCGCGTGCTTCGTTCTGATAGCTTTCTTCGACGCGCTTTTCAAACGACTGGATGCGCTCCTTGAGCGGGTCGAGCAACTGGCCGAGGCGTTCCTGGCTGGTTTCGGCAAAGCGCTGCTCACGCTCATCGAAGATCTTCCCGGCCAGCTCGGCGAACTGCGCACGCAGTTCGTCCCGCGAGCCTTGCAGGTCAGCGAGGCGTTGTTGATGGCTGTCCTGTTGCTCGCGCAGCTCGGCACGCAACGCCGCCGACAACGCGTCAAGGCGGCGCAGCTCGGTTTCCTTGGCGCTGCGGTCGAGGTTCCAGGCGTGGGCGGCGTCGCGGGCGTTATCGCGGTCGATCTGCAGCAGTTCGACCTCACGCCGCACGGCCGCCAAGTCAGCTTGTTTGGCGGCGTTGGCGTGGCTCAGGTCACTGATTTCGTCGCGACTGGCGTCCAGTTGCGCGGCAAGCCCTTCCTGAGCCAATTGGGCTGTGGCCAAGCGCTCTTCAAGCAGTTCCCAACCGGTCGTGCGCGCCGTCAGCCGCCGTTGAAGCTGCCAGCACACCGCCAATAAAGGCACTGCAGCCGCCGCCAGCCCCAAGGCAATGCTGGTCCAGTCAAAAACCATAGCCATGTCTGCCATCACCGAAAAACAGCAAGGTTAACCAAGCACGGCGCCTGAGGACAGCTCAGTCTTCGACCTGGCCGAGTTCGCGCTGGGCACGCCGGTCGCCGGCACGCGCAGCCAAGCGCAACAGGTCGTGGCCGATGCGGCGGTCGCGAGCATTGCCGCACTCGCGGCACATCAGTTGGCCCAAGCGGCTTTGAGCGGCAACCACACCTTCACGGGCCGGCTGCTTGAGCAAGCGCCCGGCGAAGTGCTTGACGTTGGTGTTGTGCCCCAGGCGCGGGCTGTCGAGCAGCCACAAGGCAACTTTCAGGGAGAAACGCTTGGGTGCGGTAACAGTCTGAGGGGCGTCGGTAACAGAAGGTGGTACTGAGCGAAACTTCATAAAACACTGTTGGGCAAAACGGGAGGCGCGCCACTCTACTCTTTTTTTCGTATAGGTAAAGCTGAAAAAAAACCTGCACGCCCGAGCTAGAGCAAGCGCTTGGGACAATCCACAGAAGCTGTGGATAACTCAGTGGACAACCCTGCTTTAATTCGCGCAAAGGCCCATGGAATGGGGGCCACAGTCAAACTGACGATTTTTTCACCAATAAAAAAAAGCGATATTTTTCATTGACTTAAATTTCCATTACAGGCAAATGGCGGCGCTAGATGCCGCTTGACCGAATGGTTAACTACGTCGCAATTAATGTGCACAAGCACCCACCCACCGGTTATATCGCCAGCATTTTTTGCATCAATACGTTAAAAAAATGTTACCGGGGTGCCCGATCAAGGGACTTTTCAAATCTGCCACGGCTCGCCACACTGCCGCATCAAAAAACTGATCGCTGTGTAGGACCGATGAAAGGAATTCTGTTGTTCGCCGCGTTGCTGCTGGCCATTTGCGCAACTTCACTCGGCATCAGTGCGGCCCTGCCTTCCCCGGACGGCGCGCTGTTTGCCATCGCCATCCTGCTGTCGGCAACGTTCACGGCCGTGAGCCTGTGCATTGAATTGAGTGAGGGCAGGATCAATGACATGCGCGACGTGATGAAAGTGATCGAGACCGGCCGCTCCGTGCGCCTCACCCTTGCCGCCTACGGGCTGGGCTGTTCGCTGGCTGCCGCCGCCACCGTTTTGGTCTATCGCGGACTGCTGGGCGGCTAATCGAAGTTTTTTGAATAACGCACTTCCCTTCCCTGTTTCAATCCGTTACTATCCGCGGCGTTAGTACCAAGCTGAAAGTCAATTCTGGTCGAACAAATCCCCTGAACAACGCGGGATCGACCACCTCGATGGTTTCCAGGTATTTCTTGCGACGACACTGCCTTTGATCACGCAAAGGGTGTCGCGAAGTTTCAATACTCTGAAAGAACCAGCCTGCAAATTGATCAGGATCTTCACCCCGGGCCCAGAACCTTTGCCCTTGTTGTGTTGCCTGCCCTCCTAAGTACCTACCTGCCAGCCCAAGCGCGCCTAACTTATTAGCGCTTCAACTGGCTGCTTTGTTCCAGTCGGGTTCTTCGTTTGATCAATAGTGATCAACGTCACTGGAACGTTTTAACGTTGCACGGTTCTTAACCGTGTCATTTGTAGGAACACCCAGACTATGTCGACTATCCACACTCAGGATGCCATTCGCACCCTCACCAACGCTTTTGCTCCAATGAACTGCCTGATCATGGCCGCTCGCAAAGGCTGCTTCAGCTTCACCCTGGTCAACGAACACGGCATCGCTCGTCACAGCGAACGCCTGTACCCCGATCAATACTCCAGCGCAGAGCCGCTGCAGGCCGTGATCGAGCGTACCCGTCAGGCACTGGTTGCCTGATCGACCCGAGTCGCTGAAACACAAAAAACCCTGTTTAAAACACAGGGTTTTTTATTGCCTGAAATGTGCGGATGGCGATTCAGCGGCTAAGTTCAAATAGATATAAACACTATAACTAAATGAATAAGATGTTTTAAAAACAGCCCTTTACATCACGAATATGACACTACACTTCAACTCAAGCGGCTTGACCCGCTTGCGACGAGCCTGAGTCCGATTCACCGCTGCCAAGCCCTACTCTCAGGCATCGTCGCCCACTTTCAAGGATGAGGCCAGTATGAGCATTGCCGCCAACCGTAGCTCAGTACCGCGCTCCCGCTGCCTGGCAATACCTTGCCCGTGGCACGTATCTGCAAAGAAATATTTCGTCCCGAAGACCGGCCGGGGGATTTCACCCGCGCCCGGCAAACCTGTGTTTTGCCCATGAATCCGGTCACGTGCTGATCATTCACCTTACAAAATACCGCGAATAACGGCGATTTTGGTCGGATTGTCCTACAAAACCGCTCTATCTCCTGCATTACAGCCTATAGCGCTAACTTAAATTTGTTGATACTTTCCGCAGCGGTGATCACCACGGAGTTCTAATAATGAAAAAAGTAATGCTCAAGACCACACTTAGCCTCGCCGTAACCATGGCATCCTCCCAACTGTTCGCAAGCGGCTTTGCCCTTAACGAACAAGACGTCGCCGGCATGGGTACGGGTTTCGCAGGCCGCTCCTCTTCTGCCGAAAACGCCAGCACTGTCTACGGTAACCCTGCCGGTATGGCTCGCCTCGAAGGCCAGCAAGTGACAGGTGGTGTCGCAGCCATTGATGCCTCGACCAACATCAAGGATGTCAGCGGCCGCTCCAGCGGTACGAACAAAGGCGATATGGTGCCTTTCACTGCCGTCCCTTTCGGTTTTTACACCAATAAACTCAACGATCAATGGGCTGTCGGTTTCGGCGTCTATGCGCCGTTCGGCCTGGTGACTGACTACGAAAGTGGCTTCCAGGGCAAAGCCTTTGGCAGCAAGAGCGAAGTGACAGTGATCACTTTCCAGCCAACCGTCAGCTACGCGTTCAACGACCGCGTTTCCGTGGGTTTTGGTCCGACCATCAACCGCATCGCCGGTACGCTTGAGTCTGATATCAACCTGCCAGTCGCCGGCACAGGCTCCAACAACATCAAGATCAAGGGTGATGACACCGCCGTCGGCTTCAACGCCGGCCTGCTGGTTCAAGCCACTGACACCACCCGCGTGGGCCTGACCTACCACTCCAAGGTGAAGTACAAGCTTGAAGGCCACACCGAAGTGACCAAGGGAACCAACGTTCCTGCGACGCTGCTGAACAATGGTCGCTATGACGCCTCCTTGAAAATCGACACGCCTGAGTCCTGGGACCTGTCGGTGACTCAAGACCTGAGCGACGCCTGGAAGCTTTACGCCGGTGCGACCTGGACGCGCTGGAGCCGCCTGAAAGACATCACCGTCAACAACGAAGGTGTATCGGCCGCAGCCGGTAGCGGTGTTTTGGCGCCGCAAATTGTCGGCAGCATCAAAGAAGACCAGAACTGGCACGACACCTGGGCTTACGCGCTGGGCACGTCGTACCGCGTCACCAAGCAAGTGGTGCTGCGTACCGGCCTGACCTTCGACCAGTCGCCGACCAACAACACTGACCGCTCGCCGCGCATCCCTACCGGTGACCGCACCATCTTCAGTCTCGGCCTGGGCTACGACGTCATGCCGAACATGACCGTCGATGTGGCTTATTCCTACCTCAAGGAAGAGCCGGTCAAGGTGGCCCGCGCCAACGCACTGGGTCAGTCCTACAACGCCAAGTATGAAAACAGCGCCAACGGCTTCGGCCTGGGTGTGACGTACAAGTTCTGATTCAAGGCGTAAAAAAAGCCCCGCTCTCCTGCAAAGGAGGCGGGGCTTTTTAATTGGCGTTGATCAGGGCTTCGACGCCAGCGCCTGTTCTACCGCCTCGATCAAATCCGGGCTGTCCGGCTTGGTCAGGCTGGAAAAATTGGCAATCACCTTGCCTTGGCGGTCGACTACGTACTTGTAGAAATTCCACTTCGGCGCCTCGGTCTGCTGCGCCAGTACCTTGAACAAATGCACGGCATCCGGCCCTTTGACCTTTTGCGGCTCGGTCATGGTGAAGGTCACGCCGTAGTTGACGTAGCAAACCTTGGCAGTCTCTTCACCGGTCTTGGCTTCCTGCTTGAAGTCATCCGACGGCACGCCAATCACTTCGAGCCCTTGGCCCTTGTAGCGCTGATACAAACTTTCAAGGCCTTTGAACTGCGGCGCGAACCCACAGAAGCTGGCGGTATTGACGATCACCAGCGGTTTACCGGCAAAACGCTGGCACAGATCGATGGATTCCTTGGCCCGCAGTTTGGGCAATTGGCCTTCCAGCAACGGCGGGCAGTCGGCGGCCATGGCCACACTGCCAACAGCCATCAGGACGGGTACAGCGAGCCAGCGCATCAGCATGTTGAAAGTCCTTGAGTCAGTTCAGACAAAGAACTTAACAGATCGACATACCCAGTTGCATCAACGCCAGGCCACCTCGCTGCCAGCCCCACCAGGCCAGCAACAATAAAACCAGCGAAGCAATGATAGCCAGCGCTCTTAACGTTACATTCATGCCGCCTCCATTTGCGCCAGGCGCGCCACCGGCCGCTCGCGCACCGGCCAGTTGAGCGCCGCTGCAAGCAGGCTCAAGAGAATCGCCACCTGCCAAATCAAATCGTAGTTGCCGGTTCGATCATAAACCACCCCGCCCAACCAGCCGCCGAGGAAGGAGCCGAGCTGGTGGAACAGGAACACAATCCCACCGAGCATCGAGAGGTTTCGCACGCCAAACAAGGTGGCCACGGTGCCATTGGTCAGCGGCACGGTGGACAACCACAAGAAGCCCATGGCCATGCCGAACAGGTAGGCGCTGATTTCGGTCACCGGCGCCCACAGAAACAGGCCGATCACCACGGCACGCAATAAATACAAAGCGGTCAGCAGGCGCGGTTTGGACATGCGCCCACCCAGCCAACCGGCGGTGTAGGTGCCAAACACGTTAAACAGGCCGATCAGGGCGAGCACCGTAGTGCCCACGGTTGCCGGCAAATGCTGGTCGACCAGATACGCCGGCAAGTGCACGCCGATAAACACCACCTGGAAACCGCAGACGAAAAAGCCGAAGGCCAGCAGCCAGAACCCGGAATGGCTGCAGGCCTCCTTTAACGCTTCGCGCAATGTTTGCTGACCGACCATCACCGGCAGCGGTTTGTCCTTGAGCATCGCCACCAGCGGCAAGATCAACGCCACCATCAAGCCCAACGCGAGCAACGCGGCGGACCAGCCCAGCCAGCCGATCAGGCCCAATGTGCCCGGCACCATGGCGAACTGGCCGAACGACCCGGCGGCGCTGGCGATGCCCATCGCCATGCTGCGCTTTTCCGGCGCCACGGCGCGGCCGACCACGCCCAGAATCACCGAGAACGACGTGCCGGACAGGCCAATGCCAATCAACAACCCCGCGCTTAACGACAATGACCACGCCGAATCGGACATGCCCATCAGCACCAGGCCTACGGCGTACAACACACCGCCGACAAACACCGCCTTGGTGGCGCCGAACCGGTCGGCCAAGGCTCCGGTAAACGGCTGTGCCAAGCCCCATATCAAGTTCTGCAGGGCAATAGCGAAGGCAAACGTCTCACGCCCCCAGCCGAATTCGCCGCTCATCGGCGCCAGGAACAGGCCGAAGCCATGGCGCACGCCCAACGACAACGCCAGGATCAGCGCACTCCCCACAAGAACCCAGCCGCTGGTGCGCCACATCGAGGTCATTCTTATTCTCCGTTCGCGGGTATATACCCGCTTGTAGTCGAACAAACCCCGCGTTCAGGCGAGTTCGTCGAGCAAGGCCAACAGGGTCAGGCGCTTCTCGGCGCCTAACTGATCAATCAATTTCTGCTGCGCCGCTTCCCACGCCGGCAAGGCGGCGGCAAGCCGTTCTTCGCCTGCTTCGGTCAACAATACCAAGCGGTTGCGCAGGTCATCGCCCTCCACCAACTGCACCAGGCCTTCGCCTTCCAGCACGCGCAGGTTACGCCCCAACGTGCTGCGATCCAGGCCCATGGCTTCGGCCAGGCTGGAAATACTCGGTTGGTCGAGGCGCTGCAAGTTACACAGCAAGGAATACTGGGCGACGTTGATTCCGAAGCCGTCGAGGGCGCCGTCGTAGTGCCTGCTGACACCACGGGCGGCGCGTCGCAGGTTGGTGCATAAACATTGGGAGGCAAGCATAGAGCGTGTATATACCCGGAGTTGTTGAAATGCAAGAAAGTGTTACAGAGCAAGCCCGACCAGCACGGCCACTTCAAGCAGTTCGAGCAAGGCACCGGCCGTGTCGCCCGTGGTGCCGCCCAGCCGCTTGACCATCAGTTGACGCAGGCCGATAAAACACACTGCAGCGAGCAATACGGCAATGCCGCCACTGAAACCGCCGATCAGGATGCACGCCAGGCCGCTGAGGATCAGCACTTGTTGGCCGACGATTCTGGGTAAATGATCCGACAGTGCCTGGCCCAATCCTCCTGCACGCACGTAGCGCGTGGTCAGAAACAGCGCGAGCATCGAAGCGCGCCCGATCAGCGGCGCGAGGATTAACGCGGCGCCGTTATGCTGCTCAATCAACGCCACCAACGCGGTGAACTTGAGCAGCAATACCAACCCCAGGGTGACCACGGCAATCGGCCCGCTGCGTGGGTCTTTCATGATGCTCAGCGTGCGCTCGCGATCACCAAAACCACCGAGCCAAGCGTCGGCGCTGTCCGCCAGGCCGTCCAGGTGCAGCCCGCCACTGAGCAGCACCCAGGCCGTCAGCAGCAGCGCGGCGTGCAGCAACAGCGGCGCGCCCATCAGCGCGATATTCAGGCCCCACAACAACAACCCGAACAGCACGCCCACCAGCGGATAAAACAACAGCGAGCGCCCGAGTTCCTGCGGCTGCGGCATGCCCGGCAAGCGAATCGGCAAGCTGCTCAGAAATTGCAGGGCAATCCAGAATGGCAGCATGCTCAGCGCCCTTCCTTGAGTACGCCACCCGCTGCCACGTGCAGGCTGAACAGCGCCCCATGGCTGACCTCGACATTGAGCAGTTGCTCGCGAGGCAAGCCGCGCGCTTGCGCCAACAGCAGGCGCATCACGCCGCCGTGGCTGATCAGCAACACACGCTCGCCGGCATACGCCTGATGCAAGCGTGAGACAGCGCCCAGAACCCGCGCGGCAAAGTCGCTGACAGGCTCGCCCTCAGGCGGCGTGAAGCTGTAGGGATCGGCCCAGAACAAGCCCAGCCCTTCGGCATCGGTTTGCATCAGCGCCGCTGCGCTTTGCCCTTCCCAAGCGCCGAAGTGCAGTTCCTGCAAGGCTTTTTCGACGCTCACCGGCACGCTCAGCCGTGCGCCCAATTCCTCGGCGAAACGCGCACAACGCTGCAAGGGCGAACTGACGATTCGGTCCCACGGCGCCTGCGCCACCACGGCGTCGCGCATTTGCTGCCAACCCTTGGCGGTCAGTGCATCGTCGAGGCTGCCGCGCAGGCCGCCACCCAGTTCGGTTTCGCCATGGCGCAGCAGGTCCAGGTGCAAGCTCATGCCGGACGGTCTGCCACAGCCGCTTCGGCAAAGGTCGCCATCTGCCCGTGCAGGGCACACGCCAACCGCAACAATGGCACCGCCAGCGCCGCACCGCTGCCCTCGCCCAAGCGCAGGCCAAGTTCGAGCAACGGTTGCGCGTCAAGGCTTTGCAGCACATGCCGATGGCCTGGTTCGGCGCCACGATGGCCGAACACCAGCCAGTCACGGCACGCAGGGTTCAAGCGCGTGGCCAACAGTGCGGCGACACTGCAGATAAACCCGTCTACCAGCACCACAACGCCGGCTTGGGCGCAGGCCAGATACGCACCGGCCAGCGCCGCGATTTCGAAACCGCCGAGGTTGAACAGCGTCTGCAGCGCGTCGCCACGTTGCCCGGCATGCACGGTCAGCGCGCGCTCGATCACAGCCACCTTGTGGCTGACACCCTGAGCATTCAAACCGGTGCCCGGGCCTGTCAGGTCGCGCACCTGGCAGTCCAACAGGGCACACGCCAACGCACTCGCGGCGGTGGTATTGCCGATGCCCATTTCGCCGCCGATAAACAGTTGAGCGCCACCTTGCAATGCCCGCTGCACACTGTCGCGACCGGCTTGCAACGCGAGCCGCCCTTGCGCCTCGGTCATCGCCGGGCCGTTGACGAAATTGGCCGTGCCCGCGCCGATATTCAGGTGACGTACACCCGGCAGACTCAGCGACGGCGTGACCGTGCCGAGGTCGACCACTTCCAGTTGCGCCTCCAACTGCCGCGCCAACACGCTGATGGCCGCGCCACCGCTGACAAAGTTATGCAGCATCTGCCCGGTCACTTCCTGGGGGAATGCCGACACACCCTCCGCAACCACGCCATGGTCACCGGCAAAAATCGCGATCCACACCTGATCCACCGACGGTTTGACCTGGCCTTGCAGACCGGCCAATTGCACCGCTAGCGCTTCCAGCTGGCCGAGGGAACCGGCGGGTTTGGTCAGTTGTTGCTGACGCGCCAGCGCCTGTTCGTGCGCCGCGGCGTCGATCGCCTTGCACGGGTTGAGCCACCAGGTGTCAGTCATAACGCAGTACCTTTCAAAGTCAGGGGCAGGCCAGCAACGGTCAGGACAACACGCTGACAACGCTCGGCCAAAGCTTGATGCAGCCAACCGGCCTCATCCACATAGCGGCGAGTCAATTCGCCCAGCGGCACGACACCCAAACCGGTCTCGTTGCTGACAAAAATGATTTCACCCGGCAGCGACGCCAGGCTTTGCAGCAGTTGATCGCGCTCGAAGGCCAGACGCGCCGGGTCTTCGAGCATCAGCAAATTGGTCAGCCACAGGGTCAGGCAATCGACTAGCAGGCAGTGATCGGCAGCGGCGTTTTCACGCAGCACGCGGGCCAGCTCGATGGGCTCTTCGATCAAACCCCAGGCCTGCGGGCGACGCTGGCGATGCAGCGCGACGCGCTGATTCATTTCGCCGTCCAGCGGCTGGCTGGTGGCGATGTAAATGACCGGCAAGGCGCTGTCGCTCGCCAGTTTTTCCGCAAGGCGGCTCTTGCCGGAACGGGCACCACCCAAAATCAGCTGAAGCATGCAATGACACCTGTGTTCGGCTGACGCCGTTTAGTGTGGGAGCGGGCTTGCTCGCGATGGGCGTTAACGATTACGCGATTAACCTGAAGGGCTGCGGTGCCTGGGGTTTTTTCGCGAGCAAGCCCGCTCCCACATTTGGAGTGCGTATCCACTGTTAGATCCCGCAGAGTTTGCGCAGGAGGTCGGTGTCGAGGTGGTTTTCCACCAGGTCCGCCAGGCGTTCGATGTCGCGCTCGCGCAGGGCGTGGTAATCCACTTCTTGCACGTCCTGCAAGCCGGCCCAGCGCAACAACGCGCTGCAGGCCGCCGGGGTCTCGAACACGCCATGCAGATACGTCCCGAGAACCTGCCCGTCGGCACTTTGCGCGCCGTCACTGCGGCCGTCATCCAGCAGCACTGCGGCCTGCGCGAGCGCGCTGCCTGTGGTCACACCGGCGTGGATTTCGTAGCCACTCACCTCGGCGTTTTCCAGCAGCAGGCGCCCGCGCACATTGCGCAACTGCTTCTCTGCTTCCAGCGTGGTACTGAACGCCAGCAGCCCAAGGCCGTTACTGGAGCCCGCTGGCCCTTCAAGGCCGAGCGGGTCATGCACCTGCTCACCGAGCATCTGTAAGCCGCCGCAAATCCCCAGCACCTTGCCGCCATAGCGCAGATGTCGCGCCACGGCGGTGTCCCAACCATTGGCGCGCAGGTAGGCCAAATCACTGCGCACACTTTTTGAGCCGGGCAAAATAATCAGGTCAGCCGGCGGAATCGGCTGGCCCGGCCCGACGAACTGCAAATCCACCTGAGGGTGCAGCCGCAGTGGGTCAAAATCGGTGTGGTTGCTGATGCGCGGCAATACCGGCACCACCACCTTGAGCACCTGCGCGGCCTTGTCGGTCTGGCGCCGGTCGATGCCGTCCTCGGCTTCCAGGTGCAGGTCCATCACGTAGGGCAATACGCCCACCACCGGCTTGCCGGTGCGCGCTTCCAACCAATCCAGGCCTGGCTGCAGCAGCGCGATGTCACCGCGAAAACGGTTGATGATGAAGCCCTGGACCCGCGCCTGCTCAGTCGGCGACAGCAACTCCAGGGTGCCAACCAAATGCGCAAACACGCCGCCGCGATTAATGTCGGCGATCAGCAGCACCGGGCAATCCACGGCCTCGGCGAAGCCCATATTGGCGATGTCATTGGCGCGCAGATTGATCTCCGCAGGCGAGCCGGCGCCTTCCACCATCACCACCGGGTAGGCAGCGCTCAAGCGCGCGTGCGAGGCCAGCACCGCTTGCATCGCGATGGCTTTGTAGTCGTGATAGGCCACGGCGTTCATGCTGGTCACGGCGCGGCCATGGATGATCACTTGCGAGCCGGTGTCGCTGTTGGGTTTAAGCAGCACCGGGTTCATGTCGGTGTGCGGCGCCAGGTTAGCGGCCTGAGCCTGCACCGCCTGGGCGCGGCCGATCTCGCCGCCTTCGGCGGTCACGGCGCTGTTGAGCGCCATGTTCTGCGGCTTGAACGGCGCCACCGCCACGCCCTGGCGTACCAGCCAACGGCACAGCGCGGTCACCAGCGTACTTTTGCCCGCATCGGAGGTGGTGCCCTGCACCATCAACGTACTCATACCGCCGCCTTGTAGGCAGCCAACGCCTCGTCCAGCCGCCGCCAATCGGCCTCGGTGTCGGGCAGGCCGAAACGCAGGCTGCTGTCGTGCACAAACAGGCGCAGCAAGATGCCGCGCTGGGCCATGAATTCGTGCAGGCGTTCGGCGTGCGGCGTGATTAACCACTGGAACAACGCGCAGCCGCCCTGAGGTTGAAAGCGGTGGCGTTCGAGCAGCTCAAACAAGCGCTGGCCCGCTTCGATACAACGATCACGCTGGCGCGCGTGCCCTGCCGTGTCGCGCAGGCAGACTTGCCCGAGCACCCGCGTCGGCCCGCTGACCGCCCAAGGCCCGAGCTGTTCGGCCAACAGTTTAAGCAGCTTGCGTTCGGCCAGCACAAAGCCCAGGCGCACGCCGGCCAGGCCGAAGAATTTGCCGAACGAGCGCAGCACAATCAGCCCGACTTGATGGGCCTGGCCCGCCAGGCTCAGGTGCGGGGTGATGTCCATAAAGGCTTCGTCGACCACCAGCCAACCGCCGCGCTGCGCCAAGCGTGAATGCCAGTCCAGCAGGCGTTGCGGGGCCAGGCGCAAGCCGGTCGGGTTATTCGGGTTGACCACCACCAGCACATCAAGGCCGTCGAGAAAATAGTCGACTTCCTGCTCCTGCACTTCGCGCACCACGTAGCCGGCGCGGCGCCACGCTTCGGCGTGCTCGGCGTAACACGGCGACAGCACGCCAACCTTGCCGGTGCGGCGCAGGCGCGGCAGCAACTGGATGGCCGCCTGCGAGCCCGCCACCGGCAACACATGCGCGGCGCCGTAATATTCGCTGGCGGCCTGCTCCAGGCCGTCATCGGTTTCGGGCAAGCGCGCCCAGGCCCGCAACGGGATCTCGGGGATCGGCCACGGCCACGGCGCCAGGCCGCTGGACAGGTCGAGCCAATCAGCCTCGGCAATCCCGTAGTGCATCACTGCCTTGCGCAGCCGGCCACCGTGTTCAAGCATAAAATTGCGCCCCCGCGCAGAGGATCAGCAGCCACAACCAAACGCCGCGCTGCACCAGTTGCCAGCCGCGGTCGATGGAGTCCGCACTTGCCGGCGAGCCTTCGCCAAGTGGCGGGCGCTGGTGAAGTTCACCGTGATAAATCGCCGCGCCACCCAACTCGACGCCCAATGCGCCGGCACCTGCCGCCATTACCGGTCCGGCGTTGGGGCTATCCCATGTCGGGCCTTGGGTGCGCCAGCATTTAAGCGCCAGGCCGGTTTTGCCGAGTACGGCGTAGGTCAACGCGACCAGCCGTGCAGGAATATAATTGAGTACATCGTCAATCTTTGCCGCCGCCCAGCCGAAGCGCTCAAAGCGTTCATTGCGATAGCCCCACATGGCGTCGAGGGTGTTGCTCAGGCGGTAAAGCACCACGCCCGGCACACCGGCGACTACAAACCAGAACAACGCAGCGAACACCGCATCGCTGCCGTTTTCGAGTACCGATTCCGTCGCAGCACGCGCCACTTCGGTGCTGTCCAGCTCGCTGGTCTGGCGGCTTACCAAGTAACTCACGCGCTTGCGCGCTTCATCCAGGTCATCACTGCGCAGCGCCTGCGCCACCGGAATCACATGCTCGCCGAGGCTGCGCATGCCGAGCGCCAGGTACAACGCCAGAATCTCGAGGACCCAGCCGATATACGGCGCCCACGACAACGCGGTGGCCAGCAGGGTCAGCGGCACCACCGCAATACACCACGCGGTCACGCCATGGCTGCGCCAGCCACGGCCACCGGTATTAAAACGTTGCTCGATGCGCCCGGCGAAATTGCCGAACGCCACCAGCGGGTGCCAGCGCCTGGGCTCGCCCAGCAGCGCGTCCAGCGCCACGGCAGCCACACACAGCAAGGCCACACTCATTGACTTACTCCCCACACATTCTCATACAACATGTCACTCAAAGGCCGCGGTTCGGTCCAGCCTTCGAGCTGCAACATCGGTGCCGGGTAGAACTCCTCGACCGGCCCCAAGCACAACACCGCCAGGGGTTTTGCGCCGGGCGGCAAGCCCAGCAGGTCGGCCAGCGCTTGCGGTTCGAACAGCGACACCCAGCCCATCCCGAGGCCTTCAACACGCGCCGCCAGCCACAGGTTCTGGATCGCACAGGAGAGTGACGCCAGGTCCATTTCCGGCAAGGTGCGACGGCCAAAGATGTGGCGCTCGCGGTCATCCATCAGCGCCGCCACCAGCACTTCGGCGCAGTCGTGGATGCCTTCGACCTTGAGTTTCATGAACGCGTCGGAGCGCTCGCCGAGTGCTTCGGCGGTGCGGATGCGCTCTGCTTCCACCAGGTGTTGAATCTGCCCGCGCAGGTGGCGGTCGCTGATGCGGATGAACCGCCAGGGCTGCATCAGGCCGACACTGGGCGCCTGGTGCGCGGCCTGGAGCAAGCGATGGAGCAGTTCGGGGGCGACGCTGCCGCCGATGAAGTGGCGCATGTCGCGGCGTTCGGCGATGGCGCGGTACACGGCATCGCGTTCGGCTTGGGGGAAGGCGTTGTCGGTCATGGCCTCATCGGGAGCAAGCCCCCTCCCACAGTGGATGGGGTTCCAACCAGGTCAATTGTAGAAGGGCGCTTGCTCCCTGCCACAGGGGATGGCGGTTCAACCCGGTCAATTGTAGGAAGGGGCTTGCTACCTCCCACAGTGGATGGCGGTTCAACTCGATCAATTGTAGGAGCGGGCTTGCTCCCTTCCACAGTGGATGGCGGTTCAACTCGGTCAAGTGTAGGGAGGGCCTTGCTCCCTTCCACAGTGGATGGCGGTTCAACTCGGTCATTTGTAGGAAGGGGCTTGCTCCCTTCCACAGTGGATGGCGGTTCAACTCGGTCATTTGTAGGAAGGGGCTTGCTCCCTTCCACAGTGGATGGCGGTTCAACCCGGTCAATTGTAGAAGAGGGCTTGCTCCCTTCCACAGCGGATGGGGTTTCAACTCGGTCAATTGCAGAAGGGGGCTGGCTACCTTCCACAGTGGATGGCGGTTCAACTCGGTCAATTGTAGGAAGGGGTTTGCTACCTTCCACAGTGGATGGCGGTTCAACTCGGTCATTTGTAGGAAGGGGCTTGCTCCCTTCCACAGTGGATGGCGGTTCAACTCGGTCATTTGTAGGAAGGGGCTTGCTCCCTTCCACAGTGGATGGCGGTTCAACTCGGTCAATTGTGGGAGGGGGCTTGCTCCCTTCCACAGTGGATGGCGGTTCAACTCGGTCAATTGTGGGAGGGGGCTTGCTCCCGATGGCGGCTTGGCGGTCAGGCGCAAACAATGCGGCCACAGCGCTCGGGTTGGACGGGAAATAAAAATGCACGTAGGAAGCCGTCAGCCGCCCCTGCCGGTACACCGCCTCGGCGCCGCGCCCGCCATTCGGGCTCAGGCCACGGGCGATCGGCTGCCACTCGGTGCTGGTCAGGGAATGGTGATAGGTGTGGCCACGCAACGTGCCTTCCGGCAATTCCACACTTTGCAGGGCCAACGCCGCGAGCTTCTTTTGCATCACCGCATCGCCTTGCAGCAGGCCGACCAGTTCGGCACGTTTGCCATCGACGTCAGTGAGCGAATCGAGCAAATACAACATGCCGCCGCATTCAGCGAGCAACGGTTTGCCGGCCACGTGGTGGCGGCGAATGGCGTCAAGCATCGAGGTATTTTCCGACAATGCCTGGTGGTGCAGTTCCGGATAGCCACCGGGTAAATAGAGACTGTCGACCTCAGGCAATGCGCGATCATGAATCGGTGAAAAGAAGTGCAACTCAGCGCCCATCGCCCGCAACAAATCCAGGCTGGCGCCGTAGGTGAAGGCGAAGGCTTCGTCGCGGGCCACGGCGATGCGCACGCCCGTCAACAACGGCTCGGCCTCGACCACTTCAGGCGCGGCAAACGTCACCGGCGGCGGTACTGCGACTTCACAACTGCTGCCCAGCGCCTGCGCGGCGGCGTCCAGGCGCACGTCGAGGTCATTCAATTCGCTGGCTTGCACCAGCCCCAAATGGCGGCTGGGTAACTCAATTCCGGTTTCACGCGACAACGCGCCGTACCAGCGCAGGCCTTCGGTGAGGCTGCCTTCGAGCAGTTGCGCATGGCGCAGGGTGCCGACGCGGTTGGCCAGCACGCCCGCGAACGGCAGGTCTGGCTGGTAACGCGCCAGGCCCAGGGCCAGGGCGCCGAAGGTTTGGGCCATGGCAGTGCCGTCGATCACACCGAGCACCGGCACGCCGAAGTGGCGCGCCAGGTCAGCACTGGAAGGCGTGCCGTCGAACAGGCCCATCACGCCTTCGATCAGAATCAAATCGGCCTCGCCCGCCGCTTCCCACAGCAACCGGCGACTTTCCTGTTCGCCCACCATCCACATGTCCAATTGATACACGGGTGCACCGCTGGCGCGCTCGTGAATCATCGGGTCGAGAAAGTCCGGCCCGCATTTGAACACGCGAACCTTGCGCCCCAAGTTACGGTGCAAGCGCGCAAGAGCAGCAGTGACGGTGGTTTTGCCCTGGCCAGACGCCGGTGCGGCGATCAATACGGCCGGGCAATGACGGGGCTGATTCAAAGTTCGACGCCCTTCTGTGCCTTGATACCGGCCTGAAACGCGTGCTTGAGCATGCCCATTTCGGTGACGGTATCGCCCAGTTCGATCATTTCAGGCTTGGCACCACGGCCGGTGACCACCACATGCTGCATCGGCGGGCGCGCTTGCAGGTCGCTGAGCACGCGGTCGAGGTCGAGGTAGCCGTGTTTGAGCGCGATATTCAGCTCGTCCAGCACCACCAGGCCGATGCTCGGGTCTTGCAGCATCTCGCGGGAAACCGCCCAGGCGGCTTCGGCGGCGGCGATGTCGCGCTGGCGGTCTTGGGTTTCCCAGGTAAAGCCTTCGCCCATCACGTGAAAACGCACCTGCTCGGGGAAGCGACGGAAGAACATCTCCTCGCCGGTACTAAAGCGCCCTTTGATGAACTGCACCACGCCGCACTGCAGATCGTGGCCCATCGCCCTGGCGAGCATGCCAAAGGCCGAGCTGCTCTTGCCCTTGCCGTTGCCGGTCAATACCAGCAGCAACCCGCACTCATTGGGGGAATTGGCGATGCGCTCGTCGATCACGGCTTTTTTGCGCAGCATGCGCGCCAGGTGGCGTTCGTCGCGGTCGGGGGAATCGGTCATGGCAGCGCTCCGTTGGGGCTGGACAAAAACGGCGGGCAGGAAAAATAAATACAGACAGCCAAGCATCGCCCACCGTGATGCTGTTGGATGATCCAGGCCGGTCTCCGGGCTCATGAGTGGCGCGTTTGCTCTTATAGAGACAGAACAGGCCGACGGCGCGCCTTCCCATATCGCGCACGATACAGTGGCAAAAAGCACCGCTTTGACTCATTTACCGTTGCGGGGGCAGCGCCGGAATCGCGGCAGCACTGTGTACAAGTGCGCTCACTCACCGGCTTCCCTGTTTCACTCTGTCGGCACATGGGCCACAGAGCACCTGGAACACGCCGCGAAGGGTAGTGGGTTGGGGGTGGAGCGTCAATTAAAGCTGGCGTTGCACTTGAACCATCGCATCGCCGCACTCCTCTACCCTTACAGGTATTCAGGAGAAAACCATGCAAAAAACAAGACTCGCCTTACTGATCATGGTCGCAGGCACCCTCGCCGCCTGCGGAGAAAGCTCAACCCTGCAGGTCTCGGACGGCACCGGGCCTTCGCCCACACTGCCTGCGCCGAACAAAACGCTGATCCCCACCGTGAACATCGCCCCCGCTATCGGCTGGCCGGACGGCGTTAAGCCAACCGCGGCGGCGGGTACTCAGGTGGCGGCGTTTGCCGAAGGCCTTGATCACCCGCGCTGGCTGTATGTGTTGCCTAACGGTGATGTGCTGGTAGCGGAAACCAACGCGCCGCCCAAGCCGGATGATTCCAAGGGCATTCGCGGCTGGGTCATGGAGAAGGTCATGGGTCGCGCGGGCGCCGGTGTGCCGAGCCCGAACCGCATCACGCTGCTGCGCGATGCTGATCACGACGGCGTCGCTGAGACCCGTACGGTGTTCCTGCAGAATCTCAACTCGCCGTTCGGCATGACCCTGGTCGGCAACGACTTGTACGTAGCCGACGCAGACAAATTGCTGCGCTTCCCGTATCAGCCGGGCGAAACCGCAATCACCGCAGCCGGCGCCAAAGTCGTCGACTTGCCCGGCGGCAGCATCAACCACCACTGGACAAAAAACGTGGTGGCCAGCAAAGACGGGAGCAAGCTGTACGTGAGCGTCGGCTCCAACAGCAACGTCGGCGAGAACGGCATGGAGGCCGAGCAAGGCCGGGCCGCGATCTGGGAAGTCGACCGCGCCAGCGGCCAACACCGCATTTTCGCCTCTGGCCTGCGCAACCCCAACGGCATGGCGTGGGAACCGCAAAGCGGCAAGCTGTGGACCGCCGTGAATGAGCGCGATGAAATCGGCAGCGACCTGGTGCCGGACTACATCACGTCGGTGAAGGATGGCGCATTCTATGGCTGGCCGTTCAGCTACTACGGGCAGCATGTAGATGTGAGGGTAAACCCGCAAAACCTGGAGATGGTCGCCAAGGCAATCGCGCCGGATTACGCAGTAGGCCCGCACACCGCTTCGTTAGGCCTGACCTTTGCCGAGGGCAGCAAACTGCCGGCGCAGTTCAGCAACGGCGCGTTTATCGGCCAGCATGGTTCGTGGAACCGCAAGCCGCACAGTGGCTACAAGGTGATCTTCGTGCCGTTTGAGGCTGGCCAACCCAAAGGGCAGCCAGTGGATGTGCTGACCGGGTTCCTCGACAAAGACGAGAAAGCCATGGGCCGGCCGGTGGGCGTGGTGATCGATCAGCAGGGGGACTTGCTGGTGGCGGATGACGTGGGGAACAAGGTGTGGCGAGTGTCGGCGACCAAATAGCCCGCCTCAAGCGTCCTGCAAAACTGAAGGTGGGAGGGGCAAGCCCCTCCCACCTTTGAACCTGTGCAATAGCGTCTAGGGATTGCGCGCCAGGCTAGCAGGCAGCACTCGCTTGGCGCCCAGGTAGGCATTCTGCCAATAGGCCTTGGCCAAGGTGTCGAGTTTTACCGTGCCGCCGGTTTGCGGGGCGTGCACAAAGCGGCCCTCGCCCACGTAGATGGCTGCATGGCTGACCCGTGAGCCGCCACCGGTGGCGAAGAACAGCAAATCACCGGCCTGCAGGTTTTGTTCACTGACGTCTTGAGCGCGCATCACGATCAATTCCCGGGTGGTACGCGGCAAGGAGATGCCCGCTGCGTCACGGTAGACGAAGCCGATCAGGCCACTGCAATCAAACCCCGCGTCCGGTGTGTTGCCGCCCCAGCGATAAGGCGTGCCGACCAGGCCCAGCGCACGAAAGAGCACGTCTTCGGCAACTGGCGAGAAATTCTGCGTGGCATAGTTGAACACCGGCTTGGGCTTGACGGCGACAGGCGCAGGCGGCGGTGGGCGGCTTGCGCAGGCGCTCAGAAGCGCGGCGCAAACAAGCAGGATGAGACGGGCCGAGGTCGACATGTGCAAAACAATCCTGGTCTGGATGCGGCTTTCGCTGCCGAACGCTGAAAACCAGAACGCGCAAGCAAAGCTCGCGCGAACGGATTACAACAATGTCCAGGGATTCTAGCGCTTACACGTCAAACTTCAAGTATCACTTTAACTTTACTTACTAGCGGTAACCGCCGCTGGGGCCATCGCGAGTGCGCGCTTGGCCTCAATGAAGGTTTTGCTCCAGTAGCTGTCACCCAGGCTGTCGATGCGAACACCGCCACTGCGACGGCTGCTGGAGTGGATAAACTGGTTATCGCCCAAGTAGATAGCGGCGTGGCTGACACGACCACGGCCCGCGGTACTAAAGAAAAGCAGATCACCGCGCTTGAGGTTATTTCGTGCGACCAACGGTGCATTCACGTTGATCATTTCACGCGTCGAGCGTGGCAGGTTCACGCCCGCCTCTTCACGGAACAGGTAGCCGATAAAACCACTGCAGTCGAAACCGGCTTCAGAGGTACCGCCGAAACGGTAACGGGTACCGATCAGGGACATGCCACGTTCGAGGATGCTGTCGGCCAGAACCGGAAGCTGGTAAGGCTTGCTGCCGGAGAAATCGGCCAGTTCACGTTCAGTCGAGACTTCTTCGTCATAAACGGTAGAAGACTGCGCAGCGACAAATTTTGCTTGGGAATACTGTTGGGTTTTTTGCTGCTCAGCCACCTGTTGAGGGTGGGAGGCGCAACCAAACAACAGGGTAACGAGTGCGAGAGGCACGAGGGGTGCGAAGCGATTTAGCATGGGCACAACCGTGGCTGATGTGTAAAGAAGCCGAGACTATGCCCACTATCACATCGATTTGCAAATTCAATCGTGATCTATGTGACTTCTGGTTTCGACTATGACATCTAAGCCCTTAACACCCTTTACACACTTTTTGTGTGGTCAAACCGGCCCAAACGCAGGTTTCAGGGTGCCTTGAATTTGCCCAAAGCGCTTAAATACAAGGGCCGGCTACCAGCCGAGGGTTTCCTTGAGGAACGGAATGGTGAGCTTGCGCTGAGCCTGCAAAGAGGCTTGATCGAGCTGTTCGAGCAAATCGAACAGTGCGCTCATGCTGCGGGTGCCACGGGTGAGGATAAAGTGCCCGACTTCGTCGGTGAGGTGCAGGCCGCGACGCGAGGCTCGAAGTTGCAAGGCACGCAGTTTGTCTTCGTCGGACAAGGGGCGCATCTGGAAGATCAGCGCCAGGGTCAGGCGCGATTTGAGGTCCGCAAGCTTCACCGGCAACTCTCGCGGTGAAGTCGAGGCCGCGATCAACAAGCGCCGGCCACTGTCACGCAGGCGGTTGAACAGATGGAACAGCGCTTCTTCCCAGTCGGCCTTGCCGGCGATTGCCTGCAGATCGTCCAGGCAAACCAGCTCGTATTGCTCAAGGTTGTCGAAGATGCCGATACCACGGTCCATCAACTCGGCCAACGGCAGGTAAACCGCCGGCTCACCCATTTGCTCAAAGCGCAGGCACGCGGCCTGCAACAGGTGGGTGCGCCCCACGCCATGCTTGCCCCACAGATAGATCAGGCTTTCAGTCCACCCGGCGTCGGCTTCGCATAGTCGCTCAACATAGCCGAGTGCAGCGGCATTGGCGCCTGGGTAGTAATTGATAAAGGTGGCGTCGTCACGCAGACGCACACCCAAGGGCAGCTGAATCGGTTTCATGCTGACTGAACGGCGCTAAACGAACCGTTAGTGGCCTCTGTGTGAAGTTTGCAAAGTTTATACCCGTGGCGCCGGGCGCACAATGCAGCAGACCACAAGCAAAATCAAAGGTTTGCGTTAACTTGGGGGATTTGCGCAAATTATTTGACACGCCGCTCCAGAAACAACAAACCCGGCCTGAGCCGGGTGTGTGATGCAGCGATTACAGATCGGGGTCTTCGACACCCGTGTATACATCCGAATCTTTGTACAGATCGTGCACGTGACGCACCAGCACCATGATCACCGCCGCTACCGGCAGCGCGAGCAGAATGCCAGTAAAACCAAACAGCTCACCGCCGGCCAGGATCGCGAAAATCACCGCAACCGGGTGCAAGCCAATTCGGTCGCCCACCAGCAATGGCGTCAGCACCATGCCTTCCAGCGCTTGGCCGACCATGAACACCGCAACAATCCCCAGCATCGGGTAAAGGTCGCCGCCAAACTGGAACAGCCCCGCCACCAGCGCTGCGCCGATACCGATCACAAAGCCCATGTACGGCACGATGGCAGCCAGGCCTGCGATCAAGCCGATCAACAGCCCCAGCTCCAGACCAATCGCCATCAACCCTGCAGCGTAGATGATGCCGAGTGCGAGCATCACCAGCAGTTGGCCGCGCACGAATGCGCCGAGTACTTCATGGCATTCACCGGCCAGCGAGACCACTTGCTCTTCACGGTCGCGCGGCAACAGGCTGCGGATCTTGGCCATCATGATGTCCCAGTCACGCAGCAAGTAGAACGCCACCACCGGGATCAACACCAGGTTGGTCAGCCACCCGATCAACGCCAAGCTGGAGGCCGTGGCCTGGCTGAGCACCACACCGACAATATCGGTGGTTTGGCCCATGTGTTCACTGATCGCCGCCTTGACCTTGTCGAACTTCCAGAAGCCATCCGCCAGCCCCAGTTTGGACTGGGCCCACGGCATTGCCGTGTGCTGCAGCCAGTCGAGCATTTGCGGCGCCAGCTCGTACAGGCGAAACAGTTGCTTGGCGAGCATCGGCACCAGCACCAACACCAGTGCGGTGATGATCAACGTGAACAAGGCAAATACCGTCACCACACCCCAGGTGCGTGACATGCCGAGTTTTTCCAGGCGATCCACCACGGGATCGAACAGATAAGCGAGCAGCAACGCGACCAGAAACGGCGTGAGTATCGAATGCAGCAAAAATACAAACCCGCACAGCAGGACAATCCCGCCAAGCCACACCCAACGACGCATATCCGCCATACACCACTCCACCTGTTTATTTACTTGCAGCTTCTATATAGGAAGAAAGCTGAACATTTACCAACGAAAACGCAATTGCGCCTGGGGTTCAGGGGCGGCGGCCGGTTGTGCGCCTTCCGCCAGCGGCGGTTGGGCTGACGCCTCACCCGCGGGCACCTCCTGCAACCTGGACAGGCTCAACTGCGTACGCAACTGATCGGCGCTGCCGTTGACGCGATACACAATGCGATCGCCATCGACCCACTGCGGCTGGCCACCAAAAGGTTCGAGCAAATGACTCAGGGCGGCGTAGCGCTCCAGGTTCATGCCCTGCACTTCCAATAATTGTTCGGTACTCACGCCCGGTTTGACGGCAAAGCGTGGCGCGAGCTTTTCGCTGACCGCGAGCAACACGGCATCGGCCACGGCGGCGGTGTCGGCGCCTTGCGCGGTGCCCTGCTCAGTCTTGTCGCCCAGCCACAAGCGCCATTTGGCCTGCCATTGGTTGCCTTCCTGGCGCGCATGCACGGCGAGCAACGCGTCAGCACCGTAGCGCTCGGAGGCTGCGCGCAGCGGTGCTGCGTCGGCACTTTCAAGGTTCGGGGCGGTGGCGACCACCTGTTCGTCAAGGTCACCCAGCGGCAGGCGCAGCGGCAAACCACGGTGTTGCGCGGCGCGGCGCAACGCGCCGGCAACGGCCTGACCATCACCGACCAGGCTGCTGCCTTCGGTGGAGTCGTTAAGCCACCAGCCGAGAATCGACGGGCGATTACTGCCCCAGATCGACAGGCCCGCTTCACGCAGGGCGCGATCGGTGCTCACCGGGTCGAAATCTACTTGCAGGCTTTCCGGCGGGCCGGCGTCGTAGCCGTATTGGCTGATGATTTGCTGCGGCTCTTTGCGAATGGCCGCCAGGCCCGGGCCGTCGGCGGCCTTGGCGTCGCCAGTGAGGCGAATCACCAGGGTTTGCACGGCGCGCTGGGTGGCTTGGTCGCGCTCTTGCGGCGATTGGCTGGTGACCGGTTCAAGTACTTGATAAAGGCCATTGAGGGTTTCGGCGTGACTCGCCAGGCTGACCAACGACAAGCAGCCTACAAAGAACAATTGACACAGACGCATGGAAGATTCCCGAACGACAAATTTAGCGGCTGGAACAGACCGCGTGAACTCGGTTTGGCAAGGCTGTGACCACAGCAACCGGTAAAACATTCACAGGGTCGCGGCAAGTTTTAGCACTGTCATAACGATAGCGTGTTAAAGGCTATACCTTAATACGCACCAAAGCAGACCCGATCAGGATTTTTTTAACCCGCACTTTTTTAAGCGATATGGCCCTGCCCGTCGGCGCGAGGATGGTCGCTGCCCCTCAAGCCTGATAAAATCGCGCGCCTTCGCAGACCGTCAACGGCTGGGCCTTTTACAAAAAGCGCCTGCCCACCCGGTCGTAACCCAGAAATCCCCCCTAAAGGCCTGGATCATGAGCAAGCAACCCTCCCTGAGCTACAAGGACGCCGGTGTAGACATCGACGCCGGTGAAGCATTGGTCGAACGCATCAAGAGCGTCGCCAAGCGCACTGCGCGCCCCGAAGTCATGGGCGGCCTGGGCGGTTTTGGCGCCCTCTGCGAAATCCCGGCCGGCTACAAGCAGCCTGTATTGGTCTCCGGCACCGACGGTGTGGGCACCAAGCTGCGCCTGGCACTGAACCTGAACAAGCACGACAGCATCGGCATCGACCTCGTGGCCATGTGCGTTAACGACTTGGTGGTGTGCGGCGCAGAGCCGCTGTTCTTCCTCGATTACTACGCCACCGGCAAGCTCAATGTCGAAACCGCGACCCAGGTAGTGACCGGTATCGGTGCTGGCTGCGAGCTGTCGGGCTGCTCATTGGTCGGCGGCGAAACCGCTGAAATGCCAGGCATGTACGAAGGCGAAGACTACGACCTGGCTGGCTTCTGCGTCGGCGTGGTGGAAAAATCCGAAATCATCGACGGCTCCAAAGTCGCTGCCGGTGACGCCCTGCTCGCCCTGCCATCGTCCGGCCCGCACTCCAACGGTTACTCGCTGATCCGCAAGATCATCGAAGTGTCCGGGGCCGACATCGAAACCATTCAGCTCGACGGCAAGCCTCTGACCGACCTGTTGATGGCCCCGACGCGTATCTACGTCAAGCCATTGCTCAAGCTGATCAAGGACACTGGCGCGGTTAAAGCCATGGCCCACATCACCGGCGGTGGCCTGCTCGACAACATCCCGCGCGTGCTGCCAAAAGGCGCCCAGGCGATTGTCGACGTGGCCAGCTGGCAGCGCCCGGCAGTCTTCGACTGGCTGCAAGCGCAAGGCAACGTCAACGAAACCGAAATGCACCGCGTGCTGAACTGCGGCGTGGGCATGGTCATCTGCGTGGCCCAGGAACACGTTGAAACCGCGCTGAACGTACTGCGTGAAGCCGGCGAGCAGCCTTGGGTGATTGGCCAGATCGCAACTGCACCGGAAGGCGCGGCTCAGGTTGAACTGAAAAACCTTAAGGCACACTGATGCCAGAGCAGATGCCTGCACGCTGTGATGTCGTGGTGCTGCTGTCCGGCACCGGCAGTAACTTGCAGGCGCTGATCGACAGCACGCGCATCGGCGACAGCCCGGTGCGCATCGCTGCGGTGATTTCCAACCGCAGCGACGCCTACGGCTTGCAACGCGCAAGGGACGCGGGTATCGAAACCCGCTCGCTTGACCACAAGGCGTTCGACGGCCGCGAGGCCTTCGACGGCGCCCTGGTCGAGCTGATCGACACCTTCAACCCCAAACTCGTGGTACTGGCAGGCTTCATGCGCATTCTCAGCGCTGCTTTCGTGCGGCACTACGAAGGGCGCCTGCTGAATATCCACCCTTCCCTGCTGCCCAAGTACAAAGGCATGCACACGCATCAGCGCGCGCTCGACGCGGGCGACAGCGAGCATGGCTGCAGCGTGCACTTTGTGACCGAGGAACTCGATGGCGGGCCTCTGGTCGTACAGGCAGTGGTTCCGGTAGAGTCACACGATTCAGCGCAGACACTTGCGCAACGGGTTCATACCCAGGAACACAAGATTTACCCGCTGGCTGTTCGCTGGTTTGCCGAAGGACGATTGATTCTCGGCGAACAGGGTGCATTATTGGACGGTCAGTTACTCGCGGCCAGCGGCCACTTGATTCGAACCTAGGAGATTTTATGCGTCGCGCCTTGCTCTTCGCTTTTGCGCTGTTCGCCTTGCCTGCCGTGCAAGCAGCAGACCTTCACCCTTTCTCCGCCAGCTACACGGCCGACTGGAAGCAGTTGCCCATGAGTGGTTCGGCCGAACGCAGCCTGACCAAAAATGACAACGGCTCCTGGACCTTGAATTTCAAGGCTTCCATGATGATCGCCAGCCTCACCGAAACCAGCGTCATCCGTTTCGACAAAGATACCTTGCAGCCGGTGAGCTATAGCTTCGAACGTGGCGGCCTGGGCAAGTCGAAGAAGATCAACCTGGACTTCGACCCGGCGGCTAATAAAGTCACCGGCTTTGAAAACAAAGACCCGGTCAACGTCGCCCTGCAAAGCGGCATGCTCGACAAGTCGACCTACCAGTTGGCGCTGCAGCGTGATGTGGCTGCGGGCAAAAAGAGCATGAGCTACAACGTGGTTGAAGGGACAGACGTAGACACCTACGACTTCCGTGTAATCGGCCCCGAAAAGGTCCAAACCAAGGCCGGCACCATCGACGCTATCAAGGTTGAGCGTGTGCGTGACCCAACTCAAAGCAAGCGCATCACCCAGATGTGGTTTGCCAAGGATTGGGGCGGCATTCTGGTTGCCCTGCGCCAGGTCGAAACAGACGGTAAGGAATACAACATCATGCTGCTGGACGGCACCGTTGACGGCAAGGCTGTCAAAGGTAACTGATGCACTGATGCGTGAAAGGGCCTCGCTGAACGCGGGGCTTTTTTTCGCCTGCACTAAAGGCGACCTGAATGGCGGGAGCAAAACGCTTTTTTGTGGAAGCGGGCTTGCTCGCGATGCAGGCACCTCGAAGCATCAGATACACCGAGTTGATGCCATCGCGGGCAAGCCCGCTCCCACACTTGAGCGCCTTCAACATGAAACTTTTGTCATACAAGCCAAGCACCTGCGACGCAATGTCGCGGTTTATGCGGCCTGTAGGACTGTTGCGTTTTTTGCAATGAATAGTTGCGCGCAAAACCAGTTTACTTAGCAAGCTAACAAAACATATAACAAAGGCCTGCGACGACTTGCCGCAGATCAACCAGAGATTGGAGCAAGCAGATGACTGTAAAAGTAACTGAACGCGACGATGCACATATGTCCCACGAAGCGTTGGGCCATGGGATTCACATCTGGGATGTACATCAACAAGACATGCTGGTCGGCATGTTTCACAACGAGAGCGACGCTCATAATTATAAAAACGAGCTGGAAACCCTCGAAATGAAACGCCAGGCACAAAGCTCCTGAAACTTGAAATCTCGCAGCCGCCCGGTTGTGGCGAGCTTGTCGTACCGCTGCGGTTCGACAAGCTCCCAACCAGGGCCGCCTGCAAACAAAAACCCCGCCTGTTGAGCGGGGTTTGTTGTTTTTAACGCTTTACCACATCAAGTCATCCGGGATCTGGTAGGCGGCGTACGGATCATCTGCATCCGGCACCTGGGTTTCGGTGAGGACATTCAGCTGGACGATACGCTCCGGCGCGCGCTCCTGGATCTTCAGCGCCGCTTCACGCGGGATCACCTCGTAACTGCCGCCGTGGTGCACAATCGCCAGCGAGCCGTTGCTCAGCTTGTTGCGCATCAGCGTGTTGACCGACAGGCGCTTGACCTTCTTGTCGTCGACGAAGTTGTAGTAATCCTCGGTGGTCAGCTTGGGCAGGCGCGAGGTCTCGATCAGTTGCTTGACCTGAGCCGTGCGCGCCTTGGCCTCGGCTTTTTCCTGCTGCTGGCGGTTCAGTTCCTGGTCACGCTTGACCTTCTCGGCCTGCGCTTGCTGAGCCTGACGCGCCTGAGTGTCATCGGCCTCGACCTGGCCCTTGTGGACCAGGCGCTGCTGCTTCTGCTTCTCTTTGCCGACCTGCTTGGCCTGCTTTTGGTTGACCAGGCCTGCTTTGAGCAACTGGTCGCGAAGGGAAATGCTCATGGTGCTTACTCACTTAGTTCCTGGCGTTTGGCTTCGCCCCACAGGGCGTCCAACGTTTCGAGGGTGCAATCTTCTATGGGTTGATGCGTGTCGCGCAATGCCTGTTCGATAAATCGGAAACGTCGTTCGAATTTGGCGTTGGCGCCACGCAGCGCAGCTTCCGGGTCTACCTTGAGGTGGCGGGCCAGGTTGACCGCTGCAAACAGCAGGTCACCGACTTCATCGGCGATGGCCACCGCGTCGTTATCAGCCATGGCTTCAAGCACTTCATCGAGCTCTTCGCGCACGTTATCCACCACCGGCAACGCCGCTGGCCAGTCGAAGCCGACCTGGCTGGCGCGCTTTTGCAATTTGGCGGCACGCGATAGTGATGGCAAGGCCATGGGCACGTCGTCGAGCAGGGAAAGTTGCTGCGGTGCGGCGGATTTTTCGGCGCGTTCTTCGGCCTTGATCTGCTCCCAGCGCTGCTTGACCTGTTCTTCACTGAGTTGTGGACTATCCAGCGGCGCGTACAAATCGCCCGTCGGGAACACGTGGGGATGCCGGCGAATAAGTTTGCGCGTGATGCTGTCGATCACCCCGGCAAATTCGAAACGCCCTTCTTCGCGCGCCAACTGGCTGTAATACACCACCTGAAACAACAAATCGCCCAGCTCACCCTGCAGGTGATCAAAGTCGCCGCGCTCGATGGCATCGGCCACTTCGTAGGCTTCTTCCAGAGTGTGCGGCACGATGCTCGCGTAAGTTTGCTTGATGTCCCACGGGCAACCGTATTGCGGGTCGCGCAGGCGGCTCATCAGGTGCAGCAGGTCTTCAAGTGAATACATCAATCAATCTCTGCTGAATTTTTGGCAGCACCACTGTTCAAGTGTGGGAGTTCCCACACTTTCAGTCGGACTTCATGGCGTACGGTTGCGCCGCGTCTCGATGATGTTCGGCAATTGCGAAAGCCGCCCCAGCAGGCGCCCCAACGCGTCCAGCCCAGGAATCTCGATGGTCAAGGACATCGATGCAGTGTTGTCCTCTTTGTTCGAGCGGGTGTTCACCGCCAGCACGTTGATGCGCTCATTGAGCAGCACTTGCGAAACGTCACGCAGCAAACCGGAACGGTCGTAAGCACGAATCACGATGTCCACCGGGTAGGTGAGCACCGGCACCGGGCCCCAACTGACCTGGATGATGCGCTCCGGCTCGCGCCCGCCGAGCTGCAGCACCGAGGCGCAGTCCTGGCGGTGAATACTCACGCCACGGCCCTGGGTGATGTAACCGACAATGGCGTCGCCCGGCAATGGCTGGCAGCAGCCGGCCATTTGCGTCATCAAGTTGCCCACGCCCTGGATCTGAATGTCGCCGCGCTTGCCCGGTTTGTAGCCGGTGGCTTTACGCGGGATCAGCTCCAACTGTTCGCTGCCGCGCTCCGGCTCGACCAGTTGTTGCGCCAGGTTGACCAGTTGCGCCAAGCGCAGGTCGCCGGCGCCCAAGGCTGCGAACATGTCCTCGGCGATCTTCATGTTGGCTTTTTCGGCCAGCTTGTCGAAGTCCACTTGCGGCAGGCCCAAACGGCCCAGTTCACGCTCAAGCAAGGTTTTACCGGCGGCGACGTTCTGGTCGCGCGCCTGCAATTTGAACCAATGAACGATCTTCGCACGTGCCCGCGACGTGGTGATGTAGCCCAGGTTCGGGTTCAGCCAGTCGCGGCTCGGCGTGCCGTGTTTGCTGGTGATGATCTCGACCTGTTCGCCGGTCTGCAGGCTGTAGTTGAGCGGCACGATGCGCCCGTTGATCTTGGCGCCCCGGCAGTTGTGACCGATTTCGGTGTGCACGCGGTAGGCAAAGTCCAGCGGCGTAGAGCCTTTGGGCAAGTCGATGGCGTGGCCGTCGGGGGTGAAGATGTAAACCCGGTCGGGCTCGATGTCCACGCGCAATTGCTCGGCCAGGCCGCCGATGTCGCCAAGTTCTTCGTGCCATTCGAGCACTTGGCGCAGCCAGGAAATTTTCTCTTCGTACTGGTTGGAGCCGGCCTTGACGTCGGTGCCCTTGTAGCGCCAGTGCGCGCAAACGCCCAGCTCTGCCTCTTCGTGCATGGCGTGGGTGCGGATCTGCACTTCGAGCACCTTGCCCTCGGGGCCGATGACCGCGGTGTGCAACGAGCGGTAGCCGTTTTCCTTGGGGTTGGCGATGTAGTCGTCAAACTCCTTGGGAATATGCCGCCACAAGGTGTGGACGATGCCCAGCGCGGTATAGCAATCGCGCATCTCCGGCACCAGCACGCGCACGGCACGCACGTCGTAGATCTGGCTGAAGGCCAGGCCCTTGCGCTGCATTTTGCGCCAGATGGAATAGATGTGTTTGGCGCGGCCACTGATGTCGGCTTCGACGCCGGTGGCCTGCAACTCGGAACGCAACTGGCCCATCACGTCGCTGATAAAGCGCTCGCGGTCGAGCCGCCGCTCGTGCAGCAGCGTGGCAATCTGTTTGTATTGATCGGGTTCGAGGTAGCGGAAGGACAAGTCCTCCAGCTCCCACTTGATATGGCCGATGCCCAGGCGGTGTGCCAGCGGCGCGTAAATATCGAACACTTCGCGGGCCACACGGTTGCGCTTTTCGTCGTCGGCGGTCTTCACCGCGCGAATCGCGCAGGTACGCTCAGCCAGTTTGATCAGCGCGACACGCACGTCGTCGACCATCGCCACGAGCATTTTGCGCAGGTTTTCGACTTGGCCCTGGGTGCCCAGCACCATCGATTGGCGCGGGCTGAGGCTGGCACTGATGGCGGCCATGCGCAGCACGCCGTCGATCAGCTTGGCCACCACGGTGCCGAAACGCTGGCTGACCAATGGCAACGCGATATGCCCTTCGCGAACGCCGCGATAGAGCACGGCGGCGATCAGCGAATCCTGGTCGAGCTTGAGATCGGCGAGGATCTCGGCGATTTCCAACCCGGTGCGAAAACTTGACGTGCCTTCGGCCCAGAGATTCTTGGCCGCATTATTTTGCTGCTCGGACTCACGCGCGAACTCGCAAGCGGCCTTCAAGGCTTCACGGTCCAGTGCCGGGTCGACACTGACGGCATGATCCAGCCATGCCTCGAGATTGATACTGCCGTCGGTGTTGATCGGCTGGTGTGCTCTCACCTGTACCATCTTGCTTACCTTCCCTACGACGCACCTTGAATGCGCCAAAAAACATCGCTGACCTGCTTTGCAACCTTAGGCTACGCACGTTCCCTGACAGGTCACAGCCCAGGAGACTACAGGCCAGTCGGATTAAACGGGCATCCTAGCCCGCTTCAAATAACGCCATGGCCTCGACGTGTGCCGTTTGCGGAAACATGTCGAGGATCCCGGCACGTTTTAGCCGGTAGCCTTGCTTGACCAACTCAACCGTGTCCCGCGCCAGCGTGGCCGGGTTGCAGGACACATACACCACGCGCTTGGCCCCAAGGGTCGCAAGCTTGCGCACAACCTCCAGCGCACCATCACGCGGTGGGTCCAAGAGTACCGCAGAAAAGCCCTGTTTGGCCCACTGCGCGTCGCTCAAAGGCTGAGACAAATCGGCCTGAAAAAACTCTACATTGTGATGCAAATTATTGCTGATGGCGTTGAGTGCGGCCCGATCCACCATGGCTTGCACACCTTCCACCGCCACCACTTCACGCGCCTGTTTTGCCAATGGCAGGGCAAAATTGCCGAGCCCGCAGAACAAGTCCAGCACCCGCTCATCAGGCTGCGGCGCAAGCCATTCCAGCGCCTGGGCGATCATTGCCGCGTTGACGGCGGCATTCACTTGTACAAAATCGCCCGGCCGATAGGCCAGTTCCAGGCCCCACTGATCCAACCGATAACCCAACGCGGTATGCGCCTCGACCGGTTCCGGCTGGCCTTCGCCATGCAGCCACAATTGGGCTTCATGGAAGGCGCAGAATTCTTTGAGTATCAGCAGGTCGGCGTCCGACAATGGCGACATATGCCGCAACAACACCGCAATCGACGAACCGCTGAATAGCTCCACATGCCCCAGCGCCTGAGGTTTGCTCAAGCGGCGCAGCATGTTCGGCAAACGCTGCATGAGCGGTTGCAAGGCCTGTACCAGCACCGGGCAATCATCGATGGCGATGATGTCCTGGCTGGCCACCGCGCGAAAACCCACTTCCAGTTGCCTGGCCTTCGCGTCCCAACGCACGGCCACGCGGGCACGGCGACGGTAGGCAAATTCCGGCCCGCTTAAAGGTGCGGCCCACTCTTGCGGTTCGACACCGGCCACGCGAGACAGTTGCTCGGCGAGCATGCGCTGTTTCAGGGCGAGTTGTTCGTCTTGGGGCAGGTGCTGCACGCTGCAACCGCCGCAGCGGCCAAAGTGCGCGCACGGCGCCGGGCGGCGTAACTCACTGGCCTTGAACACACGCTCGGTGCGCGCTTCGACCACTTTGCCGTGGGCGCCCAATACCCGCGCTTCGACTTCTTCGCCGGCCAGCGCGCCGTTCACAAACCAGGTGCGGCCTTCAAAAAAAACAATGCCGCGCCCATCGTTGGCCAAACGCTCGATGCTCAGGCGTTGTTTTTTGCCCACCGGAATCTGTGGCGCCCGGCTGCCGCCCGTAGGCTGGAAACGCAGGCCTCTCTCGTGCTTGGCCATCAGTTGGGTTCGTCGAAAATGCCGGTCGACAGGTAACGGTCGCCACGGTCACAGATGATCCCGACGATCACCGCGTTTTCCAGTTCTTTAGACAAACGCAACATACCTGCCACGGCACCACCGGCAGACACACCGCAGAAGATGCCTTCTTCACGCGCCAACCGGCGGGTGGTGTCTTCGGCTTCACGCTGGGCCATGTCGATGATGCGGTCCACGCGCACGGCCTCGTAGATCTTCGGCAGGTACTCTTGCGGCCAGCGGCGAATGCCGGGGATGGACGCGCCTTCCATCGGTTGCAGGCCGACAATCTGAATCGCCGGGTTCTGCTCCTTGAGGTAGCGCGAATTGCCCATGATGGTGCCGGTGGTGCCCATGGAGCTGACGAAATGAGTAATGCTGCCGTGGGTCTGACGCCAGATTTCGGGGCCGGTGGAGGTGTAATGCGCCTCGGGATTGTCGCCGTTGGCGAACTGGTCGAGCACTTGGCCACGGCCTTCGGCCGCCATGCGCTCGGCGAGGTCGCGGGCGCCTTCCATGCCCTCTTCCTGGGTAACCAGCACCAACTCGGCGCCGTAAGCGGTCATCGCCGCCTTGCGCTCGGCGCTGCCGTTGTCGGGCATGATCAGCACCATCTTATAACCCTTGATCGCCGCGGCCATGGCCAGGGCGATGCCGGTGTTACCCGAGGTGGCTTCGATCAGGGTGTCGCCGGGTTTGATCTGCCCGCGCAGCTCGGCGCGGGTGATCATCGACAGCGCCGGGCGGTCCTTGACGGAACCGGCCGGGTTGTTTCCCTCAAGCTTGAGCAACAGGGTATTGCTGGTTTCACCCGCCATGCGTTGCAAGCGGACCAGGGGCGTGTTGCCGACGCAATCGGCGATTGTAGGGTACTGCAAGGTCATGGCGTATTCGCAATCCAGACTGCGGGGGCGAACATCATACCGGGAAAGACTGGCAGGCCATATCACGCAAAGTGCGGTGCTTATGGCTTAAAGGAATAAGCAGGCTGACAGCCCTTGTCAGCCGTGGTTTTTCTGGAACACCGCAGGTCCCATGGCTGCGATCTGGCCGTCGATCAGGGCATCGAACGGCGCGAGCAAGGGTTCGAAAGACACCGGCGCTTCCAGCACCTGCAAGGCTTGTACGATCGCCTCCACCGTCGACAACGCCCCTGGCCCCGGCGCCTTGCGCAGCCGGTAGCGGGACGCCGCGCCCTCGGCCAGCGTGACGCGGGGCAAGGCCGCCAACAATGGGTTGAGGTGCAAGAGTTTGCGCGCCTTGCGCCACGTGCCGTCGGGCACCACCAGCAACAGCGGCGGGTCGCCGGGTACATACGTTTGCAGCGGCAGCGCATCGTCAGACGGAAACAACAGCCACGCTTGATAGCCGGGTGGGTTCAACAAGGTCGGCAGGTCCTCGAACACCTCACCCACCACCAACTGCGCATTGTTCAACCCCAACGCGGCCAGCCGCGCGGTATTCAGCGCATGGTTAACCTCACTCGGGTGCTGCAAGAGCAACACGCGGGTGCGACTGTCGAGAGTGGGGATCAGCGGGCACAAACAATGGGTGACGGGCCTGAGGCAGCGGGAGCATTGAGGTCTGGACATGAATTTCAGGAATACAACTATAAGAGCAGGCTTATGTGGAAGCCAGGTGTGTGTGCGGGAGCCGTGCTTGCCGGCGATTCAGGCGCCTCGGTGCATCAGGCAGACCGAGGTGATGCTATCGCAGGCAGGCTGGCTCCCACAAAAGCCAGTGCCCACCTCAACGCCTGTTTCGACCTGCGCTTACCTGCGACGCGGCCTGCGCTGCTCGTCGTCCGTGCGAATCGGCACAGGTTGCAGCGGCGGCTCAATCAAGCCCAGCGCAACGCCGAGGTCATGGAGCCAGTTTTGAATTTTGTCTTTCATGGTTGCCCCCTTTGAGGGTAGTGCGGGTCGGCGGTGGCTATGCAGCCTTACGAAATGTCGCCGCTTCGTACAGATAGTAGCCCTAAGTCCTACGCAATGCTTGAACGAAACCACAACGAACTATTACTGAATTGATTCAAATCCTGACGGATCGTTCAAGCAATCGCGCGCGCGTCCTACAGCACATCGGCGTTGCCTTCGCGCTGCAGGTCAATCCATGCATTGAGGTTAGCGCCGAGCATACCCTTTCGCCACATCAGCCAGGTGGTCGCAGTAGCAAAAGGCCCTGTCAGCGGATGAACGGACACGCCGTCCTTGCCTGGCAGGCTGTCGAGCATGGATTGGGACATCAACGCCACCCCAGAACCGGCAATCACGCAGGCGAGCATGCCCTGATAAGACTCGATCTCAATCGCCCGGCCCATGGCCACGTGCTCGTGCGAAAACCACGCCTCCAGCCGCGTGCGATAGGCGCAACTGCGGCGGAAGGTGAACACCGAGCGCCCGGCAACATCCTGAGGCCCGCGCACGGGTGGGTGATCCGCCTCGCAAATCAGCACCAGGCGCTCTTCGCACAGCGGCACGCCGTCCAGGGTGGCGATGGTCAGCGGGCCATCCACCAGCGCCGCATCCAGACGCCCGGTGATTAAACCTTCCAGCAGTTCACCACTGGGCGCCATTTGCACCTGCAAGTTCACCTTCGGATAAGCCTTGTGATAACGCGCCAACAGCTTGGGTAAATGAATCGCGGCGGTGCTGTACATGCTGCCCAACACAAAGTCGCCGGCCGGTTGCCCACCCTGCACCGCGCCGCAGGCTTCGTCATGCAACGCAAGCAAGCGGGCGCTGTAGTCGAGCAGCACCTTGCCCGCAGGAGAAAGCTGCAAACGCTGGCGCTCACGCACGAACAACTCGACGCCGAGTTGCTCCTCCATCTGCTTGAGGCGTGTCGACAGGTTCGAGGGCACGCGATGCAGGCGCTCGGCAGCGCGTGTGATGGAGCCCTCTTGCGCCACGGCCTGGAAAATCCGCAATTGACTGAACTCCATACCTTTCTCCAAAACTGAACAAGTTACTAACTATTATTCATTTTTACAGAAAGTCAAAGCGTTTTAGGCTGACGGTCTTCGCTTGCACACAGGAAACCTGAGCATGTCACCGCTTATTCGTTTACTCGCGAGTTTTATCGCGCTGATGATGGCCATGGGCATTGGCCGCTTCGCCCTCACCCCGCAAATGCCGCATTTGCTCAGCGAAGGGCAAATCGACCTGACCGGCGCCGGGCTGATCGCCGCCGCCAATTACCTGGGCTATTTTGTGGGTGCCGTGGACTCGACTTTTGCGCGCAGCCACCAGCATGTGCGTGGCCGCCTGTACGGCGGGCTGTGGCTCTGCGTGCTACTGACCCTGGCATCGTATTGGGCCAACGGGTTCTGGCCGCATCTGTTGCTGCGTTTTGGCACCGGTGTCGCCAGTGCGTGGGCATTGGTGATGATCACCAGTTTGAGCCAGCCGCTGGCGATTGCCGCAGGGCGGCCACGCTTGGGTGCATTGGTGTTTGCCGGGCCCGGGTTGGGGATTGTGCTGACCGGGTTGCTGGCGCTGGGCTCGAATGTGCTGGGGCAAAGCTCTGCAACGTTGTGGCTGGTGTATGGGGTGGTGGCGTTGGTCATGCTGTTGGCGATCCTGCCTTTCTTGCCGCAGCCGACCGTTAATAGCGCACCCGCCTCCAGCGTCGGCAGCAATCAAAGCATCGCGCACCTGTGCTGGGTTTATTTCCTGTACGGCTTGGGCTACATCATCCCGGCGACCTTCCTGTCACAGATGGCCACTGCGCAGTTCGACGGCGCGTGGCAGGCGGATTTGTTCTGGCCATGCTTTGGCTTGGCCGCGGCGCTTGGCGTGGTGGTGGTGAGCCTGCGCCGCAAGAGTCCACAGAGCACTCGTCGCTGGCTGATGACAACGTTATGGCTGCAAGCGGTCGGCGTATTCGCCTGCCTGCTGGGCAATGGCTGGGGCCTGGCGTTGGGCGTGTTGCTGTGCGGTGCGCCGTTTCTGGCGTGCATGATGCTGGTGATGCAACGCTTGCGAGATATAGCGCCGCACGGCTATCAGCGCAGCACCGGGCTGTTGACCGCGAGCTTTGCCATCGGCCAGTTGAGCGGCTCGCTGCTCGCCTCGGTGAGCAGCCATCTGAGCGGCGGCCTGCAACCGGCTTTGCTGGTTGCAGGCGCAGGCCTGTTGCTGGCGGGCGCGGTGTTACTGCGCCCTGCCGCTGCTGTCAGCCGACCACCAGCGGCGCGGCTACGCGCACCTGTTCTCGGCGCGCCAGCAACAGAAAAAATAGCCCACCGAGGAAGCACCCGGTAAACCAGGCGAAGTTGGCCATGCCCTGCAACGCCGGTGTGAAGGTAATGGCGACGCCCACCAGCGTCGCGGGAACCAGCGCTTTAACCGCCGTCCAGTTGACCCCGCCGTCGAAATAATAGCGGCCGTTGGGGCTGTCATCGAACAGCGCAGCCACATCGATCTGCTGCTTTTTGATCAGGTAGAAGTCCACCAGCAGGATGCCGAACAACGGCCCGATAAACGCGGCCAGGATATCCAGGGTGTAGTGGATCATCAGCGGGTTGTTAAACAGGTTCCACGGCGTGATAAAGATCGACGCCACGGCCGCGATCATGCCGCCCGCACGCCAGCTGATTTTGCTCGGCGCGACGTTGGCGAAGTCGAATGCCGGCGATACAAAATTGGCGACGATATTGATGCCGATGGTCGCTGTGACAAAGGCAAACGCGCCGAGTAATACCGCCACGCTGTTGTCGATGCGCGACACCGTGGCGATCGGGTCATGCAGCATTTCACCGAACACCGGCAACGTGCCCGAGACGATCACCACGGTGACCAGCGAGAACGCCAGGAAATTCACCGGCAGCCCCCAGAAGTTACCGCGTCGCACGTCTTGCATGCTGCGGCAGTAGCGGCTGAAATCACCGAAATTCAACGTAGGGCCAGAGAAGTACGACACCACCAGCGCTGTCGCTACAACCACTTGGCCAAAGGCCTGCCAGCCCGACAGCGATTTTTCCGACAGGGTAAAGCTGATATTCGCCCAGCCGGCCTTGAACACAATCCAGCCTGCCAGGGCAAACATCACGGCATAGACCAGCGGGCCCGCCCAGTCGATAAAGCGGCGGATGGACTCCATACCCGCCCAGAACACCGCAGCCTGCACTGCCCACAAGCTGAGAAAGCCAAACCAGCCCAAGTAGGATAATCCTGCGAAATGCGGTTCTGCGTACGCCGCCATTTGTGGGAAAAATCGCAGCACCACGATGATCAAGGCACTCGACGCCAAGTAGGTCTGAATACCGTACCAGGCCACGGCGATCAGGCCACGGATCACTGCCGGAATATTCGCCCCGAACACACCGAATGCCAGCCGGCAAATCACCGGATAGGGTACGGCAGCCTGCTGGCTGGGTTTGGCGACCAGATTGGCGATCACCTGCACAATGCAAATGCCCGCGAGCAACGCGATCAACACCTGCCAACTGGCCAGCCCGAGGGCGAACAGGCTGGCGGCGAACACATAGCCGCCGACGCTGTGCACGTCGCTCATCCAGAAGGCAAAAATGTTGTACCAGGTCCACTTTTGCGGCAGTGGGCCAAGGTCTTTGTTGTACAGGCGCGGGCTGTAGCCGTTGGGCAAGTGTTCGGTCATCGCGTGGCTCCTCGAAATACCGGCCTGCGCTCCCGTAACCGTGTGCATACGGGAGGCGGCTCAAGTTGTATACGAGAAGGTCAGCAGAATGCGTGCCAATAGAACACAATCCTTTTGCAACTGGGCTGCATAAGGGTCTAAAGAGATTTAACAGCTGAGGTTATGCTCGGCAACGGTGCACAGCAAACCTGTACACAATCACTTGCGCACCCGATCTGCGCACAGGTAGCCGACCGTGCAGCACATGGCCGTCAGGAACGTACCCCAGGCCATGTCCATGACCGCAAGGCCAGCCGACCAGCCTTGCAGCGTGGCCCAATTGCTCAGGTCGTAAGTGCCATAGGCCACCAGGCCCAACAGCGCACCGAGGCGTGCGGCGCGTTGCCAACTAGCGCTTGGCAACACCACGAACACCACGCAGCCCGTCACATATAAAAGATAGAACAGCACGGCGGGCAACAGGCGTGGCTGATCAAGCATCAGCGAGCCCAGCAGGGACTTGTAGGTCGGGCCCATCAGGACGCCCAGCCAAAGGCCGTCGAGCACCAGGAAGGCGAGCAACGTGCCGAGGTAAGCAAACAGTGTTTTCTTGGTCATTGACGCAAACCTCTGTAGAAGCGAGCCAGAACCGGGCGTTCTCCTCGCTTCTAACAGAGAGCAAACAGCACTTAGCTTAGTTCAATGCGATCCGCGTGAATCACAATCTGGCCTTGCTTGTAGAGCGCACCAATGGCCTTCTTGAAATTGCCCTTGCTGACGCCGAACAAATTGCTGATCACGGCGGGGTCGCTTTTATCGCTGACCGGCAAGCTGCCGTTGTTTTCGCGCAACTTGGCGAGGATCTTCGAGTTGAGGCTGGAGGCCGCTTCCTGGCCAACGGGTTGCAGGCTCAGGCTGATGTTGCCATCGGCGCGGATCTCTTTGATAAAGCCTCTCTCTTCCTTGCCCGGGCGCAGGAACTTGAACACTTCGTTCTTGTGGATCAAGCCCCAGTGCTTGTTGTTGATGATCGCCTTGAAGCCCATGTCGGTGGCTTCGGCCACCAACAGGTCGACCTCCTGGCCCACCTGATAATTGGCAGGCGTCTTGTCCAGGTAGCGGTCGAGGCGCGCGGTAGCAGTGATGCGTTTGGTGTGCTTGTCGAGGTAGACGTGCACGATGCAGTATTCACCGGCAGTCATCTGGCGTTTTTCTTCGGAATACGGCAGCAACAGATCCTTGGGCAAACCCCAGTCGAGGAATACGCCAATGCTGTTGACTTCGACTACTTTCAGACTGGCAAATTCGCCGACCTGGACTTTCGGCGTTTCAGTCGTCGCGATCAGTTTGTCGTCGCTGTCCAGGTAAATGAAAACGTTGAGCCAGTCTTCATCTTCACTGGGGGTATCCTTTGGGATATACCGATTAGGCAAGAGGATTTCACCGTCTTGCGCACCGTCCAGGTACAAACCAAAGTTAGTGTGTTTAACCACTTGCAAGCTGTTGTAGCGCCCGATTAGAGCCATTTCAAATACCCTCATTGCGTGGGCGGCATTCTACCCGAGTTGTGCTCGACACGCCCGCGCGCCTGAAAATCTTAGGCCTGCGCGGCGTGCTGCTGCGCATTGCTCCGCTCGTCTGATACGCCCGCGCCGATTATTTTTGAAGGATATTTGCCAAGCAATTGTCAAGTATTTCCTGTACGATGCCTGGCCAAGTTAATTTTCTACAGGTTAGTGGCCGCCATGCGCGTAAAAGCATCCAACAGCAAAGCAAAGCCAGCTCCCGCCGTTGAAACCAGCGAATCGATCAACAGCCAGATTGCTGCGTTCCTCAAGTCCGGCGGCGAAATCCAGCAAATTGCCAAGGGCGTGAGCGGCCAGACTTTCGGCCCGTCCAAGCAGATCAGCCTGGGTAAAAAGTAACACCCCGCACTGCAACTGGTCCCTAAGCGCCTTGCACTCAAGGCGCTAGGACTAGAGCCTGAAAAACCCCTCTGCACTACCCGGTTTTACGCTAATCGACGAACGGGACTCACCGCCTGGTATTCGCCGGTATGCTTGCACACGTCTAGCACGGGCATTTGCCCGATTTTCCCGGTCACTGCTCCTCGCTTTTCATGGAGTGAAGCATGCTTAAGCCCTGCTTTTTTCTGATAACTGCCCTAGCGGCAAGCCCCTTGGCCGAAGCGCAGGTTTTTCAGCGTGAATTGGGCGATTTCGACCTGAAATTGGGCACTACGCCGAGCCGTAGCATGGCCCAAGGCCTGGTTAAACCGACCAGCCCCGGCAGCGACTCATTTCACGGCGGCCTCGACCTGAGCCACGGCAGCGGCCTGTATATCGGCCAATTTTCACCGAACATGGGCCTTTCATCGGCCGACAACATTGAAGTCGACTCCTACATGGGCTTCAAACGCCCCTTCGACCAGACTCTGGGCTACGAAGTAGGCTTGATCCACTACAGCTATCCCAAGCTCAGCCCGCTCGACAGCCAGGAGTTCTATGGCGGCCTGAACTTGCTGGGCAACCGCTTTGGCGTGTCCTTCAGCAACGACCCGGACCGTCAGGACAGCACATTGTTTGCCGACCTCAGCGGCACGCAGCCCTTCGGTATCGGCGTCAGCATGAAGTACACCACGCATCAGTTGGGCACTCCGGCCGCCGTGGAAGGCGGCTCTATCAGCAGTTTCAGCGATTGGTCGGTACAGTTCTCGCGCGCGTGGAAGGGCGTTGACCTGGACCTGATCTACAGCGGCTCCAGCCTCAGCGGCGGCGATTGCTCAGCCTACTCCGGACACAATTCGCAATGCGATGGCCTGTTGACCTTGAAGGCTGTGCGGTCGTTTTATTGACGGGCTGAACTGTCGCGAGGTGCGTGGGTTCACATGCATTAACCCCCTCTGCGCAAGGACTCGCCCATGTTGCGTCGGCTCAAACTTCTGCTGGTACTGATGACCCTGAGCCTGGTGCTCGCCGGCTGCAATCGCGTGGGCCTGGCCTACCGCAATCTGGATGTGATTATTCCCTGGACCCTCAACGACTACCTGGACATGAATGCCGGGCAGAAGAGCTGGTTCAACGACAAACTCAAGGAACACCTGGCCTGGCATTGCACCACGCAACTGCCGGGCTACCTGGACTGGCTCGACCGTCTGCAACAGATGGTCGACAACAACCAGGTCACCGACGCCGCCCTGCAAGCCCGCACCGTCGAAGCCAAACAGGCGATTGCCGACGTCGCGCGGGAGATTACGCCGTCGGCCACTCAACTGCTGCAGGGCCTGGATGATCAGCAGGTCAAGGAGATGAATGAAGCCTTGGCCAAAGACTTGCGCAAGCGCCAGGACGAATACCTCAAGCCGCCCCTCGTCCAGCAGATCAAGGAACGTGCCGAGCGTATGAGCAAACGCCTGGATGCCTGGATGGGCCCGCTGAGTGCCAGCCAACAAAACCGGGTCACCGCGTGGTCCATCGCCTTGGGCGACCAGAACACCGCGTGGATCGGCAACCGCGCCCATTGGCAGGCGCAATTTATTGCCGCGGTGCAGCAACGCCAGAGCGCCGGTTTCGCGCAGAAAATCGAGCAATTACTGGTTGATCGCGAAAGCCTGTGGACACCGGACTACCGCGCTGCGTATGCCCAAACGGAAACGGCGGCACGCGGTTTGATCGTCGACCTGATGGCCGAGAGCACCGCGCAGCAACGCTTGAAGCTGACGCAGAAGATTGACAGCGTGCGCAGCGACTTCAAAGCCCTGAAATGCCTTAAGGCTGCCAGCAATAGCTGATATTTATAGGAGCGTATTTGTGGAAATTGCTCGCGATCGCGGTGCGTCAGTTGAAAACTACTTACCTGACACACCGCAATCGCGAGCAAGCCCGCTCCCACATTTTGACTGTGTTCTGCTGGTGGGATTGGGTCGGCTTTTCCCGCTTTTGATGGGTAAAATCAGGCAATTGCAGCCTTCGACGCCACTTGATCAAATGTCGCCGGTTCCAGCGCATCGGCCTGCTCGTCCAACACCTGACGCGGGTGGTCGTTACCGGGAATCGAGCTGTCTATCAGCGACAGCAATTGCGAGCCGCGCGGGGTCAGGATGAAGTTCTCACCGTTGCCGCCCTCTTCTTCCGGCCGCGACTCGATAAACCCGCGCTTGAGCAGCAGCGCCTCGTAATCGGCAGCGGTCTTTTTCAGTGTGTCCAGGTTACCGATGGATTCGCCCGCCGTGGCCTTCTCCGCGGCTTCCTGTTCAGCATATTTGCGCGGGGCAAAGCTGCCCTCGCCGTTCTGCACTTCATGCAGCAACCGTTCGATCAAATCCCAGTTGTAAGTCGTCATCCTGATTCCTCCTGTGGGGCGATGGAAAAATAGCCCGTCAAGCGGTGGACAGGCTGCACTTCTCGCCGTTCAGTCGATCAGACGAAGCCGCCAATACTGCGCATAAAAAAACCGGACATTGTCCGGTTTTTTCATATCAAACCAGCGCTACTCGGCAGACGGCGCTTCTGGCTTGCGACGCTTGAGCGGCGCCATGCCGTCCTTGCTCACGAGCGACAGGTTGTCGGTCTTCGGTCGGTTGGCGATCTTGCGCTTGGTCGGCGACTTGGCACCGGCTTTCTTCTTGTCGCCTTTGGCGTCGACTTTTTTCTTCTTCACGCCAACGGCCTTGCCTGAAGCCTTAACCTTCTTCGGCCCGGTGTAGGTGCCTTTGACTTCCTTGATGGTGCGGCGCTCGAACGACTGCTTCAAGTAGCGTTCGATGCTCGACATCAGGTTCCAATCGCCATGGCAGATCAGCGAGATCGCCAGGCCATCGTTACCGGCACGCCCGGTGCGACCGATACGGTGCACGTATTCATCGCCGCTGCGTGGCATGTCGAAGTTGATGACCATGTCCAGGCCATCCACGTCCAGGCCGCGCGCGGCAACGTCGGTAGCAACCAAAATTTTCACACCGCCAGCCTTGAGGCGGTCGATCGCCAGCTTGCGGTCCTTTTGGTCTTTCTCACCGTGCAGCACGAATGCTTTGTAGTCCTGTGCCACCAGGCGACCATAAATACGGTCAGCCGCAGCGCGGGTGTTGGTGAATACGATGGCTTTCTGATAGATCTCGTTGGCCAACAGCCAGTTGAGGATTTGCTCTTTGTGCACATTGTGGTCGGCGGTCACGATCTGCTGACGCGTGGTCGCGTTCAGGTCGCTGACGTTGTTGACCTGCAAGTGCTCCGGGTTATTCAGCACCTTGGCGACCATGTCACGCAGGGTCGAGCCGCCGGTGGTGGCAGAGAACAACATGGTCTGCTGGCGGTTCACACATTCAGCGACAAGGCGTTGCACGTCGTCGGCAAACCCCATGTCGAGCATGCGGTCGGCTTCGTCGAGCACCAGCACTTCGACTTCCTTGAGGTCGAGGTTGCCGGCGTTGAGTTGCTCGATCATGCGGCCTGGCGTGCCGATCAGAATATCCGGCACCTTGCGCAGCATGGCGGCCTGCACCTTGAAGTCTTCGCCACCAGTGATCAGGCCGGACTTGATGAAGGTGAACTGCGAGAAGCGCTCCACTTCCTTCAAGGTCTGCTGGGCCAGCTCACGGGTTGGCAACAGGATCAGGGTTTTGATGCTGACCCGAACTTTGGCCGGGCCGATCAGGCGGTTCAGAATCGGCAGAACGAAAGCGGCGGTTTTGCCACTCCCGGTTTGAGCCGTCACCCGCAGGTCACGCCCCTCGAGCGCGAGCGGGATGGCCGCTGCTTGCACCGGCGTAGGCTCGACAAATTTAAGCTCGGCCACGGCTTTGAGCAGGCGTTCGTGCAGGGCGAATTGGGAAAACACGGGTGCTACCTCGAAGAAATACAAAATATCAGCTGCATAGGGTAACGGTTTCGGGCGTCCAAACCGAGTTTCTTTACGCGAACGGCGCTAATCAGCTGCTTTTTTGTTAAGACATTTGTCCGCGCAACCAACTTCCTCGCACTTAAATGCTCTAATCGGCCCGTGTTGTCTTACAGAAGAATCGGTTTCATCCATGGATATCAAACAGCTCTGGCTCAACGTCCAAGACCTTTGGGGCGCCCTCGACCAGCACCCGCTGCTGCATTCCAGCCTGGGTTTGCTGGTGTTACTGGTCGTGGCCCTGGTGCTTGGAAGGGTCGCGCGCTACCTCATTCTGCATGCGGTCAAATTGCTCGGTCGCCAGCCCGCCCTGCACTGGCTGAATGACCTGCGGCACAACAAAGTCTTCCACCGACTGGCGCAGATGACGCCGTCTCTGGTGATTCAGTTCGGCCTGTACCTGGTGCCCGCCCTGGGCAAGACCGCCACGCTTTTTATCGGCAATGTAGCGCTGGCGTTCACCATCCTGTTCATGACGCTGGCCGTGAGCGCCCTGCTCAACGCCCTGCTGGACATCTACGCGCGCACCGAACATGCACGCACGCGATCGATCAAGGGCTACGTGCAACTGGCGAAGATGGTGCTGTTCGTGTTTGCCGCGATCATTATCGTCGCCACCCTGATCGACCGCTCGCCGCTGTTGCTGCTATCGGGCCTGGGTGCGATGTCGGCGGTAATCTTGTTGGTCTACAAGGACACACTGTTGTCCTTCGTCGCCAGCGTACAACTGACCAGCAACGACATGCTGCGGGTTGGCGACTGGATCGAAATGCCACAGGTCGGCGCCGACGGCGATGTAGTGGACATCACCCTGCACACGGTGAAGGTGCAGAACTTCGACAAGACCATCGTCTCCATCCCGACCTGGCGCCTGATGTCCGAGTCGTTCAAAAACTGGCGCGGCATGCAGGCGTCCGGCGGGCGCCGCATCAAGCGCAGCCTGTATATAGACGCCAGCGGCGTGCGCTTCCTGAATGACGACGAGGAAGTGCGCATGACCCAAGTGCACCTGCTCACCGATTACGTCAGCCGCAAGCAAGCCGAACTCAAGGCCTGGAACGACGCTCAGGGCAACAGCGCGCAACTGTCGGCCAACCGTCGCCGCATGACCAACCTCGGCACCTTTCGCGCCTACGCCTTGGCGTACCTGAAAAGCCACCCCGACATCCAGCCGAACATGACTTGCATGGTGCGCCAGATGCAAACCACCGCCCAAGGCGTGCCGCTGGAAATCTACTGCTTCACCCGCACCACGGCGTGGGCCGATTACGAGCGAATCCAGGGGGATATTTTCGATTATTTGCTGGCGGTGCTGCCGGAGTTCGGCTTGAGTTTGTATCAGCAGCCGAGTGGCAATGATTTAAGGGCCGGGATGTTGCCGGCGGTGTTGGGCGCCAGTCATTTGCCTGCGCCGGACCAGCATCCAACATAAAAGCGCATCTTCCCTGTGGGAGCGGGCTTGCTCGCGATTACGCTGTGTCAGTCGAAAACTACTTGTCTGATGTACAGCAATCGCGAGCAAGCCCGCTCCCACGGCTTGGGTGGCTTCAGCGGTGGGCAGGCGCGTTACGCAGGCCCAACCGGCTGATCCACACCGCCCCCAGAATCACCAACCCGCCCAACGCAAGCCTGCCAAGCGGCTCATGCTGGTTCCAGATCAGCAAATTCAGCAACAGCCCGACCGGCACATGCAGGTTGTTCATCACCGCCAGGGTGCCGCCGTTAACCAGGCACGCGCCCTTGTTCCACCAGTACATGCCCAGCGCCGTGCTGACCAACCCAAGGAACACCAACACGCCCCATTGCAGCGGCGCTTCGGGCAGAAAATTGGTTTTGCCGAACATCAAAAATGCCGGCAACACCACGATCAAGGCACCCACGTAAAAATAACCGAAGCGCCGGTAATGCGGCAGGTCACTCGGGTAGCGTGCCACCAAATGTTTGTACATTACCTGCCCGCAGGCGTAGGTGAAGTTGGCCAATTGCAGCAGCAAAAAACCCATCAGGAAGTGCGGTGTGATCTGGTCGAAACGAATCACTGCCGCACCACCCACCGCCACCAGCGCGGCGATCAGCGCCCAAGGGTTGAAGCGCCGGTTGAGCGCGTCTTCGATCAGGGTCACGTGCAGGGGCGTGAGGATGGTAAAAAGCAGCACTTCCGGCACCGTCAGCACACGAAAGCTCAGGTACAGGCACACGTAGGTCACGCCGAATTGCAGCGCGCCGATCAGCAGCATGCCGCGCATGAACGCAGGTTCTACCGAGCGCCAGCGCGTCAGCGGGATAAATACCAGCCCGGCCAGCACCACGCGCACCAGCACTGCAAAGTAGCTGTCGACGTGACCAGCGAGGTATTCGCCAATCAAGCTGAAGGAAAATGCCTGAATCAGGGTGACAACCAGTAGATAGCCCATGCGCGCCTCATTTCGAATGGGCGGCACCTTAAAGGTTTTCGGCACGTCACGAAACTCGGGGCAAAAAAAACCCGACCTCGCTATAGCGGCAGTCGGGCAGGAGCACTCAGGAGCTACAAGTGCAAAGGGAGGTTCGATACGCTTACTTGAAGGGTTTGCGTGGGGCGATATAAACACCGCACGATTATGTGACGATTAAACGATTAAGCAGCTCACGCAACGAGCTGGGCAAGCAGCGCTTTGGCGTGGTTGATGCCCTTTTCCTGGAAATCGCCGCTCAAGTTCACGCCTTCGGCATGAATGAAGGTGACGTCGTGAATCCCGATAAACGCCATCACCTGACGCAAGTAAGGTTCCTGGTGATCGGTGCTGGCGCCAGTGTGAAGGCCGCCGCGTGCGGTCAACACGATGGCGCGCTTGCCGGTGAGCAAGCCCTGAGGGCCGGTGGCGGTGTATTTAAAGGTCACGCCGGCACGCAACACGTGGTCGAGCCAGGCTTTGAGGGTGCTGGGGATGGCGAAGTTGTACATCGGGGCGGCCATGACCAACACGTCGGCGGCGAGCAATTCGTCGGTCAATTGGTTAGAGCGGTCCAGGCAAGCCTGTTCGATTTCGTTGCGCTGGTCGGCAGGTTTCATCCAGCCGCCGAGCAAGTTGGCGTCCAGGTGCGGCACTGGGTTAAGCGCCACGTCACGCACGCTGATCTGATCCGCCGGGTGCGCAACCTGCCATTGGCTGATGAACTGTTGGGTCAGTTGGCGGGAGATCGAATCCTGCTGGCGGGCGCTGCTTTCGATGATCAGAACATTAGACATGGCTACGTAGGCTCCATCTGTAATTGCTGTAAGGCGATAGAGAAAAGATTAACCAGGGCTCATTCGATAAAAAAGCGCAAAAAACTGCTACAACCCATCCATAAATTTGTTTATAAGCGCAGTATTGCTGTGAACCTGCGCAGCTTGCCGGTTATTTCGGAGCGCACGCCAAAGCGATGCGCATCTTGATAATCGCGCGGGTGAACTTGACCGTGGTGTTGGTGCTTTTACCCGCCGCAACCGTGACTTTGCGAGTACGTGGTGATTCCGGGCCGTTGGTGAAGGTTACCGAACACACGGCATCGTTGGTGCCGTAATTGTTTAGCCGGATCGAACTGATGTCGCCGTCCACGTCGGAAGCGTTGTAGTCCACTTGCACGCCGTCGATCTTTTTAGTCACGTCGATGGGGTACGCAAACGCCGTCATTGGCAGCAGCGACAGCAACACACAACAGAATTTTCTCATTCGGCAGTCTCCAATAAGGACCGCCAGCTTAGGACAAGAGGAGCTCATCTTGAAAGCGCCCCGCGTTACCCTCGATCAATGGCGCACGCTGCAAGCCGTGGTCGACCATGGCGGCTTTGCCCAAGCGGCTGAAGCGCTGCACCGTTCACAATCCTCGGTGAGTTACACCGTGGCGCGTATGCAAGACCAACTCGGCGTGCCGCTGCTACGCATCGACGGGCGCAAGGCGGTGCTCACCGAGGCCGGTGAAGTGCTGTTGCGCCGCTCACGGCAACTGGTCAAAAACGCCAGCCAGCTGGAAGATCTTGCCCACCATATGGAACAGGGTTGGGAGGCCGAAGTGCGGCTGGTGGTGGACGCGGCGTACCCGAACGCGCGGCTGGTACGGGCGCTCACCGCGTTTATGCCGCAGAGCCGTGGTTGCCGCGTACGCCTGCGCGAAGAAGTGCTGTCGGGCGTCGAAGAGCTGTTGATCGAAGGCGTGGCAGACTTGGCGATCAGTGGTTTCAGCATTCCAGGCTACTTGGGCACGGAAATGAGCGACGTCGAATTCATCGCCGTGGCCCATCCCGACCACGCGTTGCACCGCATGAACCGCGAATTGAGCTTTCAGGACCTGGAGAGCCAGATGCAGGTGGTGATCCGCGACTCGGGCCGGCAACAGCCACGCGACGTTGGCTGGCTCGGCGCCGAACAGCGCTGGACCGTTGGCAGCCTGGCCACCGCCGCCACCTTTGTCGGCAGCGGCCTGGGCTTTGCCTGGCTGCCAAGGCACATGATCGAGCGCGAACTCGCCGAAGGTCTGCTCAAGCAGCTACCCTTGGAACAGGGCGGCAGCCGCCACCCCACGTTTTATCTGTATTCAAACAAAGACAAACCGCTGGGGCCAGCCACGCAGATTCTCGTGGAATTGCTGCGCACCTTTGACACCGCGCCACTCGACGCGCCCTTTGCCGCTCCCCGGCAGGCCTGAAACGGAGTTCATGCATGGCCTGGTTCGATCATCAAGGCTGCAGCCTGCATTACGCGGAATATGGCCACGGCACCCCGCTGATCCTGGTGGATGTGCGCGGCCACGGGCGCTCCGACAAAACGCGCGAACGCTACAGCATCCAGGTTGTGGGCTGGGGTGTGCAGGAACGACTGTCGAAAATTACCTGTCCAACGCTGGTCATCAGCGCCGACCACGACGACACCTCCGTGGCGCAGAAACAAATCTATGTAAAACTGCTACCCGATGCGCGACTGGCGGTGATCGAGAATTCCCGCCATGCCACGCCCTTGGATCAACCCGAAGTCTTTAACGCTACCTTGCTCGATTTTCTAAAGACAGTCGAAACCACTACCCAGGATCACTGACCCATGTTGAAAAAAATCGCCTTCTTTGCCGGCTCCGTGCTGTTCGCTGCGAACCTGATGGCCGCCGAGCCCGTCAAGGCACCGCATGTGCTGATCAGCACCACCAATGGTGACATCGAAATCGAACTGGACCCGGTCAAGGCGCCGATCAGTACCAAGAACTTTCTGGCCTATGTCGACAAAGGTTTCTACACCAATACTATTTTTCACCGCGTAATTCCTGGCTTCATGGTTCAGGGCGGCGGGTTCACCACGCAGATGTCGCAGAAGCCGACCGATGCGCCAATCAAGAACGAAGCCAGCAACGGCCTGCATAACGTGCGTGGCACCTTGTCGATGGCGCGCACGAATGACCCGAACTCGGCGACCAGCCAGTTCTTCATCAACGTCGCCGACAATGCGTTCCTCGACCCAGGCCGTGACGCCGGTTATGCCGTGTTCGCCAAAGTGGTCAAGGGCATGGACGTGGTCGACATCATCGTCAACTCGCAGACCACCACCAAGCAAGGCATGCAGAACGTGCCTATCGATCCTGTCCTGATCAAGTCGGCCAAGCGCATCGACTGAGGTCTGCAGGTAGTTTCGTGCGGTGCCCCCAAGGCACCGCGCGCATTTAAACAGGAGAGCCCGCCAGGCGGGCGTCAACTCTAATGCTCTATCGCCGTTTCGAACAACTGATCGATATTTTCCGCGACGCGCCCAGCGCCGCTCCTCCCGACCAAGTCCTGCCCTTTTACCTCTACTACCTGCGCCAGGTGTGGCCGCACTTCGCCGCCTTGCTGGTGGTTGGCCTGATCGGCGCGCTGATCGAAGTGGCGTTGTTCAGTTACTTGAGCCGCATCATCGACCTGGCCCAGGGCACACCGCCCGCTGACTTTTTTCAGGTTCACAGCACCGAGCTGATCTGGATGGCCGTGGTCGCCCTGCTGCTGCGCCCGATCTTCGGCGCCCTGCATGACCTGCTGGTGCACCAGACCATCAGCCCCGGCATGACCAGCCTGATCCGCTGGCAAAACCACAGCTATGTGCTGAAGCAGAGCCTGAACTTCTTCCAGAACGACTTCGCCGGGCGCATCGCTCAGCGCATCATGCAAACCGGCAACTCCCTGCGCGACTCCGCAGTCGCGGCGGTGGATGCGATCTGGCACGTGGCGATCTACGCGATCAGCGCACTGGTATTGTTTGCCGATGCCGACTGGCGGCTGATGATTCCACTGGTGACCTGGATCATCTGCTACAGCCTGGCGTTGCGTTACTTCGTGCCACGGGTAAAAGAACGCTCGGTGATTTCCTCCGAAGCGCGCTCCAAACTGATGGGCCGCATCGTTGACGGCTACACCAACATCACCACCTTGAAGCTGTTTGCGCACACCCAATCCGAGCAGGAGTACGCCAAGGAAGCGATCATCGAGCAGACCGAAAAAACCCAGTTGGCCAGCCGTGTGGTCACCAGCATGGACATCGTGATCACCAGCATGAACGGCCTGCTGATTGTCACCACCACCGGGCTTGCGCTGTGGCTGTGGACGCAGTCGCTGATTTCGGTGGGCGCCATCGCGCTGGCTACCGGCCTGGTGATTCGTATCGTCAACATGTCCGGCTGGATCATGTGGGTGGTCAACGGTATTTTCGAAAACATCGGCATGGTCCAGGACGGCCTGAAAACCATCGCCCAGCCGCTGGCGGTGACCGACCGCGACAACGCGCCGCGCTTGAATGTGCCGCAAGGCGAAGTGCGCTTCGAGCAGGTGGATTTTCACTACGGCAAGCAGAGCGGGATCATTGGCGGCTTGAACCTTGAGATCAAGGCCGGTGAAAAAATCGGCCTGATCGGCCCATCCGGTGCCGGCAAGTCGACCATGGTCAACCTGCTGCTGCGCCTGTATGACCTGCAAGGCGGGCGGATCTTGATCGACGGCCAAAATATCGCCGAGGTGGCCCAGGAGACCCTTCGCGAACAGATCGGCATGATCACCCAAGACACCTCGCTGCTGCATCGTTCAATCCGCGACAACTTGCTGTATGGCAAGCCGGACGCTACCGACGAAGAACTGCTGGCCGCGATTCACAAGGCCCGCGCCGATGAGTTCATCCCGCTGCTGTCAGACGCCGAAGGGCGTACCGGGCTGGATGCGCATGTCGGTGAACGCGGGGTGAAACTCTCGGGTGGGCAACGTCAGCGTATTGCCATCGCCCGCGTGCTGCTCAAGGATGCGCCGATCCTGATCATGGACGAGGCCACCTCCGCGCTGGACTCGGAAGTCGAGGCGGCGATTCAGGAAAGCCTTGAAACCCTGATGCAGGGCAAGACGGTGATCGCGATTGCGCACCGCTTGTCGACCATCGCGCGCATGGACAGGTTGGTGGTGCTCGAGAAAGGCCAGATTGCCGAGACCGGTAGCCACGCCGAGCTGATCGCGCATGGCGGGCTGTATGCCCGGTTGTGGCAGCACCAGACCGGCGGGGTCGTCGGCATCGACTGAAGGCACACTGCCAAAACCCAAGAGGCCCCTGTTCAGCCCTGCCGATAAGGCAGGGCTGCCCTTGCCTCTTCGGCGTAGGCCAAAATCCCCACCCGCTCTTGCGTCAGAAAATCCTCCACTGCATTTTTCAAACCCGGATGGCGCAGGTAATGCCACGAGCGGGTAATCACCGGTTCAAACCCACGAATCAATTTGTGCTCGCCCTGCGCACCCGCGTCAAAGCGTTGCAGGCCGTGGGCAATGGCGTAGTCCATGCCTTGGTAAAAGCAGGTTTCGAAATGCAGGCGGTCGAACTCTGCCAGGCAACCCCAGTAACGACCGTAGAAGCTGTCGCCACCGATCAGGCTGAACGCCATGGCCACCGGGCGTGAACCTTGTTTGGCCAGTACCACGCGAATGGCTTCGGGCATGCGCTCGGCCAACAGGCTGAAAAACTCACGGGTCAAGTAGGGCGACTGGCGGCGCACCGCGTAGGTGTTGGCGTAGCACGCGTAGACAAAATCCCACTGCGCCTCGCTCAACTCATGGCCGTGTAACCATTCGAACTCGATGCCCTGCCCGGCCACCTGCTCGCGCTCTTTGCGCATCTGTTTGCGCTTGCGCGAACTCAAGGCGTCGAGAAAATCCTGAAAGTCGCGGTAGCCGCGATTTTGCCAATGAAACTGGCAACCCAAACGCTGCAACCATCCAGGCTGCACCGCCAGTGCTGCGTCGGCCAACGGGTCGGCGAAGTTGATGTGGGCGCTGGAAAGGCCTTCGATTTCCAGATAGCCCGGCAGGCTGTTCAGCAGTTCAAAACCGTCCTCGGCGCTCCTCGCCAGCAAACGCGGGCCGCTGACCGGGCTGAACGGCACTGCCGTCAGCAACTTGGGGTAGTAATCAATGCCCGCACGGTTACACGCATCCGCCCAACCGTGATCAAACACGTACTCGCCGTAGGAATGCCATTTGCGGTAACTGGGCAGTGCCGCCACCAGGCGCGCGCCCTCCCACTGCAGCAAATGCTCAGGCTGCCAGCCCGATTGCGGGCTCAGGCTGGCGCTGTCTTCGAGCGCGCTCAAGAACGCATGCCGAACAAACGGTTGGGCCTGCGGCACCAGGGCGTCCCAATCCTGCGGGGCGATTTCTGACAGGCTGTTCAGGCGTTGCAACGGCATCGGCATCCTCACTACTTCAGGGCGTGAAAGCCTTGCGAGTATCGCTGATCGCTGCACTTAGCACACCTTGAAATCGCAGGACAAGGCTCGATACGGATAGTTCATTTCTAAATATTTTGTCATCTAGATGACATCACTTTGCCACTCACCCGTCATAAACGATAGTGATACTGGCGCCAGTTTTTAGAGCGCTTGGTTATAGCAAGCGGCTATTTTTCCGTCCGTCATCGGTCGGTTGTGTCCTGGATGGTTTGCCATCCCTCCTCACTTTCGGAGATTGATATGCGTCTTGCTTCCACTAAAACTGCGGCGGTCCTGTGCGGCGGCCTGTTGCTGGCCCTCAGCGTTCCGGCCAGCGCTGCAGTCGACGCTAAATTGCTCGACATGCTCAAGGCCAATGGCCAAATTACCGCTGCGCAGTACACCGAACTGCAAGGCGAATTGGCCAAGGATCAAAAGGAAAAGCAGATCGCACAGCAAGCTCAACAAGAGACCAACGAGCAGATCGCGGCCACCACGAAAAAAACCAACGACCTGAGCGTGTTCGACCAGAAGCTGGCCTGGGCCGCCAAGACTCAGTTCAAGGGTGACGTGCGCTTCCGTCAGGAAACCGTGAAGATCCAGGGCGAATCCAACAACGGTGGCCGCGACAAGGACCGTCAGCGCATCCGTGCCCGCCTGGGTGCCTATACCGAGATCAACTCGCAGGTCGACACCGGCATCCGTGTTGCCACCGGCAGCAGCGACGATGCCCGCTCCACCAACCAGGACCAGGACAACTACTTCGACAAAAAGTCGATCTGGCTAGACCTCGGCTACATCGACTACCACCCGACCCAGATCAAAAACCTGCATGTGATCGGCGGCAAAATGCTGCAGCCGTGGGTCAACATGGGCGACGTGATCTGGGATAGCGACATCAACCCGGAAGGTCTGGCACTCACCTACAAATACCCGCTGGGTAGCAGTGCCGAGCTGTTCGGCAGCATTGGTAACTACAACCTCAAGGACAACGTCGACGGCGACGGCGTGCAGTTTCGTCACGACCTGCGCCTGACTGCCGGCCAGTTGGGGACGCGTTTCTCGGTCACCGACAACCTGAAGATGACCCTGGGCGGCAGCGTTTACGCCTACCAGAACGACAAGGACAGCACTTGCACCACGACCTCCTCGCCTTGCGCACTGGCGGTCAACGGTAACTCGGCCAACGAACAGTTCCGTCTGTACGAAGGTTTTGCCCAGGCAGACATCGGCGGCCTGGCCGTGCCATTGGCGTTCTACGGCCAGTACGTGAAAAACAACGACGCTTCAACCGATCAGGACACTGCCTGGTTGCTGGGTGCCAAGTCCAAGGTGTTTGGTTTCAACCTGGACTACAACTACCGCGATACGCAGCGTAACGCAGTGGTTGGCGCCTTCACCGACTCGGACTTCGCCAACGGCACGACCGGTTCGCGTGGCCACAAGATGAAGGTCAGCTACGACATCGACAAGAACTTCGCCCTCGGCGCCACGTACTTCCTGACCAAGGCTGACTTCGCCAGCCGCACTCAGCGTGATGCCAACACCAACACCCTGCAGCTGGATGCTGAAGCCAAGTTCTAAAAAAAGCAGCGGCAAGTCTCAAGCTTCAAGCGGCAAGCTTCAAGCTTCAAGCTTGCGGCTTGTGGCTTGCCGCTTGTGGCTTGCCGCTTGCCGCTTGCCGCTTTACAAATCTTTCAGGCGCTCGGCCACTAGCCGGTCAGCCACCGCATCAGCATCCTCTACCGGCGCGTCCGGCATGAGCTTCAACGTCGCCTGCAGCAGGCGCATCTGGCGGATGAATCGCCGGCAGTTACGGCAAAACATCAAATGATGGCGCACCAGCAGACGCTCACGAAAGGTCAATTGCCCATCGAGATAGTCACTGGAACGTGCCACTTGTTCTTTACAGGTCAACATTCGCCGGTTTCCTCAAAATGTTCCACCGTGGCAAAGACTTTAAGCCGTGCTCGATGCAACAGCACACGCACATTGGAGAGCGAGAGCGTCAGAAGATTACAAATGTCTTCCAATTCCAGGCCCTGGCGTTCACGCAAGACCAGCACACTGCTTTGCAGCTCCGACAAACTCAGCAACGTATGCTCCAGGCATTTACGCAGCTCTTCTTCGGTCAGCAACGCTTCCGGCGTGTCTTGGTGCCAGGCATAAGGGGCGACGGCCCAGTGGCCATCGTCGGGAACGAAGCGATCATCCCCGAGCGTGCCGTGGGGCGAGGGCAAATCGTCGAGCAATACTTCCCGACGATTCTTTTTATAGCGGCCCTTGGCGGAGTTGGCGGTGATGGTCAGCAGCCAGGTTTTAAGGCTTGAACGCCCTTCGAACCTGGAAAGGTTGCGCACCACCGAAAGCCAGGCGTCTTGAACCACTTCATCGGCATGGCGCTGGCCGACGATGGCATAGGCCACAGCCCGCATCGCGCTCTGGTAGGTCGTGACCATTTCCTTGTAGGCCCGCTGCTCACCCTTTAGCAGGCGTTCAAGCAGGTGCGCATCGTCTGCTGCCGCCATGTAAAACCTCATTGTTCAAGGTGCACGCCGTGTGCAAGATCAGCGCTTGCGCAAGATAACGCTGCCGATCGAGTAACCCGCGCCAAACGAGCTGAGCACCGCCACGGCGCCCTTGGGCAAGTCATCCTGATAGGTGTGGAACGCAATCACCGAGCCGGCCGAGCTGGTATTGGCGTACGTGTCCAGAATCACCGGGGCTTCTTCCACCGTGGCTTCGCGGCCGAGCAGTTTTTTAACGATCAGGTGGTTCATGCTCAGGTTGGCCTGGTGCAGCCAAAAGCGCTTCACATCGCTGACGTTCAACTGGTTTTGCGCAAGGTGCGTACCAATCAGTTCAGCGACCATCGGGCAGACATCACGGAAGACTTTGCGGCCTTCCTGCACGAACAGTTTGTCGGGTGCGCCGATGCCTTCTGGCGCCGTGCGGTTGAGGAAACCAAAGTTATTGCGGATGTTGTTCGAGAACTTGGTCAGCAGCTTGGTGCTCACCACGTCGAACTGATGCTCGGAGGTCGCCAAGTCGGCGCGTTCGAGGATCACCGCCGTGGCGGCGTCACCAAAGATGAAATGGCTGTCGCGGTCGCGAAAATTCAGGTGGCCGGTGCAGACTTCCGGGTTAACCATCAAAATCGCCCGCGCCTGGCCCAACTGAATGCTGTTGGCGGCGTTTTGGATGCCGAAGGTCGCCGATGAGCAGGCCACGTTCATGTCAAAACCGAACCCTTCGATGCCTAGGGCTTCCTGGACTTCGATGGCAATCGCCGGGTAGGCGCGCTGCAAGTTGGAACAGGCGACAATCACGCCGTCAATATCGGCAGCGGTCTTGCCTGCGCGTTGCAGGGCTTGTTCGGCGGCGCCGATCGCCATCTGGCAGAGTACCGACCACTCGTCATTGCTGCGCTCGGGCAAGCGCGGGGCCATGCGCTGCGGGTCAAGAATGCCGTCCTTGTCCATGACAAAGCGGCTCTTGATGCCCGACGCCTTCTCGATAAAGGCCGCGCTGGACTCGGTCAAGGCCTGCACTTCACCGCGCTCGATGGCGGCGGCATTGTCAGTATTGAACTGCTGCACGTAGGTATTGAAAGACTGCACCAGCTCTTCGTTGGAGATGCTGTTGGCCGGGGTGTACAGGCCAGTGCCGCTGATGACGACGTTATGCACGGTCGTTCCTCTAAATCTGTCAGGCAGAAGATATTGGTACCGTCGTACCACATTTTAAGTCGTTCGATTCCGTCCAGCGGGCATCAAACTGGCAACGCTTTATTCCATCGCGCCGCGGCTGAACCAGCCCATTACGACGATCCCGGCATTTATAGCCGCCAAGTTTGCCACAAACCCGGAGGTTTAGCGCCATGTCCAGCAAAACCGGACAGGTCTCGGTGGGCGCCTGCTGTGTTGCGAGGTGAAGGTTCACTGTGGCGAGCGGGCTTGCTCGCGTTGGGCTGCGAAGCGGCCCCTTTTACTAACGACCGAGTTTTAACTAATACACCTCGGTGACTGGTTTTGGGGCCGCTGCGCAGCCCAACGCGAGCAAGCCCGCTCGCCACAACAAGCCCGCTTGCCACAACTGTCAGGCTTCGACCAGGCTCCATTGTTTGCTCAGACGTTTGTCGGAAATCGGCACCTTGGTGCCCAATTGCTGGGCAAACAGCGACACCCGGTATTCCTCCAGCCACCAGCGGTAAACCTCCAACTGAGGGTCGCGCTTACCTTCTTGCGTGTGTTTATTCAGGCGGTTCTGGTACTGCGCCCACAACCCGCTCAGCTCGGTGCTCCACACGCGATCTTTTTGCACCTGGCTCGGCAGTTTCTCCAGGCGCAGCTCGATGGCTTTAAGAAAACGCGGCAATTCCTTGAACCACTGCGCCGGGGTTTCCCGCACAAAACCTGGGTACACCAAATGACTCAGTTGTTGCTTGATGTCGTTCAAGGCCACGGCTTGAGCCAAATCGATCTTGCCTTTGAAGCGTTTCTGCAACGCGTGCCAAAGCTTGAGTACTTCAAGGGTCAAGCGTGCCAGGCGCTCGGCGTGCTCGGTCCAGGCGCCGCGCTTGCGTTCGGCCAGGGCGGCCAGACCCGCGCCGTCACGCGGCAGGCTGGTTTCGCCTTCGAGTATGCACGTGTCGAGGCTGGCCAGCAGAATCTCCTCGACCAACCCATCGATGCGCCCCAGCTCGCGGTACATCAGCCCCAACTCAGTGAGGCCCGGCAACTTACCGCGGAGGAATTTCGCCGGTTCGGCCAATTGCTGCATCAACAAACGCTGCAAGGCGCGGCGGTGCTGGAACTCGGCCTCGGCGGCGGTAGAGAAGCGCCCTTCTTTGACCGTGCCGTTGTCTTCGACCAGCGCCGGGTACACCGTCATCGACAGGCCGGCGATCTTTTGCTGGGTCTTTTCAGCCACCGCCGCAAACACCTTGGCCTCCACTGGCTGCTGGCTTTTCGCGGTATTCGGCACGGCCAACGCGGCCTGGCTGGCTTCGGCAAAACGCGCAGTCAGCTCTGCCAAGTCGCGGCCTTCGCCGAGGAACTTGCCTTGCCCGTCGACCACTTCCAGGTTCATCTTCAGATGGTTTTCCACCTGTTGCGCGGCCTCGGCCCACGCTTCATCGCTGACCCGCGCGCCGGTCATGCGCAACAGTTCACGCCCCAGCGCCTGGGGCAATGAACCCTGGGCAAACTCGATACGTTGCAGCGCCGCCTTGACGAAGTCCGGCACCGGCACGAAGTTCTTGCGCAACGCTTTAGGCAGGTTGCGCACCAGCGCGATGCACTTGGCTTCGATCACGCCCGGCACCAGCCACTCCAGCCGCTCCGGCGGCAACGCCGGCAACAGCGGTGCCGGCACGCGCAGGGTCACGCCGTCACGCGGGTGGTTGGGCTCAAAGTGGTAACTCAGCGCCAACGCCAGGTCGCCCAGGTGCAAGGTGTCCGGGTAATGCGCGGCGGTGACTTCACTGGCCTCGCGGGCCAGCACGTCCTCTTCGCGCATGATCAGCAACTGCGGGTCTTTTTGGCTGTTGACCTTGTACCAACTGTCGAACGTTGCGGTCTGGTGAATCTCCGCCGGCAAGCGCGCATCGTAGAAGGCGTACAGCGTTTCTTCGTCGGCAAGGATGTCGCGACGACGCGCCTTGGCCTCCAGTTCATCGAGCTGTTCCAACAATTGCTGATTAGCCGTCAGGCACTTGGCCCTGGATTGAATCTCGCCGCGCACCAAGCCTTCACGAATAAACAGCTCGCGCGACACCACCGGGTCAATCGGCCCGTAATGCACTGGCCGACGCCCGACCACAATCAGCCCAAACAGGGTGATCTGCTCAAACGCGACCACTTGGCCGCGTTTCTTCTCCCAATGCGGTTCGAAGTGGTTTTTCTTGATCAGGTGCCCGGCCAGCGGCTCGATCCAGTCAGCATCGATCTTCGCCACCATGCGCGCATACAGCTTGGTGGTTTCTACCAGCTCAGCGGCCATCAGCCACTGCGGGCGTTTTTTACCGATGCCCGATGACGGGTGAATCCAGAAGCGCCGCTGGCGTGCACCGAGGTAATCGCCGTCTTCGGTCTTTTGTCCAATCTGGCTGAGCAAGCCCGACAACACGGCCTTGTGCAGCTTGGCAAAGTCCGCCGGTTCTTTATTGACGGTCAACTGCATGTCGCGGCAGATCAGGCTGAGCTGGCGGTGGGAGTCGCGCCACTCGCGCAGCCGCAGGTAATTCAGGAAGTTCTTGCGGCACCAGTTACGCAACGGGCTGGCGGTGAGTGCCTGGCGCTGTTCTTCAAAGCCGCGCCACAGGTTCACCAAACCGGCGAAGTCCGAATCGGCGTCCTTCCACTGTGCGTGGGCCTGGTCGGCGGCTTGTTGACGCTCCGGCGGGCGCTCGCGCGGGTCCTGAATCGACATCGCGCTGGCGACGATCAGCACTTCCTGCAAGCTGCCGAGCTTGGCGGCCTCAAGCAGCATGCGGCCCATGCGCGGGTCCACCGGCAAGCGCGCCAGTTGGCGACCCAGCGGCGTGAGCTGGCTGTTGCGGTCCACCGCCGAAAGCTCTTGCAGCAAGTTAAAGCCGTCGCTGATCGCCTTGCCGTCCGGCGGCTCGATGAACGGGAAATCGGTGATTTCGCCGAGCCGCAGGTGCAGCATCTGCAGGATTACGGCGGCGAGGTTGGTGCGCAGGATTTCCGGGTCGGTAAATTCCGGGCGGCCGATAAAATCTTCTTCGCTGAACAAGCGAATGCAAATACCCGGCTCAACCCGGCCGCAACGGCCTTTACGCTGGTTGGCGCTGGCCTGGGAAATCGCTTCAATCGGCAGGCGCTGCACCTTGGCGCGGTAGCTGTAGCGGCTGATGCGCGCGGTGCCGCTGTCGATTACATAACGAATGCCTGGCACCGTCAGCGAAGTTTCCGCGACGTTGGTGGCCAGCACCACACGCCGCCCAGGGTGGGACTGAAAAATGCGCTGCTGTTCGGCCGGCGACAAGCGCGCGTACAGCGGCAAAATTTCGGTGTGCTTCAGTTGAGCTTTGCGCAGCATCTCGGCGGCGTCGCGAATCTCGCGCTCGCCCGGCAAAAACACCAGCACATCGCCGGGGCTGCGCCGCTCGCTACGCTCATAAGCGGCGATTTCATCAAGCGTGGCGAGGATCGCCTGATCGACGGTCAAGTCGTCCTCGACGCGGTTGCCCTCCTCGTCCTGCTCCAGCGTCAGCGGGCGATACCAGGTGTCCACCGGGAACGTACGGCCCGAGACCTCGACAATCGGCGCGTCGTCGAAGTGTTTGGAAAAGCGCTCCAGGTCGATGGTCGCCGAGGTGATGATGACTTTAAGGTCGGGGCGGCGCGGCAACAGGGTTTTCAGGTAGCCGAGCAAAAAATCGATGTTCAGGCTGCGCTCGTGGGCTTCGTCGACGATGATCGTGTCGTAGCGCTCGAGGTAGCGGTCGTTCTGGGTTTCCGCCAGCAGGATGCCGTCGGTCATCAGCTTGATCAGGGTATTGGCGTCGCTCTGGTCTTCGAACCGTACTTGGTAGCCGACCAGCGCGCCAAGCGGCGTGGCCAGTTCTTCGGCGACGCGGCTGGCGACGCTGCGCGCGGCAATTCGGCGCGGCTGCGTGTGGCCGATCAGGCCGTATTGGCCACGGCCGATTTCCAGGCAGATTTTCGGCAGTTGGGTGGTTTTACCCGAACCGGTCTCGCCGGCAATGATCAGCACCTGATGCTTGAGCAGCGCGGCCTTGATTTCGTCGCGCTTGGCGGCGATCGGCAGGCTGTCGTCGTAACGAATCACCGGCAGGCTGGCGCGCCGCGCCGTCACCTGGGCGCAAGACGCCTGCATGCGCGCGACCCACTGCGCGAGTTTCTGCTCATCGGGCTTCTTGCGCAGCTCAAGCAACTGACGCCGCAAGCGTTGGCGGTCGGCGAGCATGGCGTGATCAAGGTTTTTCAGCAGTTGGTCGATAGTGGGCGCTTGGTCAGTCATCAGGTGCGTTTTGGTCATCTATTTATGCAGGGGGCCGATTGTCGCAGAAAAGCAGCGGCAAGCGGCAAGCTTCAAGCGGCAAGTACCTGCCGAATTGCGTTTGCTTGCAGCTTACGGCTTTCCGCTTAATTAGCAATTGTGTCGAGCGGGCCTCTGCGCAACACTCCGCCGCCTTATTGATGGAGGAGCGTTTCGTGAAACCTGTCGACATCCTGTACCTGTTGGGGCTGGCTGCCATCTGGGGCGCTAGTTTCTTGTTCATGCGCGTCATCGCGCCGGAAATCGGCAGCGTGCCGACCGCGTTTTTTCGCGTCTCGATTGCGGCCGCCGGCTTGCTGGTGATCCTTGCGGCAATGCGCGTGAACTGGGACTTTCAGGGCAAATTCAAGACCATCCTGCTGCTGGGTGTGATCAACTCCGGGCTTCCCGCAACCCTGTATTCGCTGGCAGCCCAAGTGCTGCCCGCGGGGTATTCGGCGATCTTCAACGCCACGACGCCGTTGATGGGCGTGTTGATCGGCGGGCTGTTCTTCAGCGAACGCCTCACCCCGTCGAAAATCGCCGGGGTCACGCTGGGCCTGTTCGGCGTGGGCGTGCTGACCCGTGCCGGGCCAGTGGCTTTTGACATGCAATTGCTGATGGGCGCACTCGCCTGCCTCCTGGCCACCACCTGTTACGGCTTTGCCGGTTTTCTCGCGCGGCGTTGGCTGGACCAGCGCGGCGGGCTGGACAGCCGGCTCGCGGCGCTGGGCAGCATGCTGGGCGCTACGCTGTTCCTGCTGCCGTTGTTTGCCTACAGCGCCATCAGCCATCCGCCGGCCAGTTGGGGCGGCGGGCAAGTGTGGTGGTCATTGCTGGGATTGGGGCTGGTGTGCACGGCGTTTGCCTACATTCTTTACTTCCGCCTGCTGTCATCCATCGGGCCGGTTAGGTCGATGACCGTGACCTTCATGATTCCGCCGTTCGGCGTGCTCTGGGGCGCGTTGCTGCTGGATGAACCGTTGTCGATGGCGCATCTGTACGGCGGGGTGTTGATTGCCGGGGCGTTGTGGCTGGTGTTGCGACCGGGAAAAGCCGCCAAAGCGCTATAGCGGCGCACCCAGGCCAATTGCGCGCAAGAGTTTCATACAGCCAACGCAGGTCGCTCGCTACAATGCCTGCCAGTTTTTTTGGAGGCATTCCCATGCTCGCTCTGCCCTGGCTGTACCTGATGCTGCTTTCGATTGGCTACCTAGTGGCGTTGACCTATGGGCAACTGGGCATGCTGGCAGCGGTTTCGATCGCCCTGCTGCTGATCGCCGGGTACGCCGTTCGCCAGCAGCACAACCCTTGGGCGCGTTACCTCGGGCACGGCTTGTTTGTTGTGTTGGCGCTGGGCCTGGCGCTGCACTGGCTGCCGGGTTTCTACAACGGCCTGGGCATCGCGCCGCAGCGTTTTACGCCAGACTCCGTGCCGTTTTCGATGTACCTGAACCAGGACAAACCGCTGATTGGCTTCTGGTTGCTGATGGCCTGCCCATGGCTGGTGGCGCGGCGCTCATTGCGCCTGTCGATCTACGTGACGGCACTGGCATTGACGCTCACGGCAATCACTGCGCTGGGTGGCGCAGCGTTGCTGGGGATCATCAGTTGGGCACCAAAATGGCCGGCGCAAGCCTGGCTGTGGGTACTCAACAACCTGCTGCTGGTCACGCTGGTGGAAGAGGCGCTGTTCCGGGGTTATATCCAGGGCGGCCTGAGCCGGCGCTTCCAGCACCTGCCCTACGGCGAGAACCTGGCCTTGTTGCTGGCCTCGCTGTTGTTCGGCCTGGCGCACGTGGGCGCGGGTGGGTATTGGGTGCTGTTGGCAGGCATTGCAGGCGTGGGTTACGGCCTGGCGTATCGTTTTGGTGGGCTGGGTGCGGCAATTGCCACGCACTTTGGGCTGAATCTGCTTCACTTCGGGTTGTTCACCTACCCGATGCTGGCCGGCTGATTTTCTTGATTGCAAAAGCGCGCACCGTCGATTGTTGCAAATTCAAGTTAAATAAATGCAGATTCCGGCCGACAACCCCTGAAAGCCTTGCGGATTGAACTCTCATGCGTAATAACCAACCCGTTACCCAGCGCGAACGCACCTTCCCCGCTCAGCAACGGTTGATCTCCACCACAGATGCCAAAGGCACGATTACCTACTGCAACGACGCCTTCGTCGAGATCAGTGGGTTCACCCATGACGAACTGGTTCGTGCCCCGCACAACGTGGTACGTCACCCGGATGTTCCGGCGGCCGTGTTCGCACACATGTGGTCAACGCTCAAACAAGGCTTGCCATGGATGGGCATTGTCAAGAACCGCTGCAAGAGTGGCGATCACTACTGGGTTAACGCCTATGTGACGCCGGTCTTCGATGGCAACCAGGTGATCGGCTACGAATCGGTGCGCATCAAGCCCACCGCCGAGCAGATCCGCCGGGCCGAAGCGCTCTACCAACGCATCAACAAGGGCAAGTCTGCCGTGCCACAGCGCGACAAGTGGCTGCCGATTTTGCAGGACTGGCTGCCGTTTATTCTGGTCAGCCAGTTGAGCTTCATGATCGGTGCCTCACTCAACTCGCACTGGGGCTTTGCCCTGGCAGCCGGGTTGTCGGTGCCGCTCGGCCTGCTCGGCCTGAGCTGGCAGCAACGTGGCCTCAAGCGTTTGCTGCGCCTGGCCGAGCAGACCACCTCCGACCCGTTGATTGCGCAGATGTACACCGACAGCCGAGGCGCACAAGCGCGGCTGGAGATGTCGATTCTCAGCCAGGAAGCCCGTCTGAAGACCTGCCTCACGCGCTTGCAGGACACTGCCGAACACCTCAACGCCCAGGCGGCGCAGTCCAACACCCTGGCGCATAACAGCTCCAGCGGCCTGGAACGCCAGCGCGTGGAAACCGAGCAGGTGGCCACTGCCGTCAACCAGATGGCGGCGACCACACAGGAAGTGGCCAGCCACGTGCAGCGCACGGCGGACGCCACTCAGGAGGCCAATCGCTTGACCGGCCGTGGCCGCGACATCGCCGGCGAAACCCGCGAGGCGATTCAGCGCCTGTCCGTGGCCGTGGGCGAGACCGGTGTGACGGTCACCCAACTGGCCAAGGACAGCGACGAAATCGGCGGCGTCGTCGATGTGATCAAAGGCATTGCCGACCAAACCAACCTGCTGGCGTTGAACGCCGCGATTGAAGCGGCGCGTGCCGGTGAGATGGGCCGTGGTTTTGCGGTGGTGGCGGACGAAGTGCGTCAACTGGCGCAGCGTACGGCTGAATCCACCGGGCAAATTCATGCCCTGATCGCCAAGCTGCAGCACACCGCTGCTGCCGCTGTGCAAACCATGGACGCCGGGCATCGCCAGGCCGAAGAGGGTGTGGCGCGGGTGATGGAGGCCGACAAGGCGTTGGTGGGGATCAGTGAAGCGGTGGCGCATATCACCGACATGACCACGCAAATCGCGGCGGCGACCGAAGAGCAAAGCTCGGTGGCCGAAGAGATCAGCCGTAACATCAGCACCATTGCGCTGTTGGCGGATCAGACCTCGGAACAGGCCATGAACTCGGCGCAGTTGAGTGAAGAGCTGACGCATACCGCCAATACTCAGTACTCGCTGGTGGAGCGTTTTAACCGGTAGACCGCTATCGGGAGCAAGCCCCCTCCCACATGTTGAAATGTGTGAACACAGTTCAACATGTGGGAGGGGCTTGCTCCCGATGGGGCCTTAACAGCTGACCAAAAACTCAGCCACTTGCGCCGCCGCAGCCTCCAAATGCTGCGCATGACTAAACCCCGAAGCCTTCAGCGGCTTCAAGTCATGATCCCCCGCCACCAGCCACATCACCTTGATGTTCGGCGATAAGTCATACCCTTCCACCGCCGCACGATTACCCAGCGCATCACGCTCACCTTGCACAACCAGCGTCGGCGTCTTCAGCCCGGCCAGATGCTCGACCCTCGGCTTTTCCGGCTTGCCCACCGCATAAAACGGATAACCCAGGCACACCAACCCATCAGCACCCAGTTCATCGGCCAACAGACTGGCCATGCGCCCGCCCATCGACTTGCCGCCCATCGCCAGTTTCCCAGCGACATGACGCCGCACCTCGGCATGCACCTCGCGCCAGGCATCGAGCAGTTTGGGCGCCGGGTTCGGCGGGCGTTTACCGCCGTCCAGGCGGCGTTGCGCCATGTACGGGAACTCGAAGCGCAACACGTTCACGCCATGCCCGGCAAGGCGTGCAGCCATGTCGTGCATAAAGGCCGAGTCCATCGGTGCACCGGCGCCGTGGGCCAGGATCAACGTGACGGGCTCGCCCGTCGCCGCAGGCGTCGCGACATCCCACAACCAGCCGCGTTCGCGCACACACTGCGCCCATTGATCCCCGTCAATACTGGCCTTGTGCTCTTTGCCCATGCTTGCCTCGCTTTTTAGTCTGCCTATAACTCCAGCCCAAGTGCCGCATTGGCTTGGGTTGAACCGTGGATGGGGAACCATGAACACTACTTTAAGTACCGCCTATAACTACAAGGTGGTCCGCCAATTCGCCATTATGACGGTGGTGTGGGGCATCGTCGGCATGGGGCTCGGGGTTTTTCTCGCGGCTCAATTGGTTTGGCCTGCACTGAACTTCGACTTGCCCTGGACCAGCTTCGGCCGCCTGCGCCCGCTGCACACCAACGCGGTGATCTTTGCGTTCGGCGGCTGCGCCTTGTTCGCCAGCTCGTTTTACTCGGTACAACGCACCTGCCAAACCCGGCTATTCGCGCCAAAAATCGCCGCGTTCTGCTTCTGGGGCTGGCAGTTGGTGATTGTGTTGGCCGCCATCACCTTGCCGCTGGGCTACACCAGTTCCAAGGAATACGCAGAACTTGAATGGCCGATCGACATCCTGATCACCATCGTCTGGGTCGCCTATGCCATCGTATTTTTCGGCACGGTGATGAAGCGCACCACCAAGCACATCTACGTCGGCAACTGGTTCTTCGGTGCGTTCATCATCACCGTGGCCATCCTGCACATCGTCAACAACCTGGAAATACCGGTCAGCCTGACCAAGTCCTACTCCCTCTACGGCGGTGCGACGGATGCCATGGTGCAGTGGTGGTACGGGCATAACGCGGTAGGCTTTTTCCTCACCGCGGGCTTTCTGGGGATGATGTATTACTTCGTGCCCAAGCAGGCCGAGCGCCCGGTGTACTCCTATCGCTTGTCCATCGTGCACTTCTGGGCGCTGATCACCCTGTACATCTGGGCTGGCCCGCACCATTTGCACTACACCGCGCTGCCGGACTGGGCGCAGTCGCTGGGCATGGTGATGTCGCTGGTGCTGCTGGCACCGAGCTGGGGCGGCATGATCAACGGCATGATGACGCTGTCGGGCGCCTGGCATAAGTTGCGCAGCGACCCGATCCTGCGCTTTTTGGTGGTGTCGCTGGCGTTCTACGGCATGTCGACCTTCGAAGGCCCGATGATGGCGATCAAGACCGTCAACGCCCTCTCCCACTACACCGACTGGACCATCGGCCACGTACACGCCGGGGCGCTGGGTTGGGTGGCGATGATCTCGATCGGCGCGTTGTACCACATGATCCCGAAAGTCTTCGGTCGCGAGCAGATGTACAGCCTCGGGTTGATCAACGCTCACTTCTGGCTGGCCACCATCGGCACCGTGCTCTACATCGCCTCAATGTGGGTCAACGGCATCGCCCAGGGCCTGATGTGGCGGGCGGTCAATGAAGACGGCACCTTGACCTACTCCTTCGTCGAAACCCTGGTGGCCAGCCACCCTGGCTTTATCGTGCGGCTGGTGGGCGGTGCCGTGTTCCTCAGCGGCATGTTGCTGATGGCTTACAACACCTGGCGCACCGTGCGTTCGGCGCAACCGGTCGAAGCCGCGCCTGTCGCGCAGATGGCCTGAGGAGACTGCGATGAAACACGAAACGATTGAAAAAAACGTCGGCCTGCTGATGCTGCTGATGGTGCTCGCCGTGAGCATCGGCGGCTTGACCCAGATTGTCCCGCTGTTCTTCCAGGACGTGACCAACACACCCGTCGAGGGCATGAAGCCGTACACCGCGCTGCAACTGGAAGGCCGCGACATTTACATCCGCGAAGGCTGCGTGCAGTGCCACTCGCAGATGATCCGCCCGTTCCGCGCCGAAACCGAACGCTACGGCCACTACTCGGTGGCGGGCGAAAGCGTGTGGGACCACCCGTTCCTGTGGGGCTCCAAGCGCACCGGGCCGGACTTGGCCCGCGTTGGCGCGCGCTACTCGGACGACTGGCACCGTGCGCACTTGTACAACCCGCGCAACGTGGTGCCCGAGTCAAAAATGCCGGCCTACCCGTGGCTGGTCACAGCGAAGGTCGACAGCAGCCACACCGAGACCAAGTTGAAGGTGATGCGCACCCTCGGCGTGCCCTACACCGACGACGACATCAGTGGCGCGGTTGCCAGCCTCAAGGGCAAGACCGAGATGGACGCGCTGGTTGCATACCTGCAAGTGCTCGGCACTGCCATCAAGAGCAAGAGGTGAGCCATGGGATTTGAATTCGATGCGGGGACTATTCGCGGCCTAGGCACGCTGGTGGTCGCCATCGCGTTTATCGGCCTGTCGCTGTGGGTGTTCAACAACCGCCGCAACGCAGACTTCGAGCAGGCACGCCTGCTGCCGTTTGCCGATGAACCTTCTCCAACCGACGCTCAACCAGAGCCAGCAACAAGGAGCAACCAGCCATGACACCTTTCTGGAGTGCATGGATTTGCGTACTGACCCTCGGCAGCCTGATCGGCCTGACGTGGCTGTTGATCGGCACCCGCAAGGGCGAAACCAAGGGCAGCGTCGACCAGACCATGGGCCACGCTTTCGACGGCATCGAGGAATACGACAACCCGCTGCCGCAGTGGTGGTTCATGCTGTTCGCCGGCACGCTGGTGTTCGCGGTCGGCTACCTGATCCTCTACCCGGGCCTGGGCAACTGGAAAGGCGTGCTGCCGGGCTACGAAGACGGCTGGACCTCGGCCAAGGAGTGGGACAAGGAAATGGCCCGCGCCGACACCCGGTTCGGGCCGATCTTCGCCAAATTCGCGGCAATGCCGGTGGAAGCAGTCGCCAAAGACCCGCAAGCCTTGAAGATGGGCGGTCGGTTGTTCGCCTCCAACTGCGCGGTGTGCCACGGCTCGGATGCCAAGGGCGGCTACGGCTTCCCGAACCTTTCCGACAACCTGTGGCGCTGGGGCGGCTCGGCCGAGGCAATCAAAGCCACCATCCTGAACGGTCGCCACGCGGCGATGCCGGCCTGGGGTGAAGTGCTGGGCGAAGACGCGGTGAAAAACCTTGCCGCCTACGTGCGCCACGACCTGGCCAAACTGCCATTGCCAGCCGACAACAGCGCCGACCTCGTCGCCGGTCAAGCCGCGTTCAGCAGCACCTGCGTCGCTTGCCACGGCCCGCAAGGCCACGGCGTAGAAGCCATGGGCGCGCCGAACCTGACCGAGCCCGGAGGCTTTATCTACGGCACCAGTTTGGCGCAGTTGCAACAGACCATCCGCCACGGCCGCCAGGGCCAGATGCCAGCGCAGGACGTGCTGCAAGGCAATGACAAGGTGCACCTGCTGGCGGCGTACGTGTACAGCCTGTCCCACCCCGCGCAATAACTACTCGCCCTGCTTGCAATGGTGGCGAGCGGGCTTGCTCGCGTTGGAGTGCGCAGCGCTCCCGGGATTTTGGGGCTGCTGCGCAGCCCATCGGGAGCAAGCCCCCTCGCCACATTTAGCCTGCTGACCACAGGTGATTGCTTGTGTTGGTCCAATACATCCCTGTCCCCTACTGCCATTGAGGTCTACGCTTCCCTGCACAGCGGCCCGATTTTAGTGCGCCTAACCAAGCGCTTCGCAACCTGCTATATTTCTTGTCCACTCGATCAGCTTTAGATTTCTGAAATGTCCTTACACCACATATGGAAAGGGCGCAGAATCTGGCGTGGAACGCATCGGCAGCGGTCAGCCATTGCGTTGCAATGGCCCCTCGATTTCTACATACTGCGGCCAAATTTCAACTATAAAAATACTTAAACCGTGGAACCTTAGAATGAGCGCAGCAATCAGCCCGACTGCTTATAACTATAAGGTGGTTCGTCAGTTCGCCATCATGACGGTGGTCTGGGGAATCCTTGGCATGGGGCTCGGGGTGTTCATTGCCTCGCAACTGGTGTGGCCGGAACTGAATTTCGGTTTGCCATGGACGACCTTTGGCCGCCTGCGCCCGCTGCACACCAACCTGGTGATTTTCGCCTTCGGTGGTTGTGCGCTGTTTGCCACGTCCTACTATGTTGTGCAGCGCACCTGCCAGGCGCGACTGATCTCTGATGGCCTCGCCGCCTTCACCTTCTGGGGCTGGCAAGCGGTTATCCTCGGCGCCATCATCACCCTGCCGCTGGGTTACACCACCACCAAGGAATACGCCGAGCTGGAATGGCCAATCGCGATTTTGCTGGCGATCGTCTGGGTCATCTACGCCGTGGTGTTCTTCGGCACCATCGTCAAGCGCAAGACCAGGCACATCTATGTGGGTAACTGGTTTTACGGTGCGTTTATTCTGGTGACGGCGATGCTGCACATCGTCAACCACGCGTCACTGCCGGTCAGTTGGTTCAAGTCCTACTCGGCCTACGCCGGGGCGACCGACGCGATGATCCAGTGGTGGTACGGCCACAACGCCGTGGGCTTTTTCCTGACTACCGGTTTTCTCGGGATGATGTATTACTTCGTGCCCAAACAGGCCGAGCGTCCTATTTATTCGTATCGCCTGTCCATCGTGCACTTCTGGGCGCTGATCACCCTGTACATCTGGGCCGGCCCGCACCACTTGCACTACACCGCGCTGCCGGACTGGGCACAATCGCTGGGCATGGCGATGTCGATCATCCTGCTGGCGCCGAGCTGGGGCGGCATGATCAACGGCATGATGACGCTGTCGGGCGCCTGGCATAAGTTGCGCACCGATCCGATCCTGCGCTTTTTGGTGGTGTCGCTGGCGTTCTACGGCATGTCGACCTTCGAAGGGCCGATGATGGCCATCAAAACCGTTAACTCTCTGTCGCATTACACCGACTGGACCATCGGCCATGTGCACGCCGGTGCCCTCGGTTGGGTGGCGATGATCTCCATCGGCGCGCTGTACCACATGATCCCCAAACTGTTCGGCCGTGCGCAGATGCACAGCGTCGGGCTGATCAACACGCACTTCTGGCTGGCGACCATCGGCACCGTGCTCTACATCGCCTCGATGTGGGTCAACGGCATCACCCAAGGCCTGATGTGGCGCGCGATCAACGATGACGGCACGCTCACCTACTCCTTCGTCGAAGCGCTGCAAGCCAGCCACCCCGGCTACATCGTGCGCGCCGTGGGCGGTACGTTCTTCGCCAGCGGCATGCTGTTCATGGCCTACAACGTCTGGCGCACCGTGCGGGCTTCGGACCCCAAAGAAGCCGAAGCCGCCGCCAGGATCGCCGTTGTGGGAGCGCACTGATGAAGCATGAAGTCGTCGAAAAAAATATCGGCCTGCTGGCTTTTCTCATGGTTATAGCCGTGAGCATCGGCGGCCTGACGCAGATCGTTCCGCTGTTTTTCCAGGACGTGACCAACAAGCCGGTGGAAGGCATGAAGCCGCGCACCGCGCTTGAACTGGAAGGCCGCGACGTGTACATCGCCAACGGTTGCGTGGGCTGCCATTCGCAGATGATCCGCCCGTTCCGCGCTGAAACCGAGCGTTATGGCCACTATTCGGTCGCCGGTGAAAGCGTGTGGGACCACCCGTTTCTGTGGGGTTCCAAACGTACCGGCCCGGACCTCGCCCGCGTCGGCGCACGTTACTCGGACGACTGGCACCGCGCGCACCTGTACAACCCGCGCAACGTGGTGCCCGAGTCGAAAATGCCGGCGTACCCGTTCCTCGTCGAAAACAAGCTGGACGGCAAGGACACCGCGAAGAAGATGGAAGTCTTGCGCACCCTGGGCGTGCCCTACACCGACGAAGACATCGCCGGTGCCGCCGCAGCGGTCAAGGGCAAGACCGAAATGGACGCATTGGTGGCCTACCTGCAAGGCCTCGGCACCCTCATTAAAAGCAAACGGTGACCTGCATGGATATCGGGATGATTCGTGGCCTGGGCACCGTGGTGGTGATGGTGGCCTTTATCGGCCTGGCGTTGTGGGTATTCAGCCCCAAGCGCAAGGCGGAGTTCGACGAGGCGACCCTGCTGCCTTTTGCGGATGACCCACACGCCGTGAAGCAAGACGAGCAAGCGTCCAGGAGCAACAACCAATGACTGCATTCTGGAGCCTGTACGTCACAGTCCTCACCCTGGGGACTATTTTCGCGCTGACCTGGCTGCTGTTGTCGACCCGCAAAGGCCAACGCACCGAACAAACGGACGAGACCGTCGGCCACTCGTTTGACGGCATCGAGGAATACGACAACCCGCTGCCCAAGTGGTGGTTCATGCTGTTTGTTGGCACCATCATTTTCGCCCTCGGCTACCTGGTGCTTTACCCCGGCCTGGGCAACTGGAAAGGCCTGCTGCCGGGCTACAACTACCTCGACAACGACACGCAAACCCACTTCGCCAATGGCAAAACCGGCTGGACCGGCGTGCACGAGTGGGAAAAGGAAATGGCCAGGTCAGAGGCCAGGTTCGGCCCGATCTTCGCCAAATTTGCCTCAATGCCGATTGAAGCAGTCGCCAAAGACCCGCAAGCCTTGAAGATGGGCGGCCGCCTGTTCGCCTCCAACTGCTCGGTGTGCCACGGCTCCGACGCCAAAGGCGCCTACGGTTTCCCTAACCTGACCGACGCCGACTGGCGCTGGGGCGGCGAACCCGACGCCATCAAGGAAAGCATCCTCAAAGGCCGCCACGCGGTGATGCCGCCTTGGGCCGACATTATTGGCGAGCAAGGCGTGGCCGACGTTTCGGGCTTTGTGGTAACCACGCTGGACGGTCGCACACTGCCTGAAGGCGCCAAGGCCGATGTGGCCAACGGCGCCAAGCTGTTTGCCGCCAACTGCGTGGCCTGCCACGGCCCGGCCGGTAAAGGCACGCCCGCCATGGGCGCGCCCGACCTCACCCACCCCGGCGCGTTTATTTATGGGTCGAGCTTCGCGCAATTGCAGCAGACCATCCGTTATGGCCGTCAGGGCCAGATGCCTGCGCAGGAGCAGTTGCAGGGCAATGACAAAGTGCACTTGCTGGCAGCGTATGTGTACAGCTTGTCGCATCCGGACAAACCTGCCGATACCGAATAACGCCGTAGGGTTTCTGCCCCCCAGGAGAGCCCCATGACCACTCGTAGCTTCGGGCTTGCGGCGCCACAGCGCTAAGTAGTAACGTAACTACATTAAGCCCGATGAAGGGGAATCCCCCATGACAGTCACTACCATTTCCAGCCGTGAATTCAATCAAGACACAAGCGGTGCCAAAAAAGCCGCCCGCCATGGGCCGGTTTTTATCACTGATCGAGGCAAGCCCGCGCATGTACTGCTAAGCATTGAGGACTACCAGAAACTGACAGGCCTCAATGCCGACATCGTTGACCTGTTGGTGATGGCGGAAGCGGCCGAAATAGACTTCAAAACCGAGCGCGCCGTGATCACTCACCGACCCGTGGACCTCTCTTGATGTATCTACTCGATACCAACGTCATCTCTGAACTTCGTAAACCCCACGCGGACGCAAACGTGGTCGCCTGGGCCAAAAGCGTCATTGCGCTGCATCTGTTTATCTCCGCGATTACGCTTAAAGAATTGGAAACAGGCGTACTGCGCATGGAGCGCAAAGACCCGGCCCAGGGAAAGGTGTTGCGTACCTGGCTAAAGCGCCATGTGATACCGGCGTTCGACGCAAGAATCCTGCCGGTCGATGCCGCCGTCGCGCTGCGTTGCGCTCACCTGCAGGTGCCGGACCAGGCCAACGAAAGTGACGCATTGATTGCCGCAACCGCGCTGGTGCATGGCCTCACCGTCGTCACGCGCAATGTCAGAGACTTTATATCCAGCGGCGTTCGGGTGATTAATCCGTGGGATGAATGACCAGCCTGCGCGTAAAAACCGGCGATACTCGCAAAGTCAATTGATCCAGGTCACATACACCATCAATTGATTTACCCCAACGCGACCAAAGGTCGCACCTTTCCAGCGCCATCGAGGGCGTATCATTACGCCACCGCAACACCCCTTGTTTGACCCCGGTTGGCACGTACTGGCCGAGGCAAATTTCCACTGCCGTGGGATGCAATGATGAGCAACCAAATACCGGTAAATGACGTTACCCCGCCTGCCAAAACCGTCGACCTCTATGCCTCGCGAGAGAAAATCTACACGCGCGCTTTTACCGGCGTTTTTCGCAATTTGCGCATGCTCGGCGGCGCCGCGTTGTTCCTGCTGTACTTCGGTACCGTGTGGCTGAACTGGGGCGGCCACCAGGCGGTGTGGTGGAACCTGCCGGAGCGTAAATTCTTCATTTTTGGCGCGACGTTCTGGCCACAGGATTTCATCCTGCTTTCGGGCATTCTCATCGTTGCAGCCTTTGGCCTGTTCTTTATCACCGTGTACGCAGGGCGCGTGTGGTGTGGTTATACCTGCCCGCAAAGCGTGTGGACGTGGATTTTCATGTGGTGCGAAAAGGTCACCGAAGGCGACCGCAACCAACGCATCAAGCTCGACAAAATGCCGATGGGCGCGAGCAAATTCCTGCGCAAATTCAGCAAGCACACGCTGTGGCTGTTGATCGGTTTTGCCACCGGCATGACCTTCGTCGGCTACTTCTCGCCGATCCGTGAACTGGTGTTCGAGTTCTTCACCGGCCAGGCCGATGGCTGGTCGTATTTCTGGGTGGGTTTCTTCACACTCGCCACCTATGGCAATGCCGGTTGGCTGCGCGAACAGGTGTGCATCTACATGTGCCCGTACGCGCGCTTCCAAAGCGTGATGTTCGATAAAGACACGCTGATCGTGTCGTACGACCCACGCCGTGGTGAAGTACGTGGCCCGCGTAAAAAAGGCATCGACTATGAGGCTCAAGGCCTTGGCGATTGCATCGACTGCACGATGTGCGTGCAGGTATGCCCCACCGGTATCGACATCCGCGACGGCCTGCAAATCGAGTGCATCGGTTGCGCGGCGTGTATCGACGCCTGCGACACCATCATGGACAAGATGGACTACCCGCGCGGCCTGATCAGCTACACCACCGAACACAACCTTTCCGGGCAGAAAACCCATACCTTGCGCCCGCGCCTGATCGGCTACGCGCTGGTATTGCTGGCGATGATCGGCCTGTTGGCGGGTGCATTCTTCATGCGTTCGCTGGTCGGTTTTGACGTCAGCAAGGACCGTGTGCTGTACCGCGAAAACGCTGAAGGGCGGATCGAAAACGTCTACAGCTTGAAGATCATGAACAAGGACCAGCGCGACCACACCTACGTGCTCGACGCTTCGGGCCTGCCGGACCTCAAGCTGCAAGGGCGGCGTGAAATCAAGGTCGCGGCCGGAGAGATTTTCAGCATGCCGGTAGAGCTGTCGAGCGCGCCGGAACAGATGCCGTCGACCACCAACGAGGTGAAATTCATCCTGCGCGATGCGGACGACGACAGCGTGCACATTGAAGCCAAGAGCCGATTCATCGGCCCACAGGTCCGTTAACAGGAAGAGCGCAAAACAATGCCCATCGCTAACGCCGCAAGCCCTTGGTACAAGCACCTTTGGCCCTGGATCATCATCGCCATACTGGCCTGCTCGGTGACCTTGACATTGTCCATGGTGACCATCGCGGTAAACAACCCCGATAACCTGGTCAACGACAACTACTACGAGGCTGGTAAAGGCATAAACCGCTCGCTGGACCGCGAGCTGCTCGCGCAAACCCTGCAACTGCGCGCCAAAATGCACCTGGACGCGCTGACCGGCGAAGTCGAGTTGCACCTGACCGGCAACAGCAACCCGGCCACGCTGGAACTCAACCTGATTTCCCCGACGCAGCCCGAGAAGGATCGCAAGATCAACCTGGCGCGCAGTGCCAGCGAACCCGGCCGCTATATCGGCCAGGTCACCGACACGGTCGAAGGCCGGCGCTTCGTCGAGTTGCTCGGCGTCGAGGGCGACAGAACCTGGCGCCTGTTCGAAGAAGAACAGGTCAGCCACGACAAGGACTTGCAGCTGGGTGATGAACCGCTGCAAGGTGCTGAAGAGCTGAAAAAATAAAACCCTGCGCTTCGCGATGAGGCCCTGCCCGCCACTATAGATTTCAAACCATGACCACCCCCTGCTACCACTGCGCCCTGCCCGTGCCATCGGGCAGCCGCTTCACGGCCGTGATCCTCGGCGAACCCCGCGAGCTTTGCTGCCCGGGCTGCCAGGCGGTGGCCGAAGCGATTGTGGCCGGTGGCCTGCAACACTATTACCAGCACCGCAGCGAAGCCTCGGCCAACCCAGAGGCGCTGCCGGTGCAACTGGTGGACGAACTGGCGCTGTATGACCGCGCCGACGTGCAAAAACCCTTCGTGCGCCACGACGGTGAGCTGTCTGAAACCACGCTGCTGATGGAAGGCATCAGTTGCGCCGCGTGTGGCTGGCTGATCGAAAAACACCTGCGCCGCCTGCCCGCCGTGGCCGAGGCGCGGCTGAACCTGTCCAACCACCGCTTGCAGGTCCGCTGGGCCGCTGCGCAATTGCCGTTGAGCCAGCTACTGAGCGAGCTGCGCCATATCGGCTACGTCGCCCACCCGTATCAAGCCGACCGCGCCGCCGAGCAACTGGCCAGCGACAATCGCCTGGCCCTGCGCCAACTCGGCGTCGCCGGGCTGTTGTGGTTCCAGGCGATGATGGCAACCATGGCCACCTGGCCCGAATTCAATATCGACCTGAGCCCGGAGCTGCATGTGATCCTGCGCTGGGTTGCGATGTTTCTGACAACGCCCATCGTGTTTTACAGCTGCGCGCCATTTTTCAAAGGCGCTATGCGCGACCTGCGCACGCGCCACCTGACCATGGACGTGTCGGTGTCGCTGGCGATTGGCGGCGCGTATTTGGCGGGTATCTGGACCGCGCTTACCGGCGTGGGCGAGCTGTATTTCGACGCGGTGGGCATGTTCGCGCTGTTCCTGCTCGCAGGCCGCTACCTGGAGCGCCGCGCCCGCGAACGCACGGCGGCGGCCACCGCGCAATTGGTTAACGTATTGCCCGCCTCGTGCCTGCGCCTCAAAGGCGACGGCCAGAGCGAACGCATCCTGCTGAGCGAACTGGCGTTGGGCGACCGCGTGCTGGTACACCCCGGCGCAGTGCTGCCGGCGGACGGCGTGATCCTCGACGGCCAGTCGAGCATCGATGAGTCGCTGCTCACGGGCGAATACCTGCCGCAACCCCGGCGCAGCGGCGACAGCGTCACCGCGGGCACGCTCAACGTCGACGGCGCGCTGACCGTAGAAGTGCGTGCGTTGGGCCATGCCACGCGCTTGTCCGCCATCGTGCGCCTGCTGGAGCGCGCCCAGGCCGAGAAGCCACGCCTGGCGCAAATCGCCGACCGCGCCGCGCAGTGGTTTTTGCTCTGCTCGCTGATCGCGGCGCTGGTGATTGGCGTGGTGTGGTGGCAACTGGATTCAGCGCGGGCGTTCTGGATCGTCCTGGCCATGCTGGTCGCAACCTGCCCCTGCGCACTGTCGTTGGCCACGCCGACCGCGCTCACCGCCGCCACCGGCACCCTGCACACACTCGGGCTGTTGCTGACGCGCGGGCATGTGCTGGAAGGCCTGAACCAGATCGACACGGTCATTTTCGACAAGACCGGCACCCTCACCGAAGGCGGCCTGGCATTGCGCGCGATTCGCGCCTTGAGCGCGTTAAACAGCGATGACTGCCTGAGCCTTGCTGCCGCGCTGGAGAACCGCTCGGAACACCCGATTGCGCGCGCCTTTGGCCGTGCGCCGCTGGCCGCCGAGGCAGTCTTGAGTTTTCCAGGGCTAGGCCTTGAAGGCCGCGTGGGCGAACGCCTGTTGCGCATTGGCCAGCCCGCTTTTGTTTGCCAACTGAGTGGTTGCACACCGCCCGCATCACCGGACGACGCCGGGCAATGGCTGCTGCTCGGCGACCGCGAAGGCGCCCTCGCCTGGTTCGTGCTGGATGACCGCCTGCGCAGCGACGCACCCGCGCTGCTGGCCGCGTGCAAGGCGCGTGGCTGGCGTACGCTGTTGCTGTCGGGCGACAGCTCCCCGATGGTCGCCAGTGTCGCGTTGGCGCTGGGCATCGACGAAGCTCACGGCGGCCTGCCCCCGGATGGCAAGCTTGCGGTGCTGCAACGGCTGCACAAGGAGGGCCGCAAGGTATTGATGCTCGGCGATGGCGTCAACGATGTGCCGGTGCTCGCCGCCGCCGACATCAGTGTGGCCATGGGCTCGGCCACCGACCTTGCGAAAACCAGCGCCGATGCGGTGCTGCTGTCCAACCGCCTCGACGCGCTGGTGCAAGCCTTTACCCTGGCGCGGCGTACGCGGCGGGTCATCATCGAAAACCTGCTGTGGGCCGGGCTGTACAATGGGCTTATGCTGCCGTTTGCCGCGCTGGGGTGGATAACCCCGATCTGGGCAGCCATCGGCATGTCGTTCAGTTCGTTGATCGTGGTGCTCAACGCCCTGCGCCTGACCCGCCTGCCTGGCGTGCAGGTTAACCGCGCCACCTTGGTAAACCGCCCGCTGCCGGCTTGAGCCGGCCGGGCATGGAGTGCAGATGCCAGCTCTATACGTGATGATTCCGGCGGCGCTGCTGTTGGTGGGCGTGGCCATTTACGTGTTCTTCTGGGCGGTGGACAGCGGCCAGTACGATGACCTCGACGGCCCTGCCCACAGCGTGCTGTTTGACGATCAAGACCCGAACCACTTGGCGGCCGTCGACCAGGCCAACGGCGCCGAGCGACCGCGCAAAGATCCGCCGCATGCTTGAACTCGCGCCGCTGCTGGTCTCGGCCCTTATTCTCGGCCTGTTGGGCGGTGGCCATTGCCTGGGCATGTGCGGCGGGCTGATGGGCGCGCTGACGCTGGCGATTCCCAAAGCGCAAAGCCACCGCAAGTTCCGCCTGCTGCTGGCGTACAACCTGGGGCGCATCCTCAGCTATGCCGCGGCCGGGTTACTCATCGGGCTGGCCGGTTGGGCCTTGGCCAACAGCCCCGCGGCCATATTCATGCGCGTGCTGGCCGGGCTGCTGCTGATTTGCATGGGGTTATACCTGGCCGGCTGGTGGAGCGGCCTTACGCGTATAGAACGCCTCGGGCGCGGCCTGTGGCGGCACATCCAGCCGGTCGCCAACCGTTTGTTGCCGGTCAGCAGCCTGCCGCGCGCCGTGTTGCTGGGCGCGCTTTGGGGCTGGTTGCCGTGCGGTTTGGTCTACAGCACGCTGCTGTGGGCGGCGAGCCAGGGCAATGCGCTGCACAGTGCACTGCTGATGCTCGCGTTCGGGCTGGGCACCTGGCCGGTGTTGCTCGCCACCGGTTTGGCCGCCGAGCGTGTCACCGCGTTATTGCGTCAACGCAGTGTGCGTGTGGGCGGCGGGTTACTGGTGATCGTGTTTGGTCTGTGGACCTTGCCCGGCCCGCATCAACACTGGCTGATGGGGCATTAAATCGCGGTGTGGCAGAGCGCCGCTCGCCGTTGATGCAAGTCAACATGCCATCGCCCGCGCACGCCTAGACTCGGCCCCCTAGCCTATCCGGGGGACCGCCCGCATGCTCGACGCCATTCGTTGGGACACTGATCTGATTCACCGCTACGACTTGGCGGGGCCGCGCTATACGTCCTACCCCACGGCCGTGCAATTCGACAGCCAGGTCGGCACCTTCGACCTGCTGCATGCCCTGCGCGACAGCCGCAAGGCGGCACGGCCATTGTCGCTGTACGTGCATGTGCCGTTCTGCGCGAACATTTGTTACTACTGCGCCTGCAACAAAGTCATCACCAAGGACCGCGGCCGCGCCCACGCCTACCTGCAGCGCCTGGAGCAGGAAATCCAACTGGTGGCCTGCCACCTCGACCCGAAACAGCCGGTGCAGCAGTTGCATTTTGGCGGCGGCACGCCCACCTTCCTCAGCCACGACGAACTGCGCCAAGTGATGGCCAGGCTGCGCCAGCAGTTCAATTTGCTTAACGATGATTCCGGCGACTACGGCATCGAGATCGACCCGCGCGAAGCCGACTGGGCGACCATGGGCCTGTTGCGTGAACTGGGCTTCAACCGCGTCAGCATCGGCCTGCAAGACCTCGACCCCGAGGTACAACGTGCGGTCAACCGCCTGCAGAGCCTGGAAGAAACCCGTGCGGTGATCGACGCGGCACGCACCCTGCAGTTTCGCTCGATCAATATCGACCTGATCTACGGCCTGCCCAAGCAAACGCCGATCAACTTCGCGCGCACTGTCGAGGAGGTAATCAGCCTGCAACCGGATCGCCTGTCGGTGTTCAACTACGCGCACCTGCCGGAGCGCTTCATGCCTCAGCGGCGTATCAACAGCGACGACCTGCCCTCCCCGGCAACCAAGCTGTTGATGCTGCAAACCACCATTGAACAGTTGACCCAGGCCGGTTACCGCTACATCGGCATGGACCACTTCGCACTGCCGGATGACGAGCTGGCGATCGCCCAGGAAGAAGGCACGCTGCAGCGCAATTTCCAGGGTTACACCACCCACGGGCATTGTGATTTGATTGGGCTGGGCGTGTCGGCGATCAGCCAGATTGGCGACCTGTATTGCCAGAACAGCAGTGACCTTAATCACTACCAGAACGCACTCGCCGGCGCGCAACTGGCCACCAGCCGTGGCTGGGTGTGCACCACGGATGACCGGTTACGCCGGGAAGTGATTCAGCAGTTGATCTGCAACTTCAGCCTGGAATTCGAGCGGATCGAACAGGCATTCAACATCGATTTTCGTGGCTACTTCGATGCGCTGTGGCCGCAGTTGGAGGCGGTGGCCGCAGACGGCCTGATCGAACTCGATGCACTGGGCATTCGCGTTCTGCCAGCCGGGCGCCTGTTGGTGCGCTCGGTGTGCATGGTGTTCGACGCCCACCTGGAGCACCAGAACCGGCAGCGATTTTCGCGGGTGATCTGATCACATCGACAACGAGGCAACCTTCATCGAGTCCTCGGCGCTCATGCCTTTCATGGCTTTGGCCAGCGAGGTCTGGGCGCTCATCAGCCCGGCCTGCAGCATGTTGATTTCGCCTTGAATTGCACTGGCTCTGATCCGCGCTTCTTCTGGCGAGAGGCTGCTGTTGGCCGCAACGGCAGCCAGTTGAGCCTGTTTCTCGGCGATCTGCTGCTTCAATTGACGGATCATTTTCAGCACTTGCTTGACGTTATCGGCAAGGCCGCTTTCGTCGATATCGGCATTGGCACTTTTGGCCGAACCCGCGGCCTTGAATGCATTGGCGGAAATAGTCACCGCCACCGCTGGGCTTTCAGGCGCCAGCGCAGTGCCCGAGGCTTGTTTGTCGGTCTCGGCAACCGGCTTGGCGTCCGGCACGTAAGGTACACGGATGGCAGAGGTGTAGGCGGCTATAACAGACATGATCCAGGCTCCGTTGAATAGATATGTCGACTGTATCGGCCGCGATACATAAATATTTATACCGTTGCTGCTTTTTTGTACACGCTGGCCTGATCCACCCCCGGTGCGTTACCCTTACGTCTTATGTGTGTTTTCCCACAAGGATTTAAGAAATGTCCGAGCCAGTTAAACTGCGCGCTCACAGCCAGGCTCACTGCAAGGATTGCAGCCTCGCCCCCCTCTGCCTGCCACTTTCGTTGAATTTGGAAGACATGGATGCGCTGGACGAAATTGTTAAACGCGGTCGCCCGCTGAAAAAAGGCGAGTTTCTGTTTCGCCAAGGGGACAAATTCGACTCGGTTTATGCAGTGCGTTCGGGCGCGTTGAAGACCTTCAGCCTGAGCGACGGCGGCGAAGAACAGATCACCGGCTTCCACCTGCCCAGCGAGCTTGTCGGGTTGTCAGGCATGGGCACCGACATTCACCCCGTGTCGGCCCAGGCCCTGGAGACCACCTCGGTGTGCGAAATCCCCTTCGAGCGTCTCGATGAATTGGCCCTGCAGTTGCCGCAACTGCGTCGCCAACTGATGCGCGTAATGAGCCGCGAGATTCGTGACGACCAACAGATGATGTTGCTGTTATCGAAAAAAACCGCCGACGAGCGCATCGCCACGTTTCTGGTCAACCTGTCGGCGCGTTTCCGCGCACGTGGTTTCTCGGCCAACCAGTTTCGCCTGAGCATGTCGCGCAACGAAATCGGCAATTACCTGGGCCTCGCGGTGGAAACCGTGTCGCGCGTGTTCACGCGTTTTCAGCAGAATGAGTTGCTTGCCGCTGAAGGCAAGGAAGTGCATATCCTCGACCCGATCCAGTTGTGTGCCCTGGCCGGCGGCACACTCGACGGTTGATCCAGACACGTGCGGCCGAGCCAATCGGCGAGGCCGCAGGTATACTTCGAGTCCGTTTTCCGCCTTCAGGACTCTTCGACGATGACCTTCGACTCGTTCGACATCAAATCCTTGATTCGCCCTGTCATCGACTTCCCCAAGCCTGGGGTGATCTTTCGTGACATCACGCCGCTGTTCCAATCGCCCCGTGCCCTGCGCCTGGTGGCTGACAGCTTTGCGCAACGCTACGTCGAGGCCGACTTCAGCCATATCGGCGCGATGGATGCGCGGGGCTTTTTGATCGGTTCGATCATCGCCTACCAACTCAACAAGCCGCTGATCCTGTTCCGCAAGCAAGGCAAGCTGCCGGCTGACGTGCTGGCCGAGGGTTACCAGACCGAATACGGCGAAGCCTTCCTGGAAGTGCACGCCGACAGCCTGTGCGAAGGCGACTCGGTATTGATGTTCGATGACCTTATTGCGACAGGCGGCACCTTGATCGCCGCTGCCAACCTGGTACGGCGCATGGGCGCGAAGATCTTCGAAGCGGCTGCAATCATCGACCTGCCGGAACTGGGCGGCTCACAGCGCCTGCAAGACATGGGCATTCCGACGTTTTGCCTGACGCAGTTTGCGCTGACTGAACGATAAGCGCTTGCCTGGCCTACCGGGCCTGTATGCTTTTGTGGAAAGCGGGCGAGTGTGGCGAGCGGGCTTGCTCGCGTTGGGCTGCGAAGCGGCCCCAAAACCTGCTGACGAGTTTTTCAGGTACACCGCATTGGATTCATGGGGCTGCTGCGCAACCCAACGCGAGCAAGCCCGCTCGCCACAAAAAGCGCGTCGCTACAGTGAATCCAGACTATCCGAGCGCGATCGGCTTACGCCCGGCGAACGAGTGCGCCAAGGTGCCGCCATCCACCAACTCCAGCTCGCCACCCAACGGCACGCCATGGGCAATCCGCGAGGTGATCAGGCCTTTATTGCTGAGTAACTGCGCGATGTAATGCGCGGTCGCCTCGCCTTCGACCGTCGGGTTGGTCGCCAGGATCACTTCGGTAAACGTGCCCTGCGCTTCAATTCGCGCCACCAACTGTGGAATTCCGATAGCTTCCGGCCCCAACCCGTCGAGCGGCGACAAATGCCCCTTGAGCACAAAGTAGCGCCCGCGGTAACCGGTCTGCTCCACCGCGTACACGTCCATCGGCCCTTCGACCACGCACAGCAGCGTGTCGTCGCGGCGTGGGTCGGCGCATTGCGGGCAAAGGTCTTCTTCGGTGAGGGTGCGGCACTGGCGGCAGTGGCCGACGCCAACCATCGCCTGGCTCAACGCTTGGGCCAACCGTGTGCCACCGCTGCGATCACGCTCCAGCAGTTGCAGCGCCATGCGCTGGGCGGTTTTCTGACCCACGCCTGGCAAGGTGCGCAGGGCGTCGATCAATTGACGAATCAGAGGGCTGAAGCTCATGGGCAAAGGTCCGGCAAAACAACGAGACGCGGTTTATACCCGCGCCCCGGTTTAGCGTCAAATGATCAATCCTGCGCGACGCGCACCACCAACTTGCCGAAGTTGCGCCCCTCAAGCAAACCGATAAAGGCTTCCGGGGCCTGTTCCAGCCCGTCGACCACGTCTTCGCGGAACTTGATCTTGCCATCACGCACCCACGGCGCCATGGCGCTGAGGAATTCGGGCTGGCGGTCGCCGTAGTCGTCGAACACGATAAAACCCTGAATGCGCACGCGCTTGGTCAGCAAGGTGCGCTGCAGCGCCGGCAGACGGTCTGGCCCGCTCGGGGCTTCATGCGCGTTGTAACCGGCGATCAGGCCGCACAGCGGAATTCGCGCCTTGGCGTTGAGCAGCGGCAGCACGGCGTCAAACACTTTGCCACCGACGTTTTCATAGTAGATGTCCACGCCGTTGAAGCACGCTGCGGCCAGCTCGTTGGCAAAATCGTCGCTTTTGTGATCCACGCAGGCATCAAAGCCCAGCTCATCGACCACATAGCGGCACTTGTCGGCGCCACCGGCAATACCGACCACGCGCAGGCCTTTGAGTTTGGCCACCTGCCCGACCACCGAGCCCACGGCACCGGACGCTGCCGCCACCACCAGGGTTTCGCCGGCCTTGGGCTGGCCGATGTCCATCAGGCCCATGTAGGCGGTCATGCCCGGCATGCCCAGCACACCCAGCGCCATCGACGGGCTGGCCAAGCCGTTGGGCACCGGCATCAAGTTACGGCCGTCCGAAATGCTGTGGGTCTGCCAACCGGTGGAGCCGACCACCAGGTCACCGACTTCGAATTTCGGATGGCGTGACTGCTCGATACGGCTGACAGCGCCACCGGTCATCACCTCGTCGATTTCCACCGGCGCGGCGTAGGACGGCGCGTCACTCATGCGCCCACGCATATAGGGGTCGAGGGACAGGTACAGCGTTTTCAGCAGCACCTGGCCGTCGGCGAGTTCTGGCAAGTTGACGCGCTCCAGGCGGAAGTTTTCCGGGGTCGGCGCGCCTTGAGGGCGTGAAACCAGGACAATGCGCTGGTTCAAAATGGCTTCTTGAGACATCAAAGGGCTCCTTTATCGAATTCATCGGTATAGGGTGCAGACCGTAAACGCAGCGCCAGGGTTCATATTGAACGCGCACCGCGAGCGTCCTTCTTGTCTGAAGGCTTACGCCAGAAACAAAAATACCAGGCGCATGGCCTGGCATTTGAGTGTCGCCAAGCTAACCCATCAGAACGGCAGCTTCATCCCCGGTGGCAGTTGCATGCCGGAGGTGACACCGGACATTTTGTCCTGGCTGTTGGCTTCGATCTTGCGCACGGCGTCGTTGACGGCCGCAGCGAACAGCGCTTCGAGCATTTCCAGGTCGTCTTCACTGGCGCCTGGCAATACGCTTGGGTCGATGCTCACGCGTTTGATGTCGTGACGACCGGTCATCACCACACTGACCATATCGCCACCGGCTTTACCGGTGACTTCGGCGTTGGCCAGTTCTTCCTGCATTTTGGCCATCTTTTCCTGCATCTGCTGTGCCTGCTTCATCAGGCCGGCCATGCCACCTTTCATCATGGGAATCACCTCAAAGTACGTGGATCAAGTTAGTAGCCCGGTGTTATGACGCTTGGGGCACCGGGGCTTCGACAGGTTCAATAGTATCCTCACGCACGACCGCACCAAACTGTTGCATCAATTGCTGGATGAGCGGATCAGCGTGAATCGAGTTTTCTGCATCACGTTGTCGGTTGATACGCCGGCGGGTCGCGGCCTGGGCCGGGGTTTCCTGCTCGGGCTTGATCAACTCGATGGTAATGGTCAGCGTGCGTGCATGGTACTGGTTCAGGGCGTCATTGAGGCGGCGTTGCTGGGTGGCATTGAACAGGGCGCTGTGGGCCGGGTCCAGGTGCAGCAACCAGTGGTCGCCTTCAATCGAAATCAAGGTGCAGTTGGCGGCGATGCTGCCGGTCATGCCGGAGATCGGCAGTTTCGGGAACAGCTCCAGCCATTGCAATGCCAGGCCGGTGGCCGGGGCCGCAGCGGGCTCCGCCTCGGGCTCGGGTGCAGGCTCGGCGGCGTGCTCACTGGCCAACTCGTCCAGGTAGCTGTAGGCCGAGTCGATGTCCGGCTCGATGTAGTCTTCGTCCAGCGGCGGTTCGTCATCCAGATCAATGCCGGGCGTGGCGGCGTCGACTTGCGCGACGGTTGGCTCGGGCACCGGCGCAGACACCCATTCCGGCGCAGCCGGTACCACGCTGTCTGGCGCAGGCGCCGGCATGGGCGTCAGTTCGGGCTGCTCGCCGGCGGTTTCCAGCACCGGCTCAACGAAAGGCTGCAACTCGGCCTCGGGCTCTGCGGCGTCGTTCCACGGCAAGTCGACCACCGGGGCCGGTTGCGGCTCAGGCTCGATGACCGGTTGCGGTTCGACCACCGGCGCGACCGTTACAGGCGCAGGTTCAGGCACCGGCGCAGGTGTCGCAGGTGTCGCAACCACTGGCGCGACTGCCGCCGTGCCAGCCACTGGTTGGGCGGAATCAACTGTGGCCTGGCTGATCCCCACTGGCTTTAGCGGCTGTCTCGGCGCGTCTGCGACATCGGCGGGCCGGAACGCCAGCATCCGCAGCAGGACCATTTCGAAGCCACCGCGCGGGTCCGGCGCGAGGGGCAAGTCCCTGCGGCCGATCAGGCCCATCTGGTAATAAAACTGCACGTCTTCGGCCGGCAAGGCCTGGGCCAGCGCCAACACGCGGTCGCGGTCGCCATGGCCGTTGTCGACACCTTCAGGCAGCGCCTGAGCAATGGCAACACGGTGCAGCACATTGAGGATTTCCGAGAGCACGCCATTCCAGTCCGGGCCTTGCTCCGACAAATGGCGCACGGCCTCAAGCAGCGCCTTGGCGTCACCTTCGATCAGCGCGTGCAGCACGTCAAAGACCTGGCCGTGGTCGAGGGTGCCGAGCATCGCACGCACGTCGGCGGCCATGACCTTGCCTTCACCAAAGGCGATGGCCTGGTCGGTGAGGCTCATGGCATCGCGCATCGAACCGTCGGCGGCGCGGCCGAGCAGCCACAGTGCATCGTCTTCGAACGGCACGTTCTCGACGCCCAGCACGTGGGTCAAATGCTCGACCACACGTTCAGGAGTCATGTTTTTCAGGGAGAACTGCAGGCAACGCGACAAAATCGTTGCCGGAAGCTTCTGCGGGTCGGTGGTGGCCAGAATGAATTTGACGTAGGGCGGCGGCTCTTCCAGGGTTTTCAACAGCGCGTTGAAGGAATGACTGGAAAGCATGTGCACTTCGTCGATCAGGTAGACCTTGAAGCGGCCACGGCTGGGCGCGTACTGCACGTTGTCGAGCAGCTCGCGGGTGTCTTCCACCTTGGTGCGGCTGGCGGCGTCGATCTCGATCAGGTCGACAAACCGCCCTTCGTCGATCTCGCGGCACACCGAACAGGTGCCGCACGGCGTCGAGGTAATACCGGTTTCACAGTTCAGGCATTTGGCGATGATGCGCGCAATGGTGGTCTTGCCCACCCCTCGAGTACCGGTGAACAGGTAGGCGTGGTGCAGCCGCTGGCTGTCCAAGGCATTGATCAGAGCCTTCAGCACATGGGTCTGGCCGACCATTTCGCGGAACGAGCGCGGGCGCCATTTACGTGCAAGAACCTGATAACTCATCGAAAACCGTCGCAACTGGGAAGCGGAAGCGGGTAATGCTAGCGGAGCAAGGAGAAAATTGCATCCGGCACGCTCGTCTAATCTGACCAGGCTCTGCTGGCTGGCCACGCAAAGGCCTGAACCCGGAGCGTGCAGGCGCGTCGTTCTGGCGCTTTATGGATGTTTTCGCTTGCCGCCCTCGGCGCGGCGCGACGCTTACCCGAGAGGCTTTCGGCTAACGCAGAACAACCCCTTTACGTTATTCTTTCGCGAAATTAATTCAAAATGTAAGGGACTACCATGAACTACTTGCGCTTATTAATAGCGGCGAGCGCACTCACCCTGTGTGTCGCTCCCGCTTTCGCGGCACCCGCACCGGCTCCCGCTGAAGCCAGTGCACCGGCCGAAACCGCCGAACACTTTCTCGGTTCACTCAAGCAAAAGACCGGCTTGATCACCCTGCCGAGTGGCATTGCAACCCTCAAGCTCAACGACGAGTTTTACTACCTCGACCCCGCCGACACCGAGCGCTTGTTAACCGATGGCTGGGGCAACCCGCCCGGCTTCAAAACGCTGGGCATGATCGTGCCAAAGGCCGTCAGCCCGTTATCGGAGCGCGGCTGGGGCGTGATCGTCAGCTACAACGCCGACGGCCACGTTTCCGACGAGGATGCGGCGAAAATCGACTACGCCGAAATGCTCAAGCAAATGCAGGAAGAAGACGTCGAAGACAACAAGCAACGTCAGAAACAAGGCTACGCAGGCCTGCACCTGCTGGGCTGGGCCGAGCCGCCGCACTACGATGACAGCACCCATAAAATGTACTGGGCGCGCGAACTGAAAGCCGATGATGCCAACCAGAACACCCTCAACTACAGCATCCGCGTGCTGGGCCGTGAAGGCGTGCTGGAACTCAACGCAGTCGCCGCCATGGCCGACCTGCCGGTGATCAAGCAGGAGTTGCCCAAGGTGCTGGCCTTTACCAACTTCACCGACGGCAACCTGTACACCGACTTCAACCCGAGCACCGACAAGCTCGCCACGTATGGTTTGGCTGCTTTGGTGGCCGGCGGTATCGCCGCAAAGGCGGGTTTGTTCGCCAAGATCGGCCTTTTCCTGCTGGCCGCGAAGAAGTTTCTGGTGATCGGCGTTGTGGCGCTGCTGGCAATGATCCGCAAGCTGTTCAACCGCAACAAGGCGTAAACCGCACACACAAAAACGCCGCGGTGTGCTTGGCACACTGCGGCGTCCACGGCTCGCTCACGCAACCCGAGGCGCTACTCAGCTATTGGGCGCAGACGGCCGGTTGTATTGATCCTGGCTGATCCAACCGGTGAACGAACGGCCCTTGGCATTAGTGAATTCAACCTGCGCCCAGCCGTCCTTGAATGCCAGCACACCGACTACATCACCCTTGACGATATACGGGCGCTTGTCGGCGTTGGCGGCTGGCGCTTCCAACAAGTGAGCCTTGTCGGCAGTCACGGTCACAAGGCCGATCCATTGCCTGGCGACGGTTTGGGTCAGTTCCAGACCGCTGGCAATTTCAGGCATCAATACGCTGAAGCAGCCGGGATGCTGGCGCCCCTGCTCCACCGTCAACGTCACGCCGTCGGGCGCCGCCGCCACGCTGCCGGGATAGGCCTCGTCGAGCCAGGTCGTCAGCGCTTCGGGCTTGCCTTGCAAATAGAACGCGCAACTGCGGCTCACACCTTCGCCCATTTCTTGCGCGTAAAAGCCCTCCACCTGATGCTCGGGCGTCACCGCCAGCATCAGCCCTTCGTACTGGCCCGAATGCAACTCGGCGCCGCCGGAAACTGCAGGCACCATGGCACACAACGACAACACGCCAATGGCTGGAAAACGGCTCATAGTATTTTTTCCTTCAAGTGCGCTGCGGGCCCGAGCACGTCATCGTCAAGGGCTGACCGCAGCCGGTGCACGGCGTGGTAGAGGTGGCTGGCGGAAACTAACAAGACCGCTTTGGGTTGTCCATCCGGCGTTGCTGCCGGTGAGACCGCTACCAGCGCGGTGCAATACTGCGAAGAGCCACTATCGCACTGCTATTTTTTCTCCAGCGCATCAAAGGCTTTTTTGATTCGTTTGTCGTAGTCGCCGTAGTCCTTGCCGTTATAAAGGGAAGCCATGCCCACGTAGTCCTTGTTCTTCATGGCTTTGACCAACGCCGGGTTCTTGCGGCAAAAGCCGACGAACGCCATCAATTGCTGGCCGGCATTGACCTTCATCACGGTCACATATTCGACCACGGACGCGTATCCGCACGCGGCGAAGTTGAAACCCATGATCTGAAACATGCCCCAGGACGCCGACATCAGCGCCGCGTTCGGGTCCAGGTTAAACGCTGCAATCAGGGTTTCCCACGCCTTCGCCTGGTCCTTGTTATTGGCTCGCCATTGCGGGCCGGCCTTCTGCGTGTAGGGGTAGGACAGCAAGGGATAGGTGGCGTCGTATTTCTGCTGGGTGTACTTGCGAAAGATGTGCCCCTCAAACGCGATCACCGGCATTTTGGCTGGCCCGAACCCTGATCGACCACCGGATTCGACCGTGGCAAACGCCTTGATGAGATTCACCGAAATACCATTGCCCAATTGCGCGGCGGCGCCCTGAAAGTCGGCCTCGGTGAGGGTCACGTTGCCGTCACAGGTGGAGCGCGTGACCAACTGCTGCTTGTCTTGTTCCGGCCGCACCGGCGCGGGCACGGGCGGGCGTTCAGGCGCTCGAACAGCCGCCTGCGCCTTGCGCAGATCCTCGACCAGGCTGTTAAACGTACGGCCTGCCGGGTCAATCACACCGTCGGGCCGACTGACATTGAGGCGACTCGACTGATAATCGCTGATGCGGCGCACCAACTGGGCGTCGCACTTGCCGTTCTCCAACAAGGGCACCGCGGGTTTGGGCGTGATCAGATTAAACAGTCGCTGAATGTATTGAATATCGGCAGGCACATTGCGCGCCTTGCCAAGGGTGCCGACTGATGCAGTGATGCGCGGGGGTAAACTTTGAGGGCTGTTCATGGCAATCATCCTTGTCCAAGAAATGGGCGCCATCACTTCCTTACTACTCCAGCACCACGGTTTTTTTAAAAATACGCATGATTGAAGCTAGCAGGCGGCTGGAGGTTGTCCAGCGCAAAGCCGTCAGCGCTGCGCAACAAGACTGGGCAGGTGACCGAATGAAAGATTTTTTGATTTGAAACAGGAGGGTTGCTTCGAGGAAGAGCGTTATGGAGGCAACCCCACCAGCCACACCCCGGCACACAATGTTCCCGCTGTGGCTGCTGCCTTCCGGCTCTGACCAGGTTCACGGGTAATCGTTGCGGGGGGACCGATGGGGTCACCATAACGACGCTTGCCTCTCGGCAAGCGGGGCCATTGTACCGATCTGATCGGAACTTACAACCGTTGGTGCCAGATTAAAAATATTCGATGGTTCAAGCACTTGCCCACTGCTTTCGTGCAGATCCCGGCAGGCCGGGGCGTGCTTGCGACTACAGCAGAACGGCTTTATCCGCCCTGCCGCCCTCTTCCTGGATCACCAGGTGAATAAAGTGCAGTTTGGCGATCACCGCCGGCGGCAGCACGAACGGGTAGAAATCTGGCTGGCCCATGCTGCGTGACAGTTCGTTGAGCATGCCCGCCAGTTCGATCCAGGCGTTGACGAACGACAAAAACGCCGCACCGCCCGGGTGTTCGGGGTCATACAGGCTGGACAGCGGGAACGGCAGGTAATCCAGGTCCATCTCGCGGGCGCTCATGCCAAAGCCCAGCGCGGTGTCGACGGCATCCATCATGTGCAGGTAGTGGGCCCAGGTTTCGGCCCAATCTTCCCAAGGGTGCATGGTCGCGTAGGCGCTGACACAGGTTTGCTGCCAGTCGGGGCGCGGGCCTTCCTGGTAATGCTGGTCCAGAGCGTCGGCGTAACTGGCGCGTTCGTCGCCGAACAGGTGACGAAACGGTTCGAGCCAGTGGCTGTTGGCGATCAGCCGGTCCCAATAGTAATGGCCGACCTCATGGCGAAAGTGGCCGAGCAAGGTGCGGTAGGGTTCGCGCATCTGCACGCGGATCTTCTCGCGGTGGGCGTCGTCGGCCTCTTTGATGTCGAGGGTGATCAAACCGTTGGCGTGGCCGGTGGTCGGCGCGTTGCCTTGCAGGTCAACGCCGACAAAGTCGAAGGCCAGGCCGGTGGCCTCGTCGACGCTTTTGGGCAGCACTTGCAGGCCCAGGCCGATCAGTTGCGCGACCAGCCGGCGCTTGGCCGTTTCGACTTTGCGCCAGCGCTCGGCGTTTTCCAGAATCGACAGGTCGGGGATCGTGCGATTCAGGCTGCACGCCACGCACAGTGTCGCAGTGCTGTGGGCCGGTATCAGCCAGTTACACGCAGCCGGGGTGTCAAGGTTGGCGCAGCGGCGAAAGGCGCCGGCGTCGAGGTTGTCGTCTTGTAGCCAGGTGCCAGCGACGGGGCCAGGTTGCAGCGAGGCTAACCGACTCTGTTGCGGCTGGTAACCCAGCAGTGCCTGGCACGCCAGGCACTGGCTGTTGCGAAAGAACAGTGCTTGCCCGCAACGGCATTGCCAGACCTTGCTGTTGCGCGAAGATTCGACCATGAACGGCGCGGCGATGCGTGAACTGAGTTGCTCGAAATAGCGGAACATGGCGATCTCTCCCTGGGTGACCAAGACTAGATCATTCAGCCCTCAAAATCGTTCCACTTTATTCAAGGGGCTGCCTTGCAGCCCAACGGGAGCATGCTGCGTCGCCGCAGCAAACGATCAGACGCTGATGTTGTGTGTGGCCAGGAACGCCACAAACGCCTCCTCATCCAGCACCTTGAGCCCCAGCTCGCTGGCCTTGGCCAGTTTCGAACCGGCGCCCGGCCCCGCCACCACGCAATGCGTTTTCGCCGACACCGAACCCGCCACCTTGGCGCCGAGGCTTTCGAGCTTGTCCTTGGCCACATCGCGGCTCATCAGCTCCAGCGAGCCGGTCAGCACCCAGGTGTGCCCGGCTTCCGGCAAGCCTTCGACGAGCTTTTTTTCGCTCTGCCAGTGCATGCCAAAGTCCTTGAGCTGCTGCTCAATGGCAAGGGCGCGATGGGCATTGTCTGCGTTATCAAAAAACTCGCGTACCGCCTTGGCCTGCTTCTCGGGCAGCGCCTGGCGCATGTCGAGCCAGTCCGCCTTGATCACGCCTTCGAGGGTGGTGAATTTATCCGCGAGTTTTTGCGCGGCACCGGGGCCGACGCTTGGCACGTGCAGCTTGTCGAGCAAACCGCCCAAGGTGGTGCTGGCGGCGAATTCGGCGCTCAGGTCGCCCTGCTCCTGCAATTGCAAGGCGCATTCATCCGGCGACAGCAATGCGCCGATCACTTGCTGGTTATGCCCGTCTTCAAAAAAGCTGTGAATCTCGTGAGCCACTTCCAGGCCCACGTCCGGCAGGTAGGTCAGCACTTCGGGCAAGGCCTGCTGCACGCGCGCCAGCGATGCCAGCGAGCGCGCCAGCACCTTGGCCGTTTCCTCGCCCACATCGGGAATGCCCAACGCATAGATAAACCGCGCCAGAGTTGGCATCTTGCTGTTTTCGATGGCGGTGATCAGCTTCTTGCTGGAAATATCGGCAAAGCCTTCCAGGTCGATAATCTGCTCATACTTGAGCTTATAAAGGTCGGCCGGCGAACCGATGAGCTTTTCGTCGACCAACTGCTCGATGGTTTTATCGCCCAGCCCGTCGATGTCCATGGCGCGGCGCGAGACGAAGTGAATAATCGCCTGCTTGAGCTGCGCGCCACAGGCCAGGCGGCCAACGCAGCGGTACACCGCGCCTTCGCTGACGGTTTCCTTGCCCTTGCTGCGCTTGACCAGTTGCGTGCGCTCCACGTGGGAGCCGCACACCGGGCAGCGCTCGGGGATCGGCACGGCTCGGGCCGTTTCGGGGCGGCGTTCAAGCACCACCGAAACCACCTGCGGGATCACATCACCGGCGCGGCGGATGATCACGGTGTCGCCGATCATCACGCCCAGACGCGCGACTTCATCCATGTTATGCAAGGTGGCGTTGGAGACGGTCACACCGGCCACCTTGACCGGCTTCAAGCGTGCCACCGGGGTGACCGCACCGGTGCGGCCAACCTGGAATTCCACGTCAAGCAGCTCGGTCAGTTCTTCCATCGCAGGGAATTTATGCGCAATGGCCCAGCGCGGCTCACGCGCGCGAAAGCCCAGTTCACGCTGGGAGGCGATGCTGTTGACCTTGAACACCACGCCGTCGATTTCATACGGCAGGCTGTTACGCCGCTCGCCGATGTCGCGGTAGTAGTCCAGGCAATCCTGAATACCCTTGGCCAGCTTCAGCTCATGGCTGATCGGCATGCCCCATTTCTGTAGCTGGTGCAGGTTGCCAATATGCGTATCACTGATGTCGGTGGTCACGCCGTAGCAGCAGAACTCCAGCGGGCGGCTGGCGGTGATCTTCGAGTCCAACTGGCGCAGGCTGCCAGCGGCGGCATTGCGCGGGTTGGCAAAGGTCTTGCCGCCCACTTCCAGTTGCGAGGCGTTCAGCCGCTCGAAACCGGTTTTGGACATGAACACTTCGCCGCGTACTTCCAGGGTCGCCGGCCAGCCGCTGCCGTGCAGCTTCAACGGGATATTGCGCACGGTGCGCACGTTGACGCTGATGTCTTCGCCGGTGGTGCCATCACCGCGCGTGGCGCCGCGCACCAGTTCGCCGTCCTGATACAGCAAGCTGACCGCCAGGCCGTCCAGCTTCGGCTCGCAGCTGTATTCGACCGCCGCGCCAGCGCCAAACAGATCGCCCACCGGCAGGTCGAGACCTTCGGTAACCCGGCGATCAAACTCCAGCAGGGTGGTTTCATCAAAGGCGTTGCCGAGGCTGAGCATCGGGACCTCATGCTTCACCTGAGTAAACGCCGAGAGCGCCGCACTGCCGACCCGCTGCGTCGGAGAATCACGCGTGACCAGCTCCGGGTGCGCTGCTTCCAGTGCCTTGAGCTCGTGGAACAACCGATCATACTCGGCGTCCGGGATGCTCGGCTCGTCGAGGACGTGGTAGCGGTAATTGTGCTGATCCAGTTCAGCGCGCAGTTCAAGGATGCGGGTGTGGGCGGCGGTCATGGGTGTTCTCTCAGAAAGCAAAAGAGCAGCCGAAGCTGCTCAAATGGTAGTGCGCTTATTCTATCGACAACGCTGTGAGGCAATCCTCAGCGTTTTTGTGTCAGGGCGCGACGCTCAAACTCAACGATGCGCTGACGGTAGTGCTCGATGGTCTGGGCGGTGAGCACGCTGCGTTGGTCATCCTTAAGCTCGCCATTGAGTTCCTGCGACAGCTTGCGCGCTGCGGCCACCATCACGTCGAACGCTTGCTTGGGGTGACGCGGGCCTGGCAGGCCGAGGAAGAAGCTCACCGCCGGGGTGCTGAACAGGTCAATATCGTCCAGGTCGAAGGTGCCCGGCTTGACCGCATTGGCCATCGAGAACAGCACTTCGCCGTTACCGGCCATGCTTTCGTGACGGTGGAAAATATCCATCTCGCCGAAACGCAGGCCGCTTTCCAGAATGTTCTGCAACAACGCCGGGCCTTTGAAGCCGGCGGTGTCACGGCAGATCACGCTGATCACCAACACTTCTTCGGCGGCCGGCTGGTCGTTCACCGATTGGCGTGGCGCACTTTTGGCCGGCGCCTCGTCAGGGAAGTCGTCGTCGCGGCTGCTGAAGCTCGGGCCGTCATCGGCGTCGAGGTTCAAGTCACCCTGATGCGGCTCAGCCACCGCCGCACTCCCGCGTTTGCCACGCTTGGCGGCAGGTTCACGCGCTTCACGCATAGGCGCGCTCATCGACGGCAAGTCATGCTCGTCCAGTTGCGGCTCTTTATGGGTGTCCAGCACACGCGGTGGCCCCAGCAACTCGGCGCTGCCGTCGTCGTCGGGCAAATTGGACAGGTTGCGGTCCAAACGGAATTTAAGCTTGCCCTTGCCACCGCGCATGCGGCGCCAGCCATCAAAAAGAATACCGGCAATGACAATAATGCCGATGACGATCAGCCACTCGCGCAGACCGATTTCCATGTAATCCCGTGCCTCTAATAAAAAATGCTGAAAAATAAGGGGTTTAGCACCGTGCAAACCGCTTTAAAACGTGGCGCCAACTCTATGTTCTGACTGACGTTTTGCCCACGCACACGAAAATTTGACATTAAACTAGCACGACCGTTACACCGTTGGCGAGAAGTGTGTCGGTTTGCCATATTTCTACCCTCGGGAAGATATCTGACTAACCTCGCCAACGGTGAGCTACAAGGTGATAGCTACAAGATGATAGCTACAAGCCGCAAGCTGCAAGCTACAAGTGAGTCGGCTTTTCGCTTGTAGCTTGTAGCTTGTAGCTTGTAGCTTGTAGCTTGCCGCTTGCCGCTTGCCGCTTGTAGCTTGCCGCTTGCCGCTACGCCGCTAGGCGTCCACCATCGCCATCGCCTCTTCCACATCCACCGCCACCAAGCGCGAACAACCCGGCTCGTGCATCGTGACGCCCATCAACTGGTCCGCCATTTCCATGGCGATCTTGTTGTGCGTGATGTAGATGAACTGCACGGTCTGCGACATCTCTTTGACCAACCGCGCATAGCGCCCGACGTTTGCGTCATCCAGCGGCGCATCAACTTCGTCGAGCATGCAAAACGGCGCCGGGTTCAGCTTGAAGATGGCAAATACCAGCGCCAATGCGGTCAGGGCTTTTTCACCACCGGACAACAAATGGATGGTGCTGTTCTTCTTGCCCGGCGGCCGCGCCATGATCGTCACCCCTGTATCGAGTAGATCTTCGCCCGTCAGTTCCAAGTAAGCGCTGCCACCGCCGAAAACTTTCGGGAATAACGCCTGTAAACCGCCATTAATCTGATCAAAGGTATCTTTGAAACGATTACGCGTTTCCTTGTCGATCTTGCGAATCACGTTTTCCAGGGTGTCCAGCGCTTCGACCAAGTCGGCGTTCTGCGCGTCCAGATAGCGTTTACGCTCGGACTGCTGCTGGTATTCATCAATGGCCGCAAGGTTGATCGCGCCCAGCCGTTGGATACGTGCCGCAATGCGCTCTAGTTCTTCTTCGGCATCTTTTTCGTTGGCCTGGGCGGTCAGCGTATTGAGTACGCCATGCAGGTCGTAGCCGTCTTCCAGCAATTGGTCTTGCAGGGTTTTGCGGCGCACGGTCAAGGCTTGCCATTCCATGCGCTGTTGTTCGAGTTGGCCGCGAATCAGTTGCGATTGCTGCTCGGCCTGGGTGCGGCGCTTTTCGGCATCACGCAGTTCGCGGTCGGCATCTTCTAGGGCGATCTGCGCAGTCTTGAGTTCTTCGTCGACCGTCATGCGCTTATCGAGTAGCTCTTCAAGCTTGAGCCGCAGCTCTTCAAGCGGCGCTTCGCCCTCTTCCAGGTTGAGGCTCAGTTGCTCGCGCTTTTCGGTGAGGCGTTCAGACTGCATCTCCAGGCGCTCAAGCGCTTGGGCGGTGGACGTGTGTTGAGCGCGCAACGAGCCGAGGCGCACTGCCAATTGGTGCGCGTGGTCCTTGTGCTGGCGGGCTTCCTGGCGCACGCGGTCGAGGCGTTCGCGCAGGCTGTCGCGCTCCGCTAACAGCAGCTCACGCTGCTCGGTGTCGAGGGCCATGCTGTCGAGGGCGTCTTGCAACTGCAGGCGCGCTTCGCCGATTTGCTCGTGTTCGAGGGCGCGCTGCTCGGCCATTTCCACGACCTCTTCGTCGAGGCGCGTGCGGCGCAGGGTCAATTGCTCGACCTTGGCCTTGCTCGCCGACAATTGTGCTTTCAGCTCGCCTTGCTGGCGTGCTTCGTCCTGCAACAGGCGGCGCAGGTGTTCGCGGCCGGTCTCTTGCTGGCGCTGCGTGGCGCGCAGGGTTTGCAGTTCGGTTTCAAGGCTTTCGAGGGTGGCTTCACGCTCTTCGCGTTCGGCGCTCAGGCTGACGATTTCCTGGCCGCGCGCCAATACACCGCTTTGCGCATCGCTCGCGCGGCGCACGCGCAAAAAGTGCCGGCCAACCCAATAGCCGTCGCGGCTGATCAGGCTTTCGCCGGCGGCCAGTTGCCTGCGCTGGGCCAGGGCCTGCTCAAGTGTTTCAACCGGCCGAACCTGGCCCAGCCAAGGCGACAGGTCAATCGCCGCCTCGACCTTGTCGAGCAAACTGCCGGGCACGCGGCTGCCATCGGCGGCCGGGCTGAGCAAGCGCAAATCGCCTTGGGCAAACCCGGCCAGGTCAAAGTCGCCAAAGTCATCCACCAGTACGGCTTGCAGGTCGGCGCCGAGCACGGTCTCTACCGCCAGCTCCCAACCCGCTTCTACTGTCAAGCCTTCAGCCAGGCGTGGGCGCTCGGCCAAGTGCTGGTCGCGCAGCCATTCGGCAGTGCCGGTGCCGGGGTCGAGCGCGGCTTGCTGCAACGCTTCAAGCGAGGCCAAACGGCCGTTCAGCCGCTGCAAATCGCCCTGCGCTTGCTGCTGGGCCTGGGTCGCGTGGTGCAGTTGCTGACGCAATTGCTCCAGGCGCTCCACTTGCTGTTCTTCGCTGGCTTCCAACTCCTCCAGCGTCATCTCGCTTTCGGCCAGTTGCTCGCTCAACTGCATGATCGCCGCGTCTTCCGGGTCGGCGGCGAGCAATACGCGCTCATCCTGCAAACGGCGCTGGCGTTCGGCCAAGCGCTCCATGCTGGTTTCCAGCTGTTGGATGCGCGACTGCTGCACCTCGGCCTGACGCCGCGGTTCGGCGGAGTGCAGGTTGAAGGTGTCCCAGCGCTCCTGCCAACCGTGCAGGGTGGTTTCGGATTCTTCCAGTGCTGCGGCTGCTTCTTCGGCAGCAGCACTGGTGATTTCCTGCTCGGGGGTGAGCATGTCCAGCTCTTCGCCGAGGGTCAGCAATAAAGTACGGTCATGGCCCAAGTGCGATTCGGTTTCGAGGCGCGCGCGCTCGGCTTCCTTCAAATCATCCTGCAACTGGCGCAGCCGCTGCTGGCCGTGCTGGATGCTTTGCTCGACGCGGGCAATATCGCCGCCCACCGAATAGAAGCGCCCCTGCACCAGATTGAAGCGCTCGGACAGGTCATGGTGCCCGTCGCGCAGGCGCTCGATACTCGCGTCGGCATTGCGTTGTTCGGCCACCAACGCTTCAAAGCTGATTTCCTGGGTGCCGATAATTGCTTCGCGCTGGCCCACCTGATCGTTCAGTGCCTGCCAGCGCAACGCCGACAGTTGCGCCTTGAGCTGGCGCTCTTCGCCTTTGTATTCCTGATACTTCTCGGCGGCCTGGGCCTGGCGGTGCAGTCGCTCAAGTTGACGCTCCAGCTCTTCGCGCAGGTCGGTCAGGCGGGCGAGGTTTTCGTGGGTGCGGCGGATACGGTTTTCGGTTTCGCGGCGGCGCTCCTTGTACTTGGAGATGCCGGCCGCTTCTTCAATAAAATTACGCAGGTCTTCGGGCTTGGCTTCGATCAGCTTGGAGATCATGCCCTGCTCGATGATCGAGTAGCTGCGCGGGCCGAGGCCGGTGCCGAGGAAAATATCGGTAATGTCGCGGCGGCGGCACTTGGTGCCGTTGAGAAAGTAGCTGTTCTGGCTGTCGCGCGTGACTTTGCGGCGGATGGAAATTTCCGCGTACGCCGCGTATTCGCCGACCAGCGTGCCGTCGGAATTATCAAACACCAGTTCGATGCTGGCCTGGCTAACGGGCTTGCGGCTGGTGGAGCCGTTGAAGATGACGTCGGTCATCGACTCGCCACGCAGGTTTTTCGCCGAGCTCTCGCCCATCACCCAGCGTACGGCGTCGATGATGTTCGACTTGCCGCAGCCATTGGGCCCCACCACCGCCGCCATGTTACTGGGGAAGTTCACCGTGGTCGGGTCGACGAAGGATTTGAACCCCGCCAGTTTGATGCACTTGAGCCGCATGTTTAGGCGTCCGCCAACGCAGCGATGACCAACGAGCTGCTGCGGTGGCAGTAGGCCGACAGCACCAGGCGAATCTGCGCAAAGTCACGCGCCAGCACGGCCGCGAGCAATTGCTCAAACAATGCCAGGTACTCGCTCATCTCTGCCTTGCGCTGGTCCAGCGCCAGGTAATAGGCGCGGCTCATCGCCGGTTGCAGGTTATCGACGGTTTCCTGCAAATACGGGTTATTGGCGAACGGGTACGCAGCACGCATCACGTTGAAGCTTTCTTCGACGAAGGCGCGGATGTCCTCACGCTCGAAACTGCTCACCAGGCGTTGCTGGATGTGCAGGAACGGCGCCATGTCGGCCTGCACCTGCCAACCCTCGGCAACCGCATTGCCCAGCAGGATGTACAGCTCGCCCATCAGCGTGCACAGGCTCTGCACCTTGTGCGCGGTAAGTTCGGTAACGTGGGCGCCACGGCGCGGCAGGATCGCGACGAGGTGGCGGCGTTCAAGGATCAATAAGGCTTCACGCACGGAACCACGGCTGACATTCAGCGCCAGCGTGACCTTCTGCTCCTGGATCCGCTCTCCAGGCTTGAGATCGCCGCGAATAATACGTTCGGCGAGGTGGTGAGCGATTTGCTCGGCGAGACTGTCCGGCGCCTTGAACGTCATGTTTTCCCTTCGAAATCTTCTATCGGTACAAGCGCGGCAGTGTAGCGCATTGGCCCGCTGATGGCGCTACGCCCACCTTGGCGAATTTGGCATGAAATAAGCAAAGATCAATCACCAGAAGAAGCCTGAAAGCCTTCAAAAACACTGGCTGCGAAAGACTGGGCTTTAATTAAAGGTGTTGTGATCGGATTTTCTTGACCCTTAGGTCAGAAACTCATTGACCGAAAAGTCAGACATGACTAGATTCGGCGCAATGCGGTTTACAACAATAATGACTCTGTGAGGCCTTCCGTGATCCAGTTTTTACTTAACCAGGAACTCCGTAGCGAGCACAGCCTGGACCCGAACCTCACCGTGCTCAACTATTTGCGCGAGCACGTGGGCAAACCCGGAACCAAGGAAGGCTGCGCCAGCGGCGATTGCGGCGCGTGCACCGTGGTGGTCGGCGAGTTGCACAGCGACGCGCAAGGCACCGAGCAGATGCGTTATCGCAGCCTCAACTCCTGCCTGACGTTTGTATCGTCATTGCACGGCAAACAGCTGATCAGCGTCGAAGACCTCAAACATCAAGGCCAACTGCACAGCGTTCAGCAAGCCATGGTCGAGTGCCATGGCTCGCAATGCGGTTTTTGCACGCCAGGTTTTGTGATGTCGTTGTTTGCCCTGCAAAAGAACAGCGACGCCCCCGACAGCCAAAAAGCCCATGAAGCGCTGGCCGGCAACCTGTGCCGCTGCACCGGCTATCGGCCGATTCTGGCGGCTGCCGAACGGGCCTGCTGCAACAAGCCTCAAGACCAGTTCGACAGCCGTGAGGCGCAGACCATTGCTCGCCTTAAAGCCATCGCGCCAACCCACACCGGCGAACTCAACAGCGGTGACAAGCGCTGCCTGGTGCCGCTGACCGTCGCCGACCTGGCCGACCTTTACGACGCTTACCCGCAAGCACGGCTACTCGCTGGCGGGACGGATTTAGCACTCGAAGTGACGCAGTTTCACCGCAGCTTGCCGGTGATGATCTACGTCGGCAACATCGAGGAGATGAAGCGCATCGAGTCGTTTGACGACCGCCTGGAAATCGGCGCTGCCACCTCGCTGTCTGATTGCTACAGCGCGCTGCACCACGAATACGCGGATTTTGGCGAGCTGTTGCAGCGCTTCGCCTCACTGCAAATACGCAACCAGGGCACCTTGGGCGGCAATATCGGCAACGCATCACCGATTGGTGATTCGCCGCCGCTGCTGATCGCGCTGGGCGCGCAAATCGTGCTGTGCAAAGGCACCGCGCGCCGCACCTTGGCGCTGGAAGACTACTTTATCGACTACCGGGTCACCGCGCGCCAGGACAGCGAGTTCATCGAGAAGATCATCGTGCCCAAGGGCCATACCTTGTTTCGCGCCTACAAGGTTTCCAAGCGCCTGGACGATGATATTTCTGCGGTGTGCGCGGCCTTCAACCTGAAGCTTGAGAACGGCGTGATCCGCGAGGCGCGTGTTGCCTTCGGCGGCATGGCCGCCACGCCCAAACGCGCGAAAAGCTGCGAGGCGGTGCTGGTCGGCGCCACGTGGAATTCGGCCACCGTAGAAAAAGCCTGCGCCGCCCTGGCCGAGGATTTCACCCCGCTCTCGGACTTTCGCGCGAGCAAGGAATACCGCCTGCTCAGCGCGCAAAACCTGCTGCGCAAATACTTCATCGAACTGCAAACGCCGCACATCGAGACTCGGGTGACCGCTTATGTCTAACCATCATGCCGTGGTAAAAACCCAGGCCGAACTCGCCGAGCTTTTTGCCCAGGACCTGACCTCCGGCGTCGGCCGCAGCGTCAAGCATGACAGCGCCGCCAAGCACGTCAGCGGCGAAGCGCAGTACATTGACGACCGCCTGGAATTCCCCAATCAGTTGCACCTGTATGCGCGCATGTCCGACCGCGCCCACGCCAGAATCATCAGCATCGACACCGCGCCCTGCTACGCGTTTGACGGCGTGCGCATTGCTATCACGCACGCAGACGTGCCGGGCCTGAAAGACATCGGCCCGTTGCTGCCCGGCGACCCGTTGCTGGCCATCGACACGGTGCAATTCGTCGGCCAAGTGGTGCTGGCGGTTGCCGCCCGCGACCTTGAAACCGCACGCAAAGCCGCGATGGCCGCGGTGATCGAATACGCAGACCTGGAGCCGGTGCTGGACGTGGTCGAGGCGTTTCGCAACAAGCATTTCGTGCTCGACAGCCACACCCACCAACGCGGTGATTCGGCGGGCGCGCTGGCCACGGCGAAGAACCGCCTGCAGGGCACGTTGCACATCGGTGGCCAGGAACACTTTTACCTGGAGACGCAGATTTCGTCGGTGATGCCCACCGAAGACGGCGGCATGATCGTCTACTGCTCCACGCAAAACCCCACCGAAGTGCAGAAGCTGGTGGCCGAAGTGCTCGACGTGTCGATGAACAAAATCGTCGTCGACATGCGCCGCATGGGCGGCGGTTTCGGCGGCAAAGAAACCCAGGCGGCCAGCCCCGCGTGCCTGTGCGCGGTGGTCGCGCGCCTCACCGGCCAGCCGACCAAAATGCGCCTGCCGCGCGTCGAAGACATGCTGATGACCGGCAAGCGTCACCCCTTCTATATTGAATACGATGTGGGCTTTGACGACAGCGGCCGCCTGCACGGCATCAACCTGGAATTGGCAGGTAACTGCGGCTGCTCGCCGGACCTGTCGAACTCGATTGTCGACCGCGCAATGTTCCACGCCGACAACGCGTACTACTTGGGCGACGCCACCGTCAACGGCCATCGCTGCAAGACCAACACCGCCTCAAACACCGCTTACCGCGGCTTCGGCGGCCCGCAAGGCATGGTCGCCATTGAAGAAGTGATGGACGCCATCGCCCGCCACCTGGGCCTGGACCCGCTGGCCGTGCGCAAGGCCAATTACTACGGCAAGACCGAGCGCAACGTCACCCATTATTACCAGACCGTCGAGCACAACATGCTCGAAGAAATGACCGCCGAGCTTGAGGCCAGCAGCCAATACGCCGAGCGCCGTGAGGCGATTCGGCTGTACAACGCACACAGCCCGATCCTGAAAAAAGGCCTGGCGCTGACCCCGGTTAAATTCGGCATTTCGTTCACCGCCAGCTTCCTCAATCAGGCGGGCGCGCTGATTCATATCTACACCGACGGCAGCATCCACCTCAACCACGGCGGCACCGAAATGGGCCAGGGTTTGAACACCAAAGTTGCGCAGGTGGTGGCCGAAGTGTTCCAGGTTGACATCGACCGCGTGCAGATCACCGCGACCAACACCGACAAAGTGCCCAACACCTCGCCGACCGCTGCGTCCAGTGGCGCCGACCTGAACGGCAAGGCCGCGCAGAACGCCGCCGAAACCATCAAGCAGCGCCTGGTGGAATTCGCCGCGCGCAAGTACGACGTGAGTGAAGCGGATGTGCAATTTCGCAACGGCCATGTGCGCGTGCGTGAGCAGATCCTGACGTTTGAGGCGCTGATTCAGCAGGCGTATTTCGGTCAAGTGTCGCTGTCGAGTACCGGCTTCTACAAAACCCCGAAAATCTTCTACGACCGCAGCCAGGCGCGTGGTCGGCCGTTCTATTATTTTGCGTTCGGCGCCGCCTGTTGCGAGGTGATCGTCGACACCCTGACGGGCGAGTACAAGATGCTGCGCACCGACATCCTCCACGATGTGGGCGCCTCGCTGAACCCGGCCATCGACATCGGCCAGGTCGAGGGCGGCTTTATCCAGGGCATGGGCTGGCTGACCATGGAAGAGCTGGTGTGGAACAACAAAGGCAAGTTGATGACCAACGGGCCGGCCAGCTACAAGATCCCCGCCGTCGCGGACATGCCGCTGGATTTGCGCGTGAAGCTGGTGGAAAACCGCAAGAACCCGGAAGACACGGTGTTCCATTCCAAGGCCGTGGGCGAGCCGCCATTTATGCTCGGCATTGCCTCGTGGTGTGCGATCAAGGACGCCGTGGCGAGCTTGGGCGACTATCGACATCAGCCGAAGATTGACGCGCCAGCCACGCCCGAGCGGGTGTTGTGGGGGTGCGAGCAGATGCGCCAATTGACTGTGGCGAAGGTGGTTGGGGCTGATACCGAGATGGCTTCGCTTTAGATCGAGGCGCCGCCATCGGGGGCAAGCCCCCTCCCACACAGGAATGTACTCGCAGCTCTAAATGTGGGAGGGGGCTTGCTCCCGATGACGGCCGAACTGACAACAGAAATGTTGAGGTAAACATGAACAACTGGATCAGCGCCCTTGCCGACCTGCAAAACCAGGGTGAGCCCTGCGTACTGGTGACCATCATCGAAGAGCTCGGCTCTACGCCACGCAATGCCGGTTCGAAGATGGTCATCAGCGCCGCGCAGACCTTCGACACCATCGGTGGTGGGCACCTGGAATACAAGGCGATGCAGACCGCCCGCGACATGCTCTTGCGCGGCCAACAGAACACTCATCTGGAGCGCTTCAGCCTCGGCGCGAGTCTGGGCCAATGCTGCGGCGGCGTGACCGTGCTGCTGTTCGAACCGATGGGCCAGGTGCAGGCGCAGATCGCGGTGTTTGGCGCAGGCCATGTTGGCCGCGCGCTGGTGCCGCTGCTGGCCAGCCTGCCGTGCCGGATACGCTGGATCGATTCGCGTGATCAGGAGTTTCCGCAACATATCCCGCAAGGCGTGCGTAAAATCGTCAGCGAAGACCCGCTCGACGAAATTGCCGACTTGCCCGTGGGCAGTTACTGCATCGTCATGACCCACAATCACGCGCTGGACCTGGAACTGACCGCCGCGCTGCTCAAGCGCAATGACTTTACCTACTTCGGCCTGATCGGCTCAAAGACCAAACGGGTCAAGTTCGAACACCGCCTGCGTGATCGCGGTTTCGACACCGCGCACATGCAACGCATGCGTTGCCCCATGGGCCTCAGCGAGGTCAAGGGCAAATTGCCGGTGGAGATTGCCATCTCTATCGCCGGTGAAATCATCGCCACCTATAACGCGAATTTCGGCCAGCACACTGCGAGCGCCGAACCGATTGCCAAACTGCTGCCGGCTTCACGCCGCAGCCAAGCTTCTGTTGCCAAGAATTGAGATAACCATGCCTTTGACTCGCAAAGCCTACCGAGCCGCCATCCTGCACAGCATCGCCGACCCTGCCGAGGTGGGCGTCGACGCCTCTTATGAGTATTTTGAAGACGGCCTGCTGGTGATCGATAACGGCCAGATCAGCGCTTTGGGCCACGCCGGTGACTTACTGGCGAGCCTGCCCGACGACATCACCGTGACGCATTACCCGGATGCACTGATCACCCCCGGCCTGATCGACACGCACATCCACCTGCCGCAAACCGGCATGATCGGCGCCTATGGCGAGCAGTTGCTGGACTGGCTCAACACCTACACGTTCCCGTGTGAAAGCCAGTTCGCCGACCAGGCGCATGCCGAAGAAGTCGCGGATATTTTCATCAAGGAACTGCTGCGCAATGGCACCACCACCGCGCTGGTGTTTGGCAGTGTGCACCCGCAGTCGGTGGAGGCGTTTTTTGAAGCGGCGCAAAAACTCGACCTGCGCATGATCGCCGGCAAAGTGATGATGGACCGCAACGCGCCGGACTATTTGACCGACACCGCCGAAACCAGCTACCAGCAAAGCAAGGCGCTGATCGAGCGCTGGCACGGCAAAGGCCGCCTGCACTACGCGGTGACGCCGCGCTTTGCACCGACCAGCACACCTGCGCAGTTAGCGCTGGCCGGGCAACTGCTCGGCGAGTATCCGGGCTTGTATATGCAGACGCACATCAGTGAGAACACCCAGGAAGTCGAATGGGTGAAGGAGCTGTTCCCGGAGCGCAGCGGCTACCTGGATGTGTACGACCACTACCAATTGCTCGGTGAACGCTCGGTGTTCGCCCACGGCGTACACCTGTGTGATGACGAGTGCGCACGGCTGGCGCAAACCGGTTCGGCGGTGGCGTTCTGCCCGACCTCAAACCTGTTCCTCGGCAGTGGTTTGTTCAACCTGCCGATGGCCGAGAAACACAAGTTGAACGTGGGCCTGGGCACGGACGTCGGCGGCGGTACCAGCTTCTCGCTCCTGCAAACGCTGAACGAAGCGTACAAGGTCATGCAGTTGCAGGGCGCACGGTTGAGCCCATTCAAGTCGCTGTACCTGGCCACGCTGGGCGGTGCACGGGCGCTGCGCCTGGAAGACAAGATCGGCACCTTGCAGCCAGGCACCGACGCAGACTTTTTAGTGCTGGACTACAACGCGACGCCGCTGCTCAGCTATCGCTTGAAGCAAGCGAACAGCATTGCCGAGACCTTGTTTGTGTTGATGACGCTGGGGGATGACCGCACGATTCTGCAGACCTACGCGGCCGGCAATCTCGTGCATCAACGCTGATCTAAAGCACACCGAAAAACAAATGTGGGAGCGGGCTTGCTCGCGAATGCGGTAGATCAGTCAATGCATCTGGTGACTGACACTCCGTATTCGCGAGCAAGCCCGCTCCCACATTTCTTGGCCCTGGTGAGTCAGGGAAATTATAGTTTTACTGAGGAGCGCCCTGGCTTTTTGGTCTGCAACAGGTGCGAGAACACCGCGTGCAAATCATCCGACGCGCTTTCCTCATCGAGGTTGAGTTTGCTGTCGATGTGATCCATGTGGTGCATCATCAGGTTCACCGCCAGCACCGCGTCCCGCGCTTCGATCGCATCGATCAACTGGGTGTGTTCATCGTAGGAACAGTGCGAGCGGTTGCCGCTTTCGTACTGGGCAATGATCAACGAGGTCTGCGACACCAAGCTGCGCTGGAAGCTGATCAGCGGTGCGTTTTTTGCCGCTTCTGCCAACTTCAAATGGAATTCGCCGGAGAGGCGGATACCGGCACCGCGATCGCCACGCGAGAAGCTGTCGCGCTCGTCGTTGACCATCTGGCGCAACTCGGCCAACTGCTCGGCGGTAGCGTGCTGCACCGCCAACTCCGTGATTGCCCGCTCGACCAGACGCCGGGCCAGGAACACCTGACGCGCTTCTTCGACACTCGGGCTGGCCACTACCGCGCCGCGATTGGGCCGCAGCAACACCACGCCTTCATGGGCCAGGCGCGACAGCGCTCGGCGAATGATGGTGCGGCTGACGCCAAAGATTTCGCCCAGTGCCTCTTCACTCAATTTGGTTCCGGGTGCCAGGCGCTGTTCAAGGATTGCCTCGAAGATATGCGCGTAGACGATGTCGTCCTGGGTTCCGGTGCGACCGACCTTGCCGGCCCGCGGTTGTTTCTTGAGAGGTTGCAACTGTTCGTTCATGGGCACTCGGGTTTGGAGAACGGCGGCGAATTAACGGTAATACGGCAACGGCGAGCCGCTGGCAAGTATCACCTAAAAACACGGCATATTGTACACAACCGAATGCGCCAACACACTGTACGGCTGTTTGCGGCCCCGGCTGTATCGCAATGGCTCGCTGCGTTTAAGTTTAGGCTTGAATCTGCGCCTTCACCGGCAAACACCCAGGTAAAAGGAACACCGCCCCATGACCGACGCCACCCAAGCGCCGTTGCGCCCGCTGGCCGACACCTCTGCGTCGGCCGTTGTCGCAGGCTTTATTGCGATGCTGACCGGCTACACCAGTTCGCTGGTGCTGATGTTCCAGGCGGGTCAAGCCGCCGGGCTGACCACGGCGCAGATTTCCTCGTGGATCTGGGCCATTTCCATCGGCATGGCGGTGTGCAGCATCGGCCTGTCGCTGCGCTATCGCACGCCGATCACCATTGCGTGGTCGACGCCGGGCGCGGCGTTGCTGATCACAAGCCTGGGCGGCGTGAGTTACGGCGAAGCGATTGGCGCCTACATCACCTGCGCAGTGCTGGTGACGCTTTGCGGGCTGACCGGCAGCTTCGAAAAACTCGTCAAGCGCATTCCGGCATCGCTGGCGGCGGCCTTGCTGGCGGGCATTCTGTTCAAGATCGGCAGCGAGATTTTCGTCGCCGCCCAACATCGCACCGGGCTGGTGCTGGGGATGTTTTTTACTTACCTGATCATCAAGCGTCTGTCGCCGCGTTATGCGGTGCTGGCTGCGCTGGTGATCGGCAGCGTGCTGTCGGGCTTGATGGGGCTGCTGGATTTCAGCCACTTTCACCTGGAAGTGGCAACGCCGGTATGGACCACGCCGCACTTTTCGCTGGCGGCAACCATCAGCATCGGCATCCCGCTGTTCGTGGTGGCGATGACCTCGCAGAACATGCCCGGCGTCGCCGTGTTGCGCGCCGACGGCTACAGCGTGCCCGCCTCGCCATTGATCACAGTGACTGGCCTGGCCTCGTTGGTGCTCGCACCCTTCGGCTCCCACGGGATCAATTTAGCGGCGATCAGTGCAGCCATCTGCACCGGGCCGCATGCCCATGAAGACCGCAACAAGCGCTACACCGCTGCCGTGTGGTGCGGGGTGTTCTACGGCATTGCCGGGGTATTTGGCGCGACCCTGGCGGCATTGTTCGCAGCCTTGCCCAAGGAGCTGGTGCTGTCGATTGCGGCGCTGGCGTTGTTTGGCTCGATCATCAATGGCTTGAGCATCGCCATGAATGAGCCGAAGGAACGCGAAGCGGCGCTGATCACCTTTATGGTCACTGCGTCAGGCTTGACGTTGTTTTCTATCGGGTCGGCGTTTTGGGGGATTGTGGCGGGCGTGTTGACGCTGCTGATTTTGAACGGGCGCAAGGCATAAAAAAACGGCGACCCGAGGGTCGCCGTTTTTTCAGTATCACTTAGCCGCGTTGATCGGCTTTTCCGGATACCACACGTCCAGCAACGGGCTGACTTCAGCCTTGGTCAGCTCGGAACGGGTTTTCAGCCAAGCTTCAACAGCAGCACGCTGCTCTTCGGAGACCGAGCCACGCTTCTGCAGGCAAACCAGACCGTAGTCGTCGCCGCCGACATAGCCCAGACCGTTGGCTTCCATGGCTTCTTTGATGAATGCTTCGAGGAAAGCGTCGATAGCTTCTTCACTCAGGCCTTCTTTGAAGTCCAGGTTCAGTTCGAAACCCAGCTCTTGAAATTCATCAACGCACAGTTTTTTGCGCAGACGCTGGGAACGGTTAGTCGCCATTGGAACAATCCTCATAAGTAATAACGGGCGGCACTTTAGCAGTTTAAGGTGACGTTTGCCCGACTCTCTAAGACGGGCGGCCAATAGCCGCTAAAAAAAACGCTGATTTGCAGCTATCGTTCAGCTACAACTGGATCCACCTTGGGGCATAATGCCGACACTTTCGTGACCAATGAGGGATTTTCTTGCATACCCCTCGCCTTTTTTCGCCCTTTCCGCTGTAGGGTCTTATTCCTTATGATCAAATCGTTGCGTTGCCTTTCTTTACGTCCTCAGTCTTTTCGTTCAGCACTACTCGCCAGCTTTCTTCTGCCACTGGCTTTTTCCGTGACTGCCGCGCCGATCAATACCACCCTGCCGCCGAATGTTCAGCAGGCCCTGCAGAAAGCCAAAATACCCAATACCTCGCTGTCGCTGGTGATGTTGCCCCTCACCGGCCCTGGTACGCCGACCGTGTTCAACGCCGATGTTTCGGTGAACCCGGCCTCTACCATGAAACTGGTCACCACCTACGCGGCCCTGGAAATGCTCGGCCCCAACCACCAGTGGAAAACCGAGTTCTACACCGACGGCACCCTCAGCGGTGGCGTGTTGCACGGCAACCTGTACCTCAAGGGCGGCGGCGACCCCAAGCTGAACATGGAAAAACTCTGGCTGTTGATGCGCGACCTGCGCGCCAACGGCGTGCAACAAGTCACCGGCGACCTGGTGCTCGACCGCAGCTTCTTCAACCCGCCGCAATTGCCCGAATTCAATGACGACGGCAATGACGAGAACAAACCGTTCCTGGTCAAGCCGGATGCCCTGTTGGTCAACCTCAAAGCCCTGCGCTTCGTCACCCGCAATGATTCTGGCCGGGTAATCGTGTCGGTCGAGCCGCCGATTGCGAGCATTCGCATCGACAACCAGGTGAAAGTGTCCAACGCCAAGCAGTGCACCGGCGACGTGCGCTACAGCCCGGTAACCGCCGCCGATGGCAGCGTGACTGTGACCGTCAGCGGGCAGTTGGGCGATGGTTGCAGTTCGCAAACCTACTTGTCGCTGCTCGACCACGCCACCTACACCGCCGGCGCCGTGCGCGCGATCTGGAAAGAATTGGGCGGCACTATCCAGGGCCGTGACATTCAGGCACCCGTGCCCAAAGACGCCAAAGTGCTGGCCCGTGCGTTTTCGCCGGACCTGGCGGAAATCATCCGCGACATCAATAAATACAGTAACAACACCATGGCCCAGCAGTTGTTCCTGAGCCTGGGCGCGCAGTTTCGCAACGATGCCGACGGCGACGACGCCAAGGCGGCGCAACGTGTGGTGCGCCAGTGGTTGGCGAAAAAGGGTATTACTGCGCCGCACCTGGTGATGGAGAACGGCTCTGGCCTGTCCCGCGCCGAACGCGTCAGCGCGCGCGAGATGGCCGCGATGCTGCAGGCTGCCTGGAGAGGCCCGTATGCGGCGGAATACATCAGCTCACTGCCGATTGCAGGCACCGACGGCACGATGCGCAAGCGCCTGAAAACCACCGCCATGCGTGGGGAAGCTCACGTTAAAACGGGCACCCTGAACACCGTGCGCGCTATTTCCGGGTTTAGTCGCGACAACAATGGGAACAGCTGGGTGGTGGTTGCGATCCTCAACGATTCGAAGCCTTGGGGCGCCTCATCGGTACTCGATCAAGTGCTGCTGGACTTGTATCGCCAGCCAAAGCTGACGGCTGCTGCGCCAGTGCTCTAGAGTGAGTACGCATAGGTTATTTGGATAAAGCAGCAAGCTGCCTGTGTGGGAGCGGGCCTGCTCGCGATAGCGCTGTGTCAGGTAAATATTTTTCAACTGACACACCTCGATCGGGAGCAAGCCCCCTCCCACAGAAAGCAAAAAAAAAGCAGATCTGCTTTGTTCTCCAGAGCCGCCTTTGATCTGCTTCTGATCCGCTTCAACCACTCAGGTCGGCTTTCAGGCCGCCGTGCTCTTGCTTTTGATCTACTTTGTTCTCCAGAGCCGCCTTTGATCTGCTTCTGATCCGCTTCAACCACTCAGGTCGGCTTTCAGGCCGCCGTGCTCTTGCTTTTGATCTTGATCTGAGAAGCGCCCCGTTAAACCACGATGGCCGCACGCAGGCTTGAATCCGTGGGTAACCCGGCAGGACGCCGGGTTAGCCGCGCTGGGCCAAGGATGGCCCATCGCGGCGGCCCACGGATTCAAGCCTGCGTGCGGGCATGCCGAGCCCAAGCGAGGCACCGAGTGGTGGGGCGAGAGCGTTTTGGTTACTTTTGCGCTCTATCAAAAGTGACTCGCTGTAAGAGCGAAACCAAGCGAGGCACCGAGTGGTGGGGCGAGAGCGTTTTGGTTACTTTTGCGCTCTATCAAAAGTGACTCGCTGTAAGAGCGAAACCAATACAAGCCATCACCAAACAACGGATATGTAAGAAAATCCAAAGAACACCCCAAGCCCGCTTGCCGCGCGACAGCGCTACACCCAAGACGCAGTGGCGCCTCCCACATTTGAAACGTGACCATCACACCCGCAATTGCTCCGCCTCAACCCGGTCCCTGCCCGACTGTTTGGCTACATACACCGCCGAGTCCGCGCGCAGCAACAGTTCGTCGATGCCTTCATCCCCGCGCCAACTGGCCACCCCAAAACTGGCGGTCACCCGCGTAACGGACTCCATCGGTGCACTGCGCAGCGACTGCCACAACTCCATCGCCAGGTTGTGCGCCTGATCGCCATGGGTCTGGGGGCACAGCACCACGAATTCTTCGCCACCCAAGCGACAGAACACATCAGTGCGACGCAGACGCTGGCCAATGCGCTTGCACACTTCCTGCAAAACAGCGTCCCCCACCGCATGGCCGTACTGGTCGTTGATGCGCTTGAAGTGATCGATATCGAGCATGATCAACGACAACGCCCCCGATGAACGATTGAGCCTGACCATCTCGGCCCTGAGGCGATCCTGGAAGTAGCGCCGGTTGTGGATGCCCGTCAGCGAGTCGGTAATGGAGAGCGCACGCAGCTCCTCCTCCACCCGCTTGAGATCGGAAATATCCGACACGTAACCGTGCCACAACGTACCGCCTCCGGCTAATTCTTCCGGCGTGGCCTCGCCGCGAATCCAGCGCAGGCCGCGTTGCGGTAACAGCACGCGGTACTCTTCGCGCCAATGGCTCAACTGCAGCGCCGACAAACGAATCGACTCGCGCACCCGTTCCAGGTCCAGCGGGTGGATGCGTTGGAAAACCCTGTTCGCGTCCTGCTGCAACTCCCCTGGATCGATTTCATAAATATCGCTCATGCCATCGCTGGCGTAGATAAAACGCGCACTGCCCTTGGGCTCAAGGATGAACTGGAAGATGCCGCCGGGCACGTGGGAGCTGAGCTTTTTGAGCAAACGGTCGCGTGCTGCGAGCGCCTCGTAGGCGCGCTTTTGCTCGGTGATGTCGAGGTAAATCGCCAAGTGCCCGACCCACAGGCCAAAGTCATCGAGTAACACGGTAGCGAGCATGTTGACCGTCAAATGACTGCCATCCTGACGCACCAGCGTCCACTCTCGAGCCTCATGCTGGGCGTCCGGGCTCTCCACCAACATCGCCTGGCTCGGCGGGATGCGCTTGCCCATGGTGACTCTCAAACTGGCCGCGTGCGCGTCAAGTTCGGTGCCCAGGTGCAGGCTCTCCAGGGTCATCCGCCCCAGTACCTGTTCGGACTTGAACCCAAGCATCTGCTCGGCACCGGCATTGAACGTATTGATCACGCCGCGCAAGTCTGTGGCGATGATCGCGACCTGAGTGGCGGCGTTCAGCATGCTGCGCAACTGCCCATGCGCCCCGCGCAACTCCTTCTCGCGCTGGCGCAATTCCACGGTACGCTGCTCGACCATCTTTAACGCGCGCTGGCGCTGGCTGACCAACACGTACAGCAACACGCTGAGCAGCAGGCTGAGAAGCCCGCCCATGGCCAAAATCATGCTCACCGAGGAATGATTGGCCTGATCGAAAATGTGGCTGGTACGCAATGTCAGCGCGTACACATGGTCGCCGAGGGTCAGGCGGCGCACGGCTGTCAGGTCGCTGATGCCAACTGCATTGCTGGACGCGAACAACACGTGCGGCTGGCTGCCGGAGGTGTCGTCGATTTGCATCACCAGGTTGTCCCGGTTCGGCTTGGGCAAACCGTCGGCGACCAACTGGCGCATGCTGATCACCGCCATGACAAAACCGAAAGGCTCTGTATCGGTTGGCTTGCTCACCGGCGCCACCAGCAATACGCCGGCGGCATAGGCCGGCTCAACCCCCACCAACTGCATGGGCTGGGACACCGCAGGCTTGCCACTGCGTTGCGCACGCTCGAGGGTCGAACGCCGCAGCGGCTGCGCCAGCAAGTCAAAACCCAACGGCGAGCCCAGCAGGCTTTGGGTCTGGCTGTACAACACCGGCACGTATTCATCCCGCTCGGCCGCAGGCGCCAAATCGCCCGACGCATTCAATTCACGGATGACGAAAGGTGCGCCGCGTTGGCGCGAAATGTCTTGTTCAAACTGGCTGCGTTGATTGCGAAACACCCGCGGTGCCCAGGCGTAGGCGCGGGCGTGCAACAACAAGGGTTGGGCGAAACCGTCAAACTCTGCGCTGGACACCTCATCGGAGTTGGCGAAAAACCGCTGCAGGCTGGCCAGGCGTTGCTCCTGGTCTTCGAAGCGTTCTTGAAGGCGGGTGTAACGCTCGTTGACCAGCAACTGGAAGCGTTGACGAACCTGTTGCTGATAGAGGTCGGCGGCCGCCCAGGCGATGATCGAGGTCAGCGCGCAACCTGCCGATAACACCACCAATGCAACCAGCCAAGCCGACGCCTGTTCACTGATAAAGCCAAGGATTTTAGGGCGAACGGCTTGCATCGGCATAGGCAACACTCACAACGCCAGCGTGCGGGGGGTGCCACTTTGGCTAGGCCTTAGTTATAGCCATCGGCCCAACATTTGACCAGCGCAAAAAAGCCGCAAGCCCGGAATATTCCGGGGTTGCGGCTTTTTGGCTACGACGATCAGCGAGCGGTGATTTTCCAGGCCCGATGGATCTTCGCGTTACGCGCAAAATCCGGGTCGAGAGTCTTGTCGCTGATTTCCTCAACCGCGTAACGTTCGCTGAGGTTGTCCTCCAGCGCGAACTTGCGGAAGTTGTTCGAGAAGTACAGCACGCCGCCCGGTGCCAGCCGGGCCATGGCCAGGTCGAGCAGTTGCACATGGTCGCGCTGCACATCGAAGATGCCTTCCATGCGCTTGGAGTTGGAGAACGTCGGCGGGTCGATGAAGATCAAGTCGAACTCATCGCGGCTGGCTTCCAGCCATGCCATCACATCACCCTGCTCCAGACGGTTTTTGTCAGAGAAACCGTTGAGCGAGAAGTTGCGACGCGCCCAGTCCAGGTAAGTCTTCGACAAGTCGACGCTGGTGGTGCTGCGCGCGCCGCCCTTGGCTGCGTGCACGCTGGCGGTGGCGGTGTAGCAATACAGGTTGAGGAAACGCTTGCCGGCGGCTTCTTTCTGGATGCGCATGCGCATCGGGCGGTGATCCAGAAACAGGCCGGTGTCCAGGTAGTCGGTGAGGTTGACCAGCAGCTTCACGCCACCTTCGCTGACCTCAGTGAACTTGCCCTGCGCGCTCTGGCGCTCGTATTGCTTGGTGCCGCTTTGGCGCTCACGACGCTTGACCACCACGCGGCTCTTGTCGACGTTCAGCGCCTGCGGAATCGCCGCCAAGGCATCGAACATACGCGCGGAGGCTTTTTCCGGGTCGATGGATTTAGGCGCGGCGTATTCCTGCACATGCACCCAATCGTGGTAGAGGTCGATGGCCATCGAGTATTCCGGCATGTCGGCATCGTACACACGGTAGCAGTCCACGCCTTCGCGCTTGGCCCATTTGCCGAGCAGCTTCAGGTTCTTCTGCAAGCGGTTGGCGAACATCTGCCCGCCTTCGCTCAGGCGCGCCTGTTCAACCACGGGCGCAGGCGCCGGGGCAGGTTTGATCGGGTTGCCGTTCTTGTTGTACTGGCGCTCTTGCGGCTCGGTCGGGGTCTGGTCGTAAGCCGCTTGCTCACGCTCGGCCTGACGTTGCTCCGGCGTGCGGCGCTCGCCGGTCACGAACTGGTCCGGGTTGACCTTTATCAGCAGCAATTTGCACGGCAAGGCGCCGTTCCAGAATGAATACTGTTTGTGGCTGCGGATGCCCATGCGCTTGCCGAGGTCCGGCGCGCCGGTGAACACCGCCGCTTCCCAGCCCATGCAGGCCTGGCGCAAACGCTCACCGAGGTTCTGGTAGAGATACAACAGGCTGGCTTCGTCACCCAAACGCTCGCCGTAAGGAGGGTTGCAGATCACCAGGCCCTTCTGGTTCTGGTCAGGGCGCGGCTCGAAGGTGCCGACTTCGCCCTGGTACACCTTGATCCAGTGGCTTAAGCCTGCGCGTTCGATGTTGTTGCGTGCCGGTTGAATCAAACGCGGGTCGGCTTCATAGCCACGCACCCACAACGGCGCTTTGTTCATGCCGATAGCGGCACGCTCGGAGGCCTCGGTGTGCAGCTTCTTCCAAAGCGCCGGGACGTGGCCAAGCCAGGTGGTGAAACCCCACAGTTCACGGTTGAGGTTGGGCGCCATGTCGGCGGCAATCATCGCGCCTTCCACCAGGAAGGTGCCCACGCCGCACATCGGGTCGGTCAGCGCGCCGCCTTCGGCAGCAATGCGTGGCCAGCCGGCACGAATCAGAATCGCCGCCGCGAGGTTTTCTTTCAACGGCGCGGCGCCCTGCTGCAAGCGGTAGCCGCGCTGGTGCAGGCTGTGGCCAGAGAGGTCGAGGGAGAGGATTGCTTCGCCACGGTCCAGGCGCAAATGGATGCGCAGGTCCGGGTTGATCTTGTCGATGGACGGGCGTTCGCCGGTGGGCGTGCGCAGCTTGTCGACAATTGCATCCTTGACCTTCAGCGCGCCGAAGTGGGTGTTGTCGATGCCCGAGCCGTGGCCACTGAACTCCACCGCCAGCGAACCGTCGGCAACCATGTGGTCTGCCCATTCGATGTCCAGCACGCCGTGGTAAAGGTCTTCGGCGTCCTTCATCGGGAAGCGCTTGAGCACCAGCAACACGCGGTTCGCCAGGCGCGACCAGAGACACAGGCGGTAGGCGGTTTCCATGTCGGCCATGCCGCGCACGGCCGAGGTGTGCTCGCGGGCTTCCTCAAGGCCAAGCCCGACGGCTTCCTCGATCAGCAGGCCTTCGAGGCCCTTGGGGCAGGTGAGGAAGAGTTCAAAACGGTCCGACATGGGTAATCCAGGCTTTTCAGCAATAAATGAACGGGCGACGCATCGCCGGCTCGGTTTTCAATCAAGCACTTTTCTTGAAGAGTGCTCGCGTGGCACGAATGTGCCGTTCCACCCCGGCTGCCGGGCCTTTGGGCCTTGAATGCAGGGGCAGATCAATAATTGATGCAACAAAAAGAAATATTCCGACCCTTCGTCGAATAATAACCGACTGCAACGGGCGGACATTCTCACTAACAGGTGAAACCCATCCTGTTTGCAGGGCACATCATAGCTGGGTTTACCTGATAATTGGGGCGAAAAGCCATCCCAGCTTATGGCTATAGCATCGTTATCGTTACGTGCTTATGACAAAACGATCATTGAATCCATGTGGCCTATTGGTTAGAACTCAACACAGGTCAGCGCCGTAACGGCACTGACACACAGGCTCGCCACGCCGGCAGCGAGCCCACCAACGGCAGAAAACTCTGCCTGGCCTCGCACGAGGCCGAAGGATATCAAGACAGTCAACAAGTGAGGGAAACACCCTATGAGAAGACTTAAGCGTGATCCGTTGGAAAGAGCATTTTTACGCGGATATCAGTATGGCGTTCATGGCAAATCCCGTGAGCTTTGCCCATTTACTCTACCGTCGGTACGCCAAGCCTGGATCAACGGCTGGCGAGAAGGACGCGGCGACAATTGGGACGGTATGACCGGCACTGCGGGGATCCACAGACTCAACGAACTTCACGCCGTCGGCTAACACAGGGCATTTAATCCGACATATCAGCTTAAATACCACGTGACGACTTAACCACGCACGCCCCATCCGGGCGGCGGGCTTCGGCCCAGGGGCTCCTTTATGGAGCCCTTTTTAATGGGTAACGCGCCAGCCTCAGGCCTTGGGCAACGCCGCAATCGCATCCACCGACTGGCGAATCAGCGCCGGGCCTTTGTAGATGAAGCCCGAGTAGAGCTGCACCAGGCTTGCGCCGGCGGCGATTTTTTCGGCCGCATGCTTGCCCTCGGTGATGCCGCCGACCGCGATGATCGGCAAACGCCCCGCCAGTTCAGCGGCGAGTACCTTGACGATGTGGGTGCTCTTGTCGCGTACCGGTGCGCCCGACAGCCCGCCCGCTTGATCGGCCTGCGCCAACCCTTCAACACCGACACGGCTGAGGGTGGTGTTGGTCGCGATCACCGCATCCATGCCCGAATCCACCAGGGCCTGCGCCACCAGCACGGTTTCTTCATCGCTCATGTCCGGCGCAATCTTGATGGCCAGCGGCACGTGTTTGCCATAACGAGCCGCCAACGCTTGTTGACGCTGACGCAAGGCTTCGAGCAACTGCTTAAGCGAATCGCCGAACTGCAGGCTGCGCAGGCCAGGGGTATTTGGCGAGCTGACGTTAACCGTGACGTAGCTGGCGTGCGCGTAAACCTTGTCCAGGCAGATCAGGTAATCATCCACCGCGCGCTCTACCGGGGTATCGAAGTTCTTGCCGATATTGATACCGAGAATGCCTTTGTACTTCGCCGCTTGAACACGCGACAGCAAATGGTCAACGCCCAGGTTATTGAAGCCCATGCGGTTAATGATTGCCTCGGCTTCCGGCAAGCGAAAAATGCGTGGCTTGGGGTTGCCCGGTTGTGGCCGTGGCGTCACGGTGCCCACTTCGACAAACCCGAAGCCCAGTTGCGCAAAACCGTCGATGGCCGTGCCGTTCTTGTCCAGGCCGGCCGCCAACCCGACCGGGTTCGGAAAATCGAGCCCCATCACCGACACCGGCAGTTTTACCGGCGCCTTGCATACCAGACCATTAAGCCCCAGGCGGCCACCGGCACCGATCAGGTCCAGGGACAGATCGTGCGAGGTTTCCGGGGAGAGTTTGAACAACAACTGGCGGGCCAAGGTATACATGGGCGGGCGAGACTCGGATGGCGGCAAAAGGTGGCGCCGATTATAGCCGGGGTGGCGCGCCAGGTGCGAGGTGCGCCGCCCAATCGTCAGTGGCGCTGCGCAACCAACGCCTCATACCGAGCCCATATTTTTTCGGCATAACGCATGCGTAACGTCTCACGCTCAGGTGAGCCGCCTGCGTTGTAGGAGCCCACGGCGGTCCAGTTGTAGCCGAAACGCTGAATGAACTCGGCAAGGATCGAGGCCGCCACTTCGACTGACAAACACGGTTCACTCAACAGCCGGTCTTCGGTAATGCCCAGCTTGAGCAGACGCGGCAGATGCATGCTGTTGATCTGCATCAGGCCAATATCCCGCGAGCCATCGGTGTTGCTATGGTTCATCGCTTCTGTGCGGTAACCCGATTCCACGGCGGCGATGGCCTGCAGCAACTCCGGTTCGATGTCGTAGCGGCTGGCTACCTCATTCCAACAACTGGCCCAGGCCTGATGGCTGCCCATCATGACGCACAGCAGCAAGCCTTGGCTCAGACGCTTAATCATGGGTCACCTGGCCACAGGCCGAACAGACGTGCCGCACGCCCGCACGCCCGCGCGCTCGGGGTTGCGCGGTTCGTGACGCTCAATGTGCACGGCGCAGGTAAAGCGGTAACCCTGGCCATAGATGGTCTTGATAAACCCTTTGTCTTGCTTGAGGTATTTACGCAACGCATAGATGCAGCGGGTCAGCGACTCTTCTGCGACCTCACCACGCGGCCAGACCACTTCAAGCAAACGATCCTTGGTGATCAATGCCCCCTCGGCGTCCAACAGCAGCCGCAGCACATGCCACTCTTTGGGCGGCAGCTGAATATCGACGCTTTCGCCGGTCAAGCGGCCATCGCCCTGCAAGGTCCAACCGGCAAACACCCGTGAGGCCGCAAGCGCTTCATTCACGAGGGTCATACACACCTCTGCATCCGACTACTGACATTGAATTCCTTGCTTCCAAAAACGGCCGATACGGCAACATCACGACTATAAAAACCTGAGTCGCTAACAACGTTAGGAAAAAACCCATTTGATCGAGGCATTTGGCATGCGCTGCGTAGGACTTTTCGCAGTCATGCGCAGCAAGCGCTTGGGCAAGCGTCAAGATGTACGCTTAAGTCGGCTATTTCATTCAGCGACCTCACGGTTTTCACGCACAAACGCACGCTGCACACGCTCATATTGGCCCTGAGTCAGCGATGGCGGGCCGACGGCGCCAGCCAACATCCTGGTGTCGAGCCCTACCGCACGCGCCTGGATCACAAATAGCCGTACTTGCGCACGTCGGCCGCGCGCGCTCGCCTCGTCGTCACGCCGAAAAGCGCCCAGCCAAAGACGCTTGCCCTGAGGCACGCGCACCACCGTGCTGATACCGACTCGCCCCACCCCACCTGCCGCGCCGGGTTTGAGTTTGCTGTCGAGCTGACGGTCATCCTTCAGGGTCAGCAGCATTTCGATCTGATTCGATTCGACAAAACGCGCAAGCACACTGGCATCAGTGCCATACCGCACGGGCTGCCAGTCTCGGTCATCGTCCCCGGAGCCTTGCAGGTAAAACGTATGGTTATCCTGGAAAACCGCCGGAACGTTTTCCTCTGTGAGCACCACGGGGAACGCGGTAACCCGGGCTTTACGGCGACGCTCCAGCGCACCGAGCTGCAGCATCAAGCGCTTGTCGTCCAACGGTTCCAACACGCGCTTCGGCGACGGCGAATCGTTGCTGCCCTGAGCCCAGGACGCATCGATTTTCTGAAGTTCGTCGCGGTCTACGTCTACCTGCCACAGCGACACTTCAACCGGCCGCTTGGGTGTGTCGAGCGCCTCCACCAGCGCCTCAATCACTGCCACCTGGTCGGGTTTGCCCTTGACCAACAAGCTGTTGGAGTCAGGGTAGGCCATCACCAACAGGCTCCTGTCGGCCAGTAAACTCACGGGGCGCTGCGCGCCGCCCTTCTGCTCGATGGCCAACAGGGCGTCGATCATCGAGGCCATGCCCGGCACAATGACCTTCTCGTCAGCCATGGCGTACTGACGGTCGGCCACGTGGGTATTGAACACCTGCACCACACCGAAGGTCTGCGCACCTACGCGCACCTCGCGGGGTGGTTTGTCCATCAGTTGGGACAGGTGCAGTACCTGGTCGACATAATCAGGTGGCCCGGACACATAGAACGTGCGCGCACCGCTCTCGCGCAGGGGGAAGCGTGATTCATCCAGCCCCGATCGGCGCATATACCCTCGCAGCCTGTCGACAGCGATATGCCGCAGTGCCACCGCAGAGCTTTTCGCCTCGCCTGCGTCATAGAGATAAAACACTTGCCCGTTGCTGTACCAGATCAGCCCTTGCTGCTGCGCAACCGCCTCGAGCGTGAGTTGCGGCGCCGCCAGATCGAAGGCCCCGGAAATGCGTTTACGTGCGACTTCGCGGCTGACCACTACAGGCAAGCCCAGCGGCACCGACAGCGCGGTAAAAAAAGTGTGCAAGCTTTCATCCCGCGCCAGGTAGCTGTCGCCCTGGGCATGAACATTTGCTGACAACAATGCGAGGCACATTAACCAGACATGCAACCAGTGATGCGGCCAGTGGTGGCGCATCATGGCCGGGGAATCGATAAACACCGTGGGGTTCCTGGCAGTCTGGCGTAAAGAGGCGGCCATACTGAAAGGCAGACGCGTTTGAATCTTGATGGAAAGCTGACGGAGACTGCGCCTGCCTGCGCGTGGCATGTGCCTTGCTACGAACTCCGCATAAGCGCGCGCACCAACGTCGGAGCGTGCCTACCGACAAAGGCGTCGTTATCCTGCAATGGCCTGTAGCGCCATCCCGGGAAACGACGCTTTTTTTTGACAGATAAGGTAGGTGTTGATGAACGATTCGGTCGACAACAGCCCAGTGAACAATCCGCTGGCTTGGGTAAATGGCAGTGACGCTCCGGAAAAGAGCAGCCTCGACCTGGGCTTCATGGCGCTGACCGACTGCGCCTCACTGGTGGTGGCCGCGACCCAAGGCTTCGCCCAACCGTTCGGCCTGACCTTGAACCTCAAGCGCCAATCATCCTGGGCCAACCTGCGCGACAAGTTGGTCAGCGGTGAACTGGACGCGGCGCAAAGCCTGTATGGGCTGGTTTACGCGGTGCATTTGGGCATTGGCGGCGTAGCGCCTACCGACATGGCCGTACTGATGGGGCTCAACCAAAACGGCCAGAGCATCAACCTGTCAAACAGCCTGCAACAGCAGGGGGTGGTCACTCCTGAGGCACTCGATCGCCACGTGCACCAAAGCCGTACAAAACTGACTTTCGCTCAAACATTCCCCACCGGCACGCACGCCATGTGGCTGTATTACTGGCTGGCGAGCCAAGGCATTCATCCGTTGCAGGATGTGAACAGCGTAGTGGTGCCGCCGCCGCAGATGGTCGCGCACCTGCAAGCCGGGCGCATCGATGGCTTCTGTGCCGGCGAACCGTGGTGCGCCAGTGCGGTAAAACACCACCAGGGCTTTACCCTGGCAACCACACAGGCGATCTGGCCGGACCATCCAGAAAAAGTCCTCGGCTGCACTCAGGCCTTTGTCGACCAATACCCCAATACCGCGCGCGTGCTGGTGATGGCGGTACTTGAAGCCAGCCGCTTTATCGAACAAAGCCAGGAAAACCGCCGTTCTACCGCGCAGTTGTTGAGCGCCCGCGAATACCTTGACGCACCGCTTGATTGCATCGAGCCGCGCTTGCTGGGGGCCTATGATGACGGTCTGGGCAACCAATGGCAGGACCCGCATGCATTGCGCTTTTTCGGTGATGGCGAGGTGAACCTGCCCTACCTGTCAGACGGCATGTGGTTCATGACTCAATTCCGCCGTTGGGGGTTGCTGCGTGAAGACCCGGACTACGTGGGCATCGCGCGTCAGGTGCAGCAATTGGACCTGTATCGCCAGGCCGCCAACGCTGTCGGCGTGCCAGCAACCCCCGAGGACATGCGCAGCAGCCAATTGATCGACGGCAAAATCTGGAACGGCTCCGACCCCGCCGCCTACGCCCGCAGCTTCCGCTTGCATGCGATGGCGGACGATTCCAGCCGCCAAGCGCTGCGCTGACAGGACGACCGATATGTTGCGAATACTGTTGATCAACGACACCCCGCGCAAGGTCGGCCGTCTCAAGGCTGCGCTGACGGAGGCCGGGTTTGAGGTGATCGATGAGTCCGGCCTGACCATCGACCTGCCCGCGCGCGTCGAAACAGTGCGCCCGGACGTGATTCTGATCGATACCGAGTCACCTGGCCGCGATGTGATGGAGCAAGTGGTGCTGGTCAGCCGCGACCAACCACGGCCAATCGTGATGTTTACCGACGAACACGACCCCAGCGTCATGCGCCAGGCGATCAAGTCCGGCGTCAGCGCGTATATCGTCGAAGGCATCCAGGCCCAGCGCCTGCAACCGATCCTTGATGTGGCCATGGCGCGCTTTGAAAGTGACCAGTCGTTGCGCGCGCAGCTGCACGCACGCGACCAGCAGTTGGCCGAACGTAAACGCATCGAGCTGGCCAAAGGCATGCTGATGAAAATGAAGCACTGCAATGAGGAAGAGGCCTACACCCTGATGCGCCGCCAAGCCATGAGCCGCCAGCAGAAACTGATTCAGGTGGCGGAGCAGATCATCGCAATGAGCGAGTTGCTCGGCTGAACAAACGATCGCGTTGGCGCAGGACTTGCTAAGCATTCATTACAGGTAACCAACGGCGGTTGCCCCCTCTACGACAAAGACGTCGCCCATCCGGTTTGCCGAGCAAACCCGGTGGCGGCGTTTTTTCGTTTTGGCCCCAGTTCATGGGGCCGGTGGGGCGGCCTCAACCGGCTGTTCCATCACCGGCCTTCTTACAAGACTCCCAACCGTTGAGGTGCGTGATGAAATCAAGCTTCTGGAAATCCGGGCACACCCCGACCCTGTTTGCCGCGTTCCTGTATTTCGACCTGAGCTTCATGGTCTGGTACTTGTTAGGCCCACTGGCGATACAGATCGCGGCCGACTTGCACCTGACCACTCAGCAACGTGGCCTGATGGTAGCGACGCCGATTCTGGCGGGCGCGGTGCTGCGCTTTCTGATGGGCATGCTGGCCGACAAACTGTCGCCCAAGACCGCCGGGCTGATCGGCCAGGTGATTGTGATCGCAGCCTTGTTCGGGGCTTGGAAACTCGGGGTGCACAGCTACGAGCAAGCCCTGCTGCTGGGCGTATTCCTCGGCATGGCCGGTGCGTCTTTTGCGGTCGCCCTGCCGTTAGCCTCCCAGTGGTACCCGGCCGAACACCAAGGCAAGGCCATGGGCATCGCCGGCGCTGGCAACTCCGGCACCGTGTTTGCTGCATTGCTCGCGCCGTTATTGGCTGCGGCGTATGGCTGGAGCAATGTGTTTGGCTTCGCGCTGATTCCGTTGATTCTCACCCTGATCGTCTTCGCGTGGCTGGCACGCAATGCGCCTGAACGCCCGAAAGCCAAATCCATGGCCGACTATTTTAAAGCCTTGGGCGACCGTGACAGCTGGTGGTTCATGTTCTTCTACAGCGTGACCTTTGGCGGTTTTATCGGCCTGGCCAGCGCCCTGCCCGGCTACTTCAACGACCAATACGGCCTGAGCGCGGTGACCGCCGGTTACTACACCGCCGCTTGCGTGTTTGGCGGCAGCCTGATGCGCCCACTGGGTGGCGCGCTGGCTGACCGTTTCGGCGGTATTCGGACCCTGCTCGGCATGTACGGCGTGGCAGCCGTGTGCATCGCTGCGGTGGGTTTCAACCTGCCAAGTTCTTACGCTGCACTGGCGCTCTTCGTCTGCACCATGCTCGGCCTCGGCGCAGGCAATGGCGCAGTGTTCCAACTGGTGCCGCAACGCTTTCGCCGCGAGATCGGCGTAATGACCGGCCTGATCGGCATGGCTGGTGGTATCGGCGGCTTCGCCCTGGCGGCCGGCATGGGCGCAATCAAACAGAGCACCGGCAGTTATCAGATGGCCCTGTGGTTGTTCGCCAGCCTTGGTGTATTGGCCTGGTTCGGCCTGCACGGTGTTAAACGCCGTTGGAGAACCACGTGGGGTTCGGCCGCGGTGACTGCCGCACGCGTCTGATGAGCTTGCAACTGAGCGTCGCCCAAGCCAGCGCTATCGGCCCTCGGGCGGAAAACCAGGACGCACTGCGGGTGGTCACTCCCGTGGCGGAACTGGCCGCGAGTAAGGGCTACCTGTGCGCCATCGCCGATGGCGTCAGCCAATGCGCCGACGGTGGCCTGGCCGCGCGTTCGACCTTGCAAGCACTGGCCCTGGACTACTACGCCACGCCGCAAACCTGGGGTGTGGCGCAGGCACTCGAACGTTTATTGCTCGCACAAAATCGCTGGCTGCAGGCCAACGGCGGTGGTCAGCCGTTGCTGACCACGCTCAGTGCGCTGGTATTTCGTGGCCAGCGTTTTACCCTGGCGCATGTCGGTGATTGCCGGGTGTATCGCTGGCTGGACGGCGAGTTGCAGCGCATCAGCGAAGACCATGTGTGGGAACAACCGGGCATGCAGCATGTGCTCAAGCGCGCCCTGGGTCTGGACCAACATTTGGTGCTGGATTTTCTCGACGGTGAACTGCGCGAGGGTGAGTGTTTCCTGCTTCTTAGCGATGGCGTGTGGGCCACGTTGGGCGATCACAGCATCAGCGCGATTTTGCGCGAGCAAACTGACCTCGACCTGGCAGTCAACACACTGGTTAACGCCGCGCATTTGGCTGCCAGCCAGGATAACGCCAGCGCCTTACTGGTGCGCATCGACAAGCTCGGCGCCGCCACGCTTGGCGATGCGCTGGTGCAGTTACAGCAATGGCCACTGCCACCGCCACTGAAAGCCGGGCAGCGCTTTGAAGGCTGGCAGGTTGAAAGCGTGCTGGCGCAGAGTCGGCAGTCGCTGCTGTACCGGGTACGCGATGCCCAACAGCAACCCTGGCTACTGAAAACCTTGCCGCTCAGCCGCGACGATGACAACGATGCGGGCCAAGCCTTGCTGGCGGAGGAATGGTTTTTGCGCAGGGTTGCCGGGCGCGCGTTCCCTGAAGTGCATGCGGCCAGCGGGCGTCAGCATTTGTACTATGTAATGCGCGAGTACCCAGGGCTTACCCTTGCCGCGCTGTTCCAGCGCCAAGGCCCGCTGCCCTTGGCGCAATGGCAGTCAATCGCCGAGCGTTTGCTACGCGCCGTGGGCTTGTTGCACCGACGCCAGATACTGCACCGCGACATAAAACCGGAAAACCTGCTGCTGGGCGACGATGGCGAACTGCGCGTGCTGGATTTCGGCCTCGCCTACTGCCCGGGGCTCTCCGAAGACCGCGCGCACTTGCTGCCTGGCACGCCGAGCTTTATTGCACCCGAGGCGTTCAGTGGCGAGCGTCCTACGCCGCAACAGGATTTGTACAGTGTTGGCGTGAGCCTGTATTACCTGCTGACCGGGCATTACCCCTACGGCGAAATCGAAGCCTTCCAACGACCGCGTTTCGCCCAGCCTGTCAGCGCCAGTCGCTATCGCCCCGACCTGCCGGATTGGTTGCCACTCAGCTTGGAACGCGCGGTAGCGGCGCAACCGGGACAACGTTATGAAACCGCTGAAGAATGGTTACTGGTGCTGGAGCAGGCAGACCGCCGCGAATTAAACGTGCGGCCACGGCCGTTGCTGGAGCGTGAGCCGCTCAAGGTCTGGCAAACCCTGGCCACGGTCTCGCTGCTGGTCAATCTGGTGCTGCTGTACTGGTTGTTGCACCACTAAAAGGCAAATCCTTAGGTTGTTTCGACACCGAGCCGAATAAAACCGCTACCGGCTGACTTGGCACAGCCGCTGCATTGGTTAACCCAACAACATACATATACCCGCCCGTTCAACGTTGAAGGGGCGCGTTTCCCGAGAGAACGGGACCAGGACAAAGGCGTCCTCGCTAGGTAACCAGCGAGGACGCCTTTTTTGTTTGCGCGTGATGGGTCAAGCCGTTGCGCAGACAACAGCGCCTGGGTTCGCATAACCGTCAGCGAGAATGCTGTGAGGAGAACGACATGAACGCAAAAGTCTGGCTGGTGGGCGCAGGGCCTGGTGACCCGGAGTTATTGACCCTCAAGGCAGTGCGCGCCCTGCGCGAGGCCGACGTGGTGCTGATTGATGATTTGGTGAATTGTGCGGTACTCGAACACTGCGTTAACGCACGCGTGATCACCGTCGGCAAGCGCGGCGGTTGCCGTTCGACGCCGCAGGATTTTATCCACCGCCTGATGCTGCGTTACGCGCGCCAAGGCAAGTGCGTGGTACGCCTGAAGGGCGGTGACCCGTGTATTTTCGGTCGCGGCGGCGAAGAGGCGATGTGGCTACGCGAACGCGGGGTTGACGTTGAACTGGTCAACGGGATCACAGCGGGTTTGGCGGGCGCGACGAATTTCGATATTCCGCTGACGTTGCGCGGTGTAAGCCGCGGCGTAACGCTGGTCACGGCGCATACCCAGGATGACAGCAGCCTGAACTGGCGCGCACTGGCCGAGGGCGGGACGACATTGGTTGTGTACATGGGGGTGGCGAAGCTCGAAGAGGTTCGTCAACAGCTGCTGGACGGAGGGATGGCTGCAGACATGCCGGTGGCCATGATCGAAAACGCATCGCTGCCGCAACAGCGCGAATGCCGCAGCGACCTGTCACACATGCATAGGGATGCGCTGGCGTTCGCTCTCAAGAGCCCGGCCATTTTAGTGATCGGCAGTGTTGCCGCCACTGCGCAGGCCGCGTGCGTTGCAGCATCAGCCAGCGCTTGAGACAAATTGCAGGCGAAAAAAAGCCCGGCCTAAGCCGGGCTTTTTTCTACCACTCAGTAATTACTGAGCAGCTTGTGCTTCAACCGACGCTTCTACACGACGGTTAACAGCGCGACCAGCTTCAGTTGCGTTATCAGCAACTGGGCGGGATTCGCCGTAACCTACCGAAGTGATGCGGGAAGGAGCAACGCCATCTTTAACCAGGACTTGCTTAACAGCGTCAGCACGACGCTGCGACAGCTTCTGGTTGTAGGCGTCTGGACCGATGGAGTCAGTGTGACCAGCAACTTCTACGTTGGTAGCTGGGTACTGAGCCATGAAGTCGGCCAGGTTTTTCACGTCGCCGTAGCTGTTAGGCTTAACAACCGACTTGTCGAAGTCGAACTTCACGTCCAGCTCAACACGAACAACCTGAGCAACTGGAGCTTCTGGCTCTGGAGTTGGCTCTGGAGCTGGTGCTGGGGTAGGAGCTGGAGCTACTGCGCCAGCGTTACCGCCGAAGTTCACACCCAGGCCGACCAGTGCGGAGTAATCCCACTTGCCGTTGTCCAGAGCGTAGTCAGCTTCAACACCGGCACGAGCGTACAGGTTGTTGGTGAAGTAGTACTTCACACCAGCGCCAGCGATAGCCAGGGTGGACTGGTCGCGACCGCTGTGGCCGTCAGCTTGAACGTTGGTACGGCTCTGGTGGCCGAAACCGCCTTCAACGTACGGACGCAGGCTGTCAACGCCAGCCTGACCGAAGTGGTACTGAGCAGTCAGGCTGCCAGTGTCACCTTTGATCTTCTGGCTGCCAGTGCCGTCGTTCGAACGGGTGTGGTTAGTCTTGTCGTACGACAGGTTCAGCTCAAGGTCGTCGGTCAGGAAGTAACCAATACGAGCGCCTGGGTTGAAGCCGTCTTCGATGTGCTTAACGCTATCGTTGAACTGCTTTTTGTAGAACAGCTCGCCTTCAACTGCGCCTTGGCCTTGTGCCAGTGCGCCGAAAGAAGTAGCGGCAATAAGAGTACCAATGGCCAAGCCCAAGGTGTTTTTCAGTTTCATCCGTTAAATCCCCATCTGGTGATTGTAAAGCAGTCCCACAAACCGGGGGACAACTCGGCGACAAGTCTAACAGAACTTGCCTACACGTAAGAGATATTTGCCACGCACTAAGTTTCAGTCTCGCCCGCAAATTTCTCACGTAATTTATCAAGAGCACGTTTGTAACGCATTTTTGTAGCACTCAAGCCCATATGCATGATGTCAGCAATCTCCTGAAACTCGAGCTCTGCGACAAATCGCAGCACCAGAATTTCCCGGTCAATTGGATTCACATGCACCAGCCAGCGATCGAGCCCGGCCTTTTCCTCGGGTACCGGCGCCTTTTCTTCAGACGCTTCCTCAAGGGGGTCCAGGCTCAAAGCGTCCATCAAGCGACGCTTTCGCCGTTCCTTCCGATACTGTGTGATGCATTCGTTGTACGTGATGCTGTACAGCCAGGTCTTGAACTTCGATTTACCCTCGAAATTTTTCAAGCCGTACAACACCTTAAGCATCACTTCCTGACAGACATCGTCCGCATCTCTATCGTTCCCCAAATACCTTGAACAAACGTTGAACAGAGTGCGTTGATACCTGCGCATTAATTCTTCGTACGCACGGGTTACGTGAAAAAGCTCCGTGTGTGCACGCGCGACCAGCTCCTCATCAGAGAGCTCACGGGGGTCATAGCGCGTAGACAGCGTTTGGGCTTTATTCAAAACAACTCGTGCCGACAGTCAGGTCAATGTGCGCTACACCCGGTCAGCCGGGTTTGCGGCGGCGTACATTAGCAGGATGCCGGGTTAGCGGCTACTGACCTGCTGCTCCAGGAGAATTCGATTGGACAGCGACACCAGGTCCCCGTCATCGGTCAGCACCGTCGTCTTGACTGTGCCGATCTCCTCAATTTGCCCTTCGACCTCGCCTACACGTATCTGTTGCCCAACCTGATACAACTCACGCACATAGATCCCCGCAAGGATCTGACCGGCAATTTGCCGGCTCCCCAAGCCCATGGCCAGCGCAACAGCCAGACCAACGGTAATCAAAACAATCACGATCACGTGGTTGAGCAGGTCGGTTTTGACCTCCAACTGGCTGATCGCGACGGAAATGCTGATGATGATCACCAGCCCCTGAGCGATTCGCCCCAGGCCCGCAGCGTAGTCCAGCCCAACACCTTCGGCAGCCCCGCGCACCAGCCCATTGGCCAGTTGCGCCAGCAAAACGCCTACCAGCAGCACCAGCGCGCCGCCAAAAACTTTCGGCAAATACAGCGCAAGCATGTCGAGCGTAGCTGAAACTCGCTCAAGTCCAAGCGATTGAGCTGCAGAAACCAGAAAAATAAGTAAAACAAACCAATAGACGATCTTCCCGACCAGGGTAGAGATCGGCACTTGCAGCCCGGCGCGGCCTAACAGCTTGGTCAGGCCGGTGCCTCCCATCAATCGGTCGAGGCCCAGTTTTGCGAGTAATTTGGAGAGCAAGGTGTCGAGCAGCTTGGCCACCACAAAACCCAGCAACACCAGCACCAGTGCGCCAAACAGGTTGGGAATGAAATTCGCCACCTTCGTCCACAGCGCAGTCATCGCGGTGAACAGGCTCTGGGTCCAGAGATTAATTTCCATATTCAATCAGCCTTATCAGCAGTGCGAGCAACAGGTTTACGACGGGAAACCGGGGATATATGGGCCGAACCATTGTTCAGGGCCATCATCAACGCCGGCAACCAGCGACCGAGCAGACCGAACAGGTCACCCGCCCCCACCTGACGGTTGGCGGTTTTCAACACGCGGCCCAGGCATGCATCGTCGTCACGGTTGGACGGCGAAGCATTGAGCATGTCACGTAAAGACTGTTCGAACGGATCGTGCATAAAGACCTCTCGCAAGTGTTTTAAAAGACGAGGGTAAAATTCCTGAGGTCACATAAGACCTTTACTGCGTTCAGGCCATATTCAGCTCAAACCCAGCGCAATCGTCGAAACAGCCACCACTGCCCCAGTGCTACAGCCACCATCATCAGGCACGCAATCATAAAACCATAAGGGCTTGCGGAGAACGGAATACCGCCCACATTTATACCCAGCAAGCCGGTCAAAAAACTCATCGGCAGGAAGATTCCGGTGATGATCCCGAAGCGGTACATGGTGCGATTCATGCGCACGCTCAAGCGCCGATCCTCAGCCTCAAGCACAAGCCCCACGCGCTCCCGGGCCAATTCGAGCTCCTCCAGGTAGCGGGTCAGGCTGTTGTGTAGCTCGTTCCAATAATCGGCATCATCGTCACAGAACCACGGCAATTTGATCCGCGTCAGTTGCGCGAAAATATCCCGCTGCGGCGCAAGGAAACGCTTCAGGCCAGCGGCACGCCGGCGGATCTGCAAAACACTGCCATGCTCCGGCGTATACCGTTCGTCGGTATCAAGTTTTTCTTCCTCGAAATCGACGATTTCGGACAGGTCAGTCACCAGATCCTGCACTTTATTGGTCAGGTACTGCGCCATATAAAGGATGAGTTCGGACGCAGTTTTTGGGCCTTTGCCGTCCGCCAGCTGCACCAGCAATTCATCGGTTGCGCGCAGCGGGCGCAGGCGAAGTGAAATCACGCGGCTGGCCGCCGCAAAAATACGCACCGACACCATGTCTTCAGGTTCTGCGCCCGGGTTGAGGTTGACCCCACGCAGGAACAGCAGTAATTCGGCCTCCGGCAGTGGCAACAGGCGCGGGCGGGTGTTTTCCTCCAGCAGCAAGTCACAGGCGAACTCGCTCAAGCCACTGGCTTTGCGCAGCCAGGTCTGGGTTTGCGGATGGCTGCGATCCCAGTGCAGCCACAGGCTTTCCTGCGGCTGCAACTGCAAGTCGTCGAGCTCAGTCCGGGCAATCCAACGCGCACCGCCTTTACCGTCCAGCACCAGGGCATGCACCAGCCCCCATTGCGCGTTTTCTTCCTCGAACATCCTCACCCCTATCGGCTACTGCAGTTTTTATTCAGGCATTTTCAGCGGGCTTGGCGATACGATCACGCCATTATTGTCGGCGTAGAGGTACTCGCCCGGGCGGAACGTCACACCCGCGAAAGTCACCGCCACGTTGAGGTCGCCAATACCGCGCTTGTCGGTTTTCATCGGGTGAGTCGCCAGTGCCTGCACGCCCAAGTCGGTTTGGGCGATGACATCGACATCACGGATGCAGCCGTAAATCACCAGCCCTTCCCAACCATTTTTGGCGGCTTTCTCGGCGAGCATATCGCCCAACAAGGCGCGACGCAGGGAACCCCCACCGTCGACCACCAGCACCTTGCCAGCGCCTGGCTGATCAACCTGTTCCTTGACCAGAGAATTGTCTTCGAAGCATTTGAGGGTGACGATTTCGCCACCGAAGGAGTCTCGGCCGCCGAAATTACTGAACATCGGCTCGACTACCTGCACCAGGTCCGGGTAGGCGTCGCACAGGTCGGGCGTCACGTAATGGTTCATCGAGAAACTCCTGTTATCAAAGAAGAGGTCCAACATCCCAAGGTGTACATTAGAAAAACGCGTCGCAACAGGCATTCTTTAAGTGTTCCGCGTTTGACGGCGGCCATGATCAGACCCACCCCGGCGCAACGCAATAGGCACTGAGCGACTGAATATGACCAGAAGCGTTTAACGCGTCATAGTTTAGCCGCAACCACGCGCGAGTGAAACGCTTCGCGTAGAGCCTTGCGTCACGCCGTTTCCAACACCTGCGGGTGCGTTCCGGATAGAGGTGTCAGCGGATCTTTCAACCACCGCGCCACCAATGGCCACACTTCTGCCTGGGCGGCTTTGCTGACCAGCATCTCGACATGCCCGAAGTCGCTGGTAAAGCCCTGCCGGCGCCCCAGGCACAGGTATTGGCGATGCTCGGCGCCGACTTGTTCAAACAGCTTGCGGCACGCCCAATCCGGGTCTTGCTGATCACCCGCCGCACTGACGGCCAACAGCGGCACATCGACGTCGGCCAAGCCCTTCCACCAATCGCGTTCGGCGTCACCAAAGCGGCCGAACAGGCCATTCCAGCGCATCGCTTCAATCAGCACGCCCGCCGGTTCATCTTCGGGGCCGCGCTTAAGCGTCGGCCCGGACAGCTGGGCAAAACGTTTCAGGAGGAAACGGCCGCTCCACTCCACCAGCGGAATTTTCAGCGGCCAATGGCTGCGGCTGACCTGGCAGCCAAACAACGCCACGGACGCAGCCGCCGCCGCGCCCAAATGCTGACCACCCAGAGCCGCAGCCAGCGTGGTAGCGCCGAGCGAATGGCCGACCCAATGCGCAATCTGCCCGTTTTGCTCATGCACAAACGCGCCAATCGCAGGCAAATCGTAGCGTGCATAGTCTGCAACACGGTTTTTGGCGTACTGCTGATTGCGCTTGGACAAGCCATGCCCGCGCATTTCCGGGATCCACACATCAAACCCCTGGCGTGCCAAATAGGCACCCAGGCCGATGCCTTTGGGTGAGTACCAGAAACGCCGATTGGAAAAGCTACCGTGCAATAAAATCACCGGCGTGCCCCGGTTTTCCGGGACATCGGCCAAACCCAAACGGGTCAAGGCGAGCTCGACGGTACCGTCGGGGCTGTTGCCGGGTTTAAGCCGGTAAACATCTTCACTCAGGTCGCCGCGACGTTCAGCACTGATCAGGGCGACGGGAAACAGGTTGCTACTGCTTTGCATAATGCTCTTGCACAAAAAAGGGCGGCGTCCGGAAGGAGTTCCGCCCTGCACAGATAAGAATGCCGGTCACCCTTGACGGGTGACCGGCACTTTTTAAGGGTCAACCTTAAGCGGGCGCTTGGCCTTCTGCCAGGAAGAACCAGGTTTCCAGCACGGAATCGGGGTTCAGCGAGACACTCTCGATGCCCTGTTCCATCAGCCACAGGGCCAGGTCCGGGTGGTCGGAAGGGCCTTGGCCGCAAATGCCGATGTACTTGCCGGCCTTGTTACACGCCTGGATAGCGTTGGACAGCAGCTTCTTGACCGCAGGGTTACGCTCATCAAACAGGTGGGCGATGATCCCCGAGTCGCGGTCCAGGCCCAGCGTCAACTGGGTCAGGTCGTTGGAGCCGATAGAGAAGCCGTCGAAGAATTCGAGGAATTCCTCGGCCAGAATCGCATTGGAGGGCAGCTCGCACATCATGATCACGCGCAAGCCGTTTTCACCACGCGACAGACCGTTCTCCGCCAGCAGGTCGATCACCTGGCTCGCTTCGCCCAAGGTGCGCACGAACGGCACCATGATTTCAACGTTGGTCAGGCCCATCTCGTTGCGCACGCGCTTGAGGGCGCGGCACTCCAGCTCAAAGCAGTCGCGGAACGCTTCGCTGATGTAACGCGAGGCACCCCGGAAGCCCAGCATCGGGTTTTCTTCTTCCGGCTCATACAGCTTGCCGCCGATCAGGTTGGCGTATTCATTGGACTTGAAGTCCGACAGCCGCACGATGACTTTTTTCGGGTAAAACGCCGCTGCCAGGGTGCTGATGCCTTCGACCAGTTTCTCGACGTAAAAGCCTACCGGGTCGTTGTAACCGGCAATGCGCTTGTCGACGCTTTCCTTGATCTCCAGCGGCAGGCCGTCGTAGTTGAGCAGGGCCTTGGGGTGCACGCCGATCATGCGGTTGATGATGAACTCCAGGCGGGCCAGGCCCACACCGGCGTTCGGCAATTGCGCGAAGTCGAAGGCACGGTCCGGGTTGCCGACGTTCATCATGATCTTGAACGGCAGGTCGGGCATGGCATCGATGGAGTTTTGCTTGATGTCGAAGCCCAGCTCGCCTTCAAAGATGAAGCCGGTGTCGCCTTCAGCGCAGGAAACCGTGACGCCCTGGCCGTCTTTCAACAGCTGGGTGGCGTTGCCGCAACCGACGACTGCAGGAATACCCAGCTCACGCGCAATGATCGCCGCGTGGCAGGTACGCCCGCCACGGTTGGTGACGATGGCACTGGCGCGCTTCATCACCGGTTCCCAGTCCGGGTCGGTCATGTCGGACACCAACACGTCGCCTGGCTGAACCTTGTCCATCTCGGACACGTCCTTGATGATGCGCACCTTGCCCGCGCCGATGCGCTGGCCGATGGCACGGCCTTCGACCAGCACGGTGCCGGTTTCCTTGAGCAGGTAGCGTTCCATGACGTTGGCCGACGTGCGGCTTTTCACGGTTTCCGGGCGCGCCTGCACGATGTACAGCTTGCCGTCGTCACCGTCTTTGGCCCACTCGATGTCCATCGGGCACTTGTAGTGCTTTTCGATGATCATCGCTTGCTTGGCCAACTCGCTGACTTCGGCGTCGGTCAGGCAGAAGCGCGCGCGTTCGGCCTTGTCGACGTCAACGGTTTTCACCGAGCGACCGGCCTTGGCCTCGTCGCCGTAAATCATCTTGATCGCCTTGCTGCCCAGGTTGCGGCGCAGGATCGCCGGGCGACCGGCTTCAAGCGTATGTTTGTGTACGTAGAATTCGTCCGGGTTGACCGCGCCCTGCACGACCGTTTCGCCCAGGCCGTAGGCGCCGGTGATAAACACCACGTCACGAAAGCCGGATTCGGTGTCGAGGGTGAACATCACGCCGGCGGTGCCGGTTTCCGAACGCACCATGCGCTGCACACCGGCAGACAAGGCCACCAGCTTATGGTCGAAACCCTGGTGTACGCGGTAGGAAATGGCCCGGTCGTTGAACAGCGAGGCGAACACTTCCTTGGCCGCGCGAATCACGTTTTCGACGCCGCGAATATTCAGAAAGGTCTCTTGCTGGCCGGCAAACGAGGCGTCCGGCAGGTCTTCGGCGGTGGCCGAGGAGCGCACGGCGACGGCCATGTCCGGGTTGCCGGCCGACAGCGTGGCGAAGGCTACGCGGATTTCTTCGTTGAGCTTCTCCGGGAACTCGGCTTCCATGATCCATTGGCGGATCTGGCTGCCGGTCTTGGCCAGGGCGTTGACGTCGTCGACATCCAAAGCGTCCAGCGCAGCGTGGATCTGGTCGTTGAGGCCGCTCAGTTCGAGGAAATCGCGGTAAGCCTGGGCAGTGGTGGCGAAACCACCGGGCACCGAAACACCAGCGCCTGCAAGGTTACTGATCATCTCGCCGAGGGATGCGTTCTTGCCCCCCACATGCTCTACATCATGGACGCCGAGCTTATCGAGGGAAACTACGTACTCTACCAAGGTGATCTCTCCACTTTCTGTGTTGGAAAAGCTCAGGACGCCGGTTGCTCAGTAGGAGCATTCGCCAGCGCTTGTGGCCTGGACCTGGAAAATAAGTGAGAATGCGGCCCACTGCGGGACGGCAAAATCGCGCCTATCATATCCAAGATTCGCCATCAGCTTAAGGCCCAGGGCTCAAATGAAACGATCTGCTTTCTTTATCTCGGACGGCACTGGCATTACCGCCGAAACATTGGGTCAAAGCCTGCTCGCGCAGTTCGAAAACATTACCTTCGCCAAATTCACGCGGCCCTACATAGACAGCGTAGATAAAGCGCGGGCCATGGTACAACAAATCAATCTGGCGGCCGAAAAAGACGGCTTTCGGCCGATCATTTTTGACACCATCGTCAATCAAGACATCCGTGAGATCCTGGCGACCTCCAATGGTTTCATGATCGACATCTTCTCCACGTTCCTGGCGCCGCTGGAACAAGAGCTGAGCGAACATTCCTCCTACTCGGTGGGCAAGTCCCATTCCATTGGCCACAACTCCAATTATATGGAGCGCATCGAGGCAGTGAATTTCGCCCTCGACAACGACGACGGCGCCCGCACGCATTACTACGACAAGGCCGATTTGATCCTGGTGGGCGTGTCGCGCTGCGGCAAAACCCCGACGTGCCTGTACATGGCCATGCAATTCGGCATCCGCGCGGCCAACTACCCGCTGACCGAGGACGACATGGAGCACCTGACGCTGCCCGCCGCCCTGCGCGCGCACCAGCACAAGCTGTTCGGCCTGACCATCGACCCGGACCGCCTTACCGCGATTCGCAACGAGCGCAAGCCCAACAGCCGCTATTCGAGCTACGCCCAGTGCGAGTTCGAAGTGCGTGAAGTGGAAAATCTGTTCCGGCGCGAGAATATTGCGCACATCAATTCCACGCATTTTTCGGTGGAGGAAATTTCGGCGAAGATCTTGGTCGAGAAAGGCGTGGAGCGGCGTTTCAAATAATCTTCATTGCCTGACCTGACGCCTTCGCGAGCAAGCCCGCTCCCACAGGGGAATGAAATGCCTTCCACATGTGGGAGCGGGCTTGCTCGCAAAGAACGATGATGCGGTCTTAAAGGTGGAACCGCCCGCCGCCCTGCCCCAGCGCGGTGGCCAGTGCATCAAACCCCGCCCTGAGCAATTGATCATCGCCCGACGTATTACAAATACTCGCCCGAATAAACTGCGGCACGGCCGTTTGCCCCACGGCAAATGCCTCGGCGGTGGCGATCAGGTAATTATTCTGCTTGAGCTCCGCCTCGATTTCCGACGCACGCCACGGCTCCGGCACTTCGATCCAAAAGTGCGGGCTATTCAGATGAGTGCGGTATTGCAGGCCCGCCAGCAGGTCCCGCACGAGGGCTTTGCGTCGGCTGATCTCGCTGATCTGCTGGCTCAACAGGTATTGCGCGGTGCCGTTTTCGATCCACTGCGTCGCCAGTTCCAACGTCACCGGCGTGGCCATCCAGCAGGTCGAGCGCAACGCCGCCGAAACACGGCTGACCAAGGCCGGTGGCGCATGCACATAACCCACCCGTAACCCGGCGGACACCGCCTTGCTCAAGCTACTGATCAAAATCGTACGCTCCGGCGCGAAAAAACTCATCGGCGGCGGCCGGTCTTCCACCAATACGCCGTGGGCTTCGTCTTCAAGAATCAGCAGGTTGTGTTCGCGACAGACTTTCGCCAACGCTTCGCGGCGCGGGATCGACAGCACCGCCGTGGTCGGGTTTTGGATAGTCGGCGTGCAGTACATCGCTGAAACCCGGTGATTACGACAGACCTCATCCAACGCGCTGGGCAACACGCCTTCTTCGTCCATTTCCAGGCCAATCAAGCGCACGCCGAGCATGCGCGCGGCGGTGATCAGGCCGGGGTAAGTGAGCTGTTCGGTCACCACCGTATCGCCCGCGCGCAGCAGCGCCATCATTGCGCAGAGCAAACCATGCTGGCCGCCGTTGACGCAGATGACCTGCTCGGGGATCGGATGAAAATCGCGCTGTACCAGCCACTGCGCGCCGGCCTCACGGTAGCGCGGCAAGCCCGCGTCCGGGGTATAGGCGCTGATGTCCTGGAGGAATTTGGCGTTGCTCGACAAGGTTTGGAAGCTCTGCGCCAGAAACATCGTTTCTTGCCCAGGAATATGCATGTTACGGCTCATATCGAAGTACTGGCGCGGCTCATCGCTGACGTTGCGAAAGCCTTCATCACGCTGGCGCTCCATCCCGCGCTTGCGCACGAACGTGCCGTCACCGACGCGCGCCACCACCAACCCCAAGCGTTCCAGCTCGCCGTAGGCCCGGCTGATGGTGCCGATGGTGACGCCTAAATTGTCGGAAAGCACCCGATGCGGCGGCAGTTTTCGTCCCGGCTCAATCAGGCCTTCGAGGATGCCCCGTTCCATCACATCGGACAGGCGCTTGTACTTCACGCCCTGCCCGCTGGACAAGCCCTCACGCATAATTGACACCATGTCAATATTTGTTTTGACAGCCATCTTTTGCCCTAATAGTGTGCTTTTTCGGGTTCAATCACGCAGTGAAACAACTTAATACACAGTCAATATAGAGTTCAATTCCGGCTCAGGGAAGTAATAAACGATGCCAATGTCCGCCGTTCTGGAAAACACTACAAAAACAAAAACTCAGAAACAGTGGCTGGCCGGCCTGGTCACCAGCGTGATGTTTCTTATCGTGTGCCTGAGTTGGGGCACCACGTGGCTGGGCATCAAGATCGCCGTCGAAAGCGTGCCACCGCTAACCTCTGCGGGCTTGCGCTTCCTGATCGCCTTTCCGCTGTTCCTGTGTTTTGCCCTGGCGCGCCGCGAGCCGATCCTGTTCCCACGTGAAAGCCGCTGGTTCTTTGTGTTCGTGACGCTGTGCTACTTCAGCGTTCCGTATTACTTGCTCAACTACGGCGAGATGCATGTCTCATCCGGCCTTACCGCATTGCTGTTCAGCTGCATGCCGGTATTTATCCTGATTTTTTCCGCGCTGTTTCTGCGCGAGCGAATCTACTTTTCCCAAATAATCGGCATCGGCATCGGTTTCGGCAGCCTCTACATGATCATCCGGGGCCAGGGCCTGCACTTGGACCACGCCGAGTTTTTCGGGGTGCTGGCGATTCTGACCGCAGCGGTCATGCACGCCTTGTGCTACGTGATTACCAAGCAAAAAGGCAGCGCCATCAGTGTGATCACCTACAACACCTTGCCCATCGGGATTGCCGGGTTGATGCTGTTTATGGCCGGCCTGTGGTTTGAAACACCGACCTTCGACACCATCACCCTGCGCTCCTGGAGCGCGCTGTTCTACTTGGGGCTGGTGGCGTCGGTGGGCGGGTTCATCGTGTACTTCATGCTGCTCAAGCGCTTGAGCCCGATCATCTTGTCCTTCGTGTTCATCATCTTCCCGGTGTTCGCGGTGATCATCGGCGCCTGGTACGAAGGCGTGGCGATTTCGCGTGACCTGATGCTGTACTCGGCGATTCTGCTGGCCGGTTTTGCGATCACCAAATTGCCCATCGAAAAATTCCTGGCCAAGAAAAATTGATGCCTCATCAACCCGAGAGAAGCATGGACGTGCTCCGCCCCGCCGCCCTGGAACAGATCTACGCCCACGCCAGCCGTAGCTATCCGGAGGAATGCTGCGGTTTTGTGTTCGCCGACGGCAGCGTGTACCTGGGCAGCAATATTCAGAATGAGTTGCACCACAAGAACCCCGAGAGGTACCCGCGCAGCGCGGCCAATGGCTACACCTTTTGCGTCGCCGACACGCTGCTGATGAACAAGGCGTTTCGCAGTGATAACCCGGTGGTGGTGATCTACCACTCCCACCCGGACGTTGGCGCCTATTTCAGTGATGAAGACCAAGACAAGGCGCTGTTCCTCGGCGAGCCGATTTACCCGGTCAGTTACCTGGTGGTGGACGTTCGCCAGGGCCAGGCGCTGGGTTCAAAGCTGTTTGCCTGGGATGGCAAGCATTTCGCCCTTAACCCTTTCAACGACCTGCACACGGAGCTGTCCATGAACGCTGTCTCTTTCCCCGACATTCTGGTTCGCGTGGCCAAGCTGTCGGAATCGACCCTTGAGGGCACCGGATCGACATTGCGCGAAGTCATTGAAAACCTCTGCGACCGCCATCCGCAGTTGCGCCAGCACCTGTTTCACGCACACAACCACCAGCTCAAGGACCACTTCCTGTTTACCGCCGGGGAAGCGCTGATCGATGCCGACGAACCTTTACCGGAAAACGCCAAAATCGAAGTGCTGCTCGCCACTTCCGGCGGCATTGACGCAGAGACCCTGAGCAATGAAGAAGTGCAGCGCTACGTGCGCCACATCACGCTGCCCGGCGTGGGACGCGAAGGTCAGTTGAACCTTAAAAAAGCCAAAGTATTGATCATCGGCACGGGCGGCCTCGGCTCGCCGATCAGCCTGTACCTGGCGGCGGCCGGTGTCGGCACGCTGGGCCTGGTGGATTTTGATGTGGTGGAAAGCAGCAACCTGCAACGCCAGGTCGTCCACGGCAACAGCACGTTGGGCATGCCCAAGGTCGAGTCCGCCAAGCAGCGCCTGCAAGACCTCAACCGGCATATCCAGATCAACGCCCATAACACTGCCCTCACCGCCGACAACGCACTGCAACTGGTGGGCGCCTATGACCTGGTGATCGACGGCACCGACAATTTCGACACGCGCTACGTGGTCAATGACGCCTGCGTGCAGCTCGGCAAACCCTTGGTGTACGGCGCCATCTACCGTTTTGACGGGCAGATCAGCGTGTTCAACCATAAAGGCGGGCCGTGCTACCGCTGCTTGTTCCCCTCGGCGCCGCCGGCTGAACTGGCCCCCAACTGCAACGCAGGCGGCGTGATCGGTGTGCTGCCGGGCGTGGTCGGGATGATCCAGGCCACTGAAGCCATCAAGTTGCTGATCGGCATTGGTGAGCCGTTGTCCGGCCGCTTGATGCGCTTCGATGCACTGGCGATGAAGTTCAGCGAGGTACGCTTCAAGCGCCGCGCCGACTGCCCCTGCTGCTCGGCGCTGCGCCACAGCGCCGCCGTGGCGCCAGCGGTTTGCGCAGATGCGATTGCCGGCGCACCCGCGCTGGCCGAAGAACGCTACATCAAACCACGGGTACTCAAGCAACTGCTCGAACACCCGCGCAGCGCCGACGTACTGCTGGATGTGCGCGACGCCAGCGAACTCGAAGTGTGCAAATTGCCGGGCGTGGTGAATATCCCCCTTGCTGAACTGGATGCGCAGCTCGGCAGCCTCAGCCGCGACAACACCCACTACTTGATCTGCTACGCCGGCACCCGCGCCGAGCAAGCCGCCAGCACCTTGCTGGCGGCCGGTTTCGCCAATACCAAGGTCCTGCAGGGCGGCATGAAACACTGGGTGCGTGACGTCGAACCCGACATGCCGTTGTACTGAGCGGGGGCTGACTGATGTTGCATGACTCAATTCTCGACGTGATCGGCCACACGCCGATCGTGCGCCTGGCACAGTTTTCCGAAACCCTCGGCATCGAGGTCTACGCCAAGCTGGAATCACTCAACCCCGGTGGCAGCCACAAGACGCGCATCGCCTTGGGCATGATCCTCGACGCTGAACGCCGTGGCGTGCTGCTGCGTAATAGCGGGCAAACCCTGATCGAACCCAGCGGCGGCAACACCGGCATCGGTTTGGTCATGGCCGCGAATGTGCTGGGCTACAAAGTGGTGCTGGTGATCCCGGACAACTACAGCCCCGAAAAGCAGAAGCTGCTGCGCCTGTACGGCGCCGAGGTGGTGCTGTCAGACAGCCGCCTCGGGAATAACTCCCACGGCGAAAAGTGCATGGAGCTGCAGCTGGAAAACCCCGGCTACGTGATGCTCAACCAGCAACGTAATAGCGCCAACCCGCAAACCCACCGCGACAGCACCGCGCCGGAAATCATCCGCGCGTTCGGTGAGCGGCGCGTGGATTACTTCGTCAGCGGCATCGGCACCGGCGGCCATATCACCGGCATCGGCGAAACCCTCAAAGCCACCTGGCCGGCGATCCGCGTGATGGGCGTGGAACCCGAGGAATGTGACCTGCTGAAAAACCAGCACGCGCCGCACCATATCCAGGGCCTGTCGATTGGCTTGATCCCGAGCATTCTCAACATGGGCGTGATTGACGGCATGCTCAAAGTGTCACGCCAGGCGTGTACCGACATGATCAAACACATCATGCGCACCGACGCCATCAGCCTCGGGCTGTCCTCGGCCGCAAACATGGTTGCCATCGCCCAGCTCGCCCCCGAACTGCCGCGCAAAACGGTGGTACTGACCCTGGTCTACGACAATGCCGACAGCTACCTGCCCCATTTCGACTAACCGGTTTGCCAACCATCCAGAATGCGGGGGTGCCTCCATGGGATGTTTTATCGACATGCAACAACTGCATGATGAGTTGCTCACCCACCTCATCCAGACCCTGACGCCTGCGCAGATGAAGCAGCTGGAACCGCACCTGGCGCCGCTGATCCAAAACGCCGCCCAGGCCGTGGCCGACGACTTGATCGCTTATGCCTATCGCGACCCGGCATCGCGCGGGCGCGGCGAGTTGATTCTGGAGGCTTACGCCTCGTTCAAAGCGGTGTTGTATTACCGGCTTGCGCACCTGATATGGCATTTTGGGGAGCACACCAGCGGCGTGTTTTCGGGCATCGCCCTGACGCTCAGCAACCAGGGCAAAATCCTCTCGGGCGCAGAGATTCACCCGGCAGCACGCATCGGCCGCCGCTTTGTGCTGGACCACGGCTACGGCACCGTCATCGGCGAAACCTGCGAGATCGGCAACGACTGCTACATCCTCTGCGGCGTCACGTTGGGCGCCCGCGGCATTGCCAACAACCCGGATGGCAAACGCCACCCGCGCCTGGGCAACAATGTCGAGGTTGGCGCCGGCGCCCGCGTGCTGGGCTATGTGTTGATCGGCGATAACGTGTTTATCAGCCCCTCGTGTGTGATCACTCAGGATGTGCCAGCGGGCACAAAGGTCAAGGTCGTCAACCAGGTTCAATTGCAAAAAAACACCGAAGCGGACAGCAGCCATTACCTCGGCGCGTTCGCCCTGGACGAGCGCTTGCACGTGGTCGGCGAAGTCAGCACCAGCCATAAAGTCACGGTGCTGGACGCCGACTTCCACCCGTTGCAGGGGCTGATGCTGGAACCCACGGTGAAGGAGCGGCATCACTTGCAATTTCGCCTGCGCCGCCTCGACATCAGCGACCACCTGCCGCGCCTGCCGCTGAACCTGAAAGTCAGCGCGCCGGAATTTGAAATCACCCTGCTCTCCCCACCTGGCTTGAGTGCAATGGTGCGCCACCTGTTGCAAGCCAGCCCAATCATTGTCGGAGGTTGAACGTGTCCATGCACAGCATGCAAACCCTGGCGCTGTTCGACAGCGCGCCCTACCAGAACGCTTTTAACGCGCGGGTGATCGCCGTCAGCGAACAGGGCATCGCCCTGGAACACACGCTGTTCTACCCCACGGGCGGCGGGCAACCCGGCGACACCGGGCACCTGACCCTGGCCGATGGCACGCGCGTCGACGTGATCGGCACCGTGCGCGACCCGTTGTTGCGCGCGGTCATCTGGCATCAAGTGCAACACTGCCCCGAGCAGTTGACCGCCGGGGTGCAAGTGGATGCCAGCCTGGATTGGGCGCGGCGCTACCAGCACATGAAGATGCACACGTGCCTGCATCTGCTGTGCTCGATCATTGATGCGCCTGTCACCGGTTGCAGCATCAGCCCCGACAAGGGCCGCCTGGATTTCGACCTGCCGGAAATGACCCTCGACAAAGACCGCATCACCCACGACCTTAACGCCCTGATCGAGCAGGCCCACACGGTGAAAACCCTGTCGATGCCCGCCTCGGAGTACTCGACACTGCTGCAGATCACCCGCACGCAGGCGGTCGCACCACCGGCTATCCAGGGCTCGGTTCGGGTGATCGAAATCGCCGGGGTCGATATTCAGCCCTGCGGCGGCACCCACGTGCTCAACACCGAAGAAATCGGCCGGGTGTTCTGCGAGAAAATCGAGAAGAAGAGCAAGCACAACCGGCGGGTGATCCTGCGCTTTGAGGCATAGCTCTAATCGAAGGGCCAGTGGGGTTCACCGCCACGCTGGCCGACTCCGTGCTTCCTAGCCTTTTTGCTGAAGTTGGCGAGTCAGGTTATCAACCTGCTGTTGAAGTTTTGAAATTGTGTCCTGAAATAAACCATCCATCTTAGTGAGCTGGGCTTCCAGTTTTGCGTTTTCCTGACTGAGCTTTTCAGCAGTGTCAGCAGCAGGCGCTGATGGCTCATCGGCCTCCGCTGGCTGGTTGTGTGGAGCAATCGGCGTTTGCGGCTGTACGTCGTCTGACGGGGTCGTCTGGGGGCTGTCCGCCTGCTCGGGAGGCGTCTGGCTGTCAGGAATGTTCATAGCGTTGACCCGCTGCACCAAATTATTAATAGTGTTAGTCAGTGTTTCAATTATCGAATTGAACTTGGTGAGTAATCCGTCAAGCTTGCTGCTGAATTCACTGGTTACGCGGGTCAACGCTTCAAGACTTCCAGACTGGCCCGGCTCCGTCACCGGCGTATCCGCGGGGTCTGGAGCAGGAGGCGTACCCGGCGCATTCTGTTGGGGAGGTGTTTCAGGAGGCGCTACATTCTGATCATCGCCACGGCGGTTCTCAGGCTGAGGTCCAGGCGCAACCGGCGCGTCTTTAACGTTTTTTTCTGACGCGTCAACGTGCGCCGTCAGGTCTATTATTTTCTGATTAAGTTGCCTGAGCATCGGATCAAATTTGCTCAGCAACGCATCGTATTTGGCGTGAAGCTCTTTGTTTTTGTTCGTCAGCTCTGCCATCTGGCCTGTTGCATCAGCCCCTTGCGGCTGCGGCTGGTTAACGATTTTACTGTGGCTGGAAAACTGCCCCCGCTGCTCTGGCCCCATCGGCGGACGGGGCGGCGTTGAATCTGCCGAGCTATCGGGGGTGTTGGCGTGTGGGCCGGGGGTGTCGCCGGAGCGAACAGGCGGCGGCGTGGGCGGCATTTCGTAGCCGTATTGGGGAGCATACTGTTGATTACTGACATTATTCATGTAGTACCTCTTGAGTTCCACGCGTGGTCCGCGTGCAGGTTTTTCGGACGACTTGGCGTACCCCGTCATTCAGCTAGTTTATTGGCCTGTCGCGCAAACCAGTTCCAAGGAAGCAAAAATCTGCGTTCGCGTGTGTCAGGGTCAATATCCGTCTGCGCCCAAACCACGGTTTCGTACAGGAAACTGACAGCAAATTTATGTGCTTGTAACATTCAGAAACGTACAATTCCGTCAGCAACGCCTCGTTGCCGTTGACTGACGAAAACAGCGCCCGTCCTTCTCGGTTGGGCATTCGTGCAGCAGCCAAGCTCACTCTCACCGCGCCTTTTTAACCTGAACGCTGCAGGACTGACTGCCTATGAACAGAGTGTTCCGTGACTATTTACCGGCGTCCACACTGCGCTTGCTACCCAACCGCTGGGACTTGGTTGCCCTGCCTCTGGTCATCGGCTTTCTACTGTTTTTTTCGATCACCGCCCGCGAAACCTGGGCACCCATCGCCACCTTGCAAAGTGAAGTCATCTCCCTCGACCCGGCCAACCTGCCGGAATACGCGATGCGCACCACCTTGCGCATGCTCGCGGCCATGGTTGCCGCGCTGATTTTCACCCTGTTGTACGGCACCCTGGCCGCCAAAAGCCGGCGCGCCGAGAAACTGCTGGTGCCGGTACTCGACATCCTGCAATCGGTGCCGGTGCTCGGGTACATCTCGTTTACGGTGACCTTCTTCCTGTTGTTGTTTCCGGGGCGCGTGCTGGGCGCCGAGTTCGCTGCAATCTTTGCGATCTTTACCAGCCAGGCCTGGAACATGACGTTCAGCTTCTACCAGTCGCTGCGCATGCTGCCGCATGACCTGGTGGAAGTGTCGACCAACCTGCGGCTGTCCGGCTGGCAAAAGTTCTGGAAGCTCGACGTGCCGTTCGCCATGCCGGGGCTGGTGTGGAACATGATGATGAGCATGTCCGGCGGCTGGTTTTTTGTGGTCGCCTCAGAAGCGATCACCGTCGGCGACAAGACCATCACCCTGCCGGGGGTGGGTTCGTACCTGGCCCTGGCGATTGCCGAAAAAGACCTGTACGCCGTGGGCTACGTCATCCTCGCGATGATTGCGGTGATCCTGCTGTACGACCAGTTGCTGTTCCGCCCGCTGGTGGCCTGGGCCGACAAGTTCCGCATGGAAACCACCGCCTCGCAAGGCGCTGCGCCGCAATCCTGGTTGCTTAACCTGATTCAGCGCACGCGCGTGGTGCAGCGCATGCTGCGCCCTGTCACGCGCACCATCAGCCGCATCGGCAACAAACGCTTCAGCCTGGCTGGCGGCGCGCTCAAGGCGTTGCCGGTGGAAACCCCGGCAGCCTCAAAAGTGATCGACTGGGTGTGGGGCACACTGATTGCGCTGTTGGCCGCGTATGCGCTGTATCACATCGTGCAGTACGTCGGCACTGAGGTGACCCTAGCCGAAGTCGGCCATGTGTGTGTGCTGGGCCTGATCACGCTGCTGCGAGTGGTCGGGTTGATCCTGATCGCCTCGCTGATCTGGGTGCCTTTGGGCGTGATGATCGGCTTGCGCCCAAAGCTTGCGGAAAAAATTCAGCCGCTGGCGCAGTTCCTCGCGGCGTTCCCGGCGAACCTGCTGTTCCCGGTGTTCGTCATCGTGATCCTGCATTACAACCTCAACCCGGATATTTGGCTGAGCCCGCTGATCGTGCTGGGCACCCAGTGGTACATCCTGTTTAACGTGATCGCCGGGGCCAGCGCGTTTCCGAATGACTTCAAGGAAGCCGCCGCGAACTTCCGCATTCGCGGCTGGTTGTGGTGGCGCAAGGTGATGCTGCCGGGGATTTTTCCGTATTACGTGACCGGCGCCATTACCGCCTCGGGCGGTGCGTGGAACGCCAGTATCGTCTCCGAGTACGTGTCTTGGGGCCAGGACAACGTGGTTGCCCACGGGCTGGGCGCCTACATCGCGCAGACCACCGCCGCCGGCGACTTCCCGAAAATCGCGCTGGGCGTGGTGGTGATGTCGATCTTTGTCGTGGCCTTCAACCGCGCGGTATGGCGACCGATGTACGCCATTGCTGAAAACAAACTTCGTTTGAATTGACGGGATTCGCCGTGATGACTACCTATACCGCACACGCTGCCGCCACGCCGGAAATCTACTCGCTGAAAAACGTCAACCGGGTGTTCGGTAAAGGCAAAGACGAACTGCAAGTACTCAGCGGCGTCGACCTGAGCCTGCACGAAGGCGAGATCGTCGGCATGCTCGGTCGTTCCGGGTCCGGCAAGTCCACGCTGCTGCGCATTATTGCAGGCTTGATCCAGCCGTCTTCGGGCGAAGTGCTTTACAACGGCGCGCCATTGAACGGCCCGGCCGAAGGCGTGGCCATGGTGTTCCAGACCTTTGCACTGTTCCCCTGGCTGACCGTGCTGGAAAACGTCGAAGCCGGCCTGCAAGCCTTGCAAGTCGAGCGCAAGGAAACCCGTCGGCGCGCCCTGGCGGCGATCGACCTGATCGGCCTGGACGGCTTTGAAAACGCTTACCCGCGCGAGTTGTCTGGCGGCATGCGGCAGCGCGTGGGCTTTGCCCGCGGCCTGGTGGTTAACCCGACGTTGCTGCTGATGGACGAACCCTTCTCCGCCCTCGACGTGCTCACCGCCGAAACCCTGCGCACCGACTTGCTGGACTTGTGGAGCGGCAAACAACTGCCGATCAAGTCGATCCTGATCGTGACCCACAACATCGAAGAAGCGGTGCTGATGTGCGACCGCATCCTGGTGCTGTCATCCAACCCCGGCCGCGTGGTCGCCGAGATCAAAGTGCCGTTCGCACACCCGCGCAACCGGCTCGACCCGGTCTTTCGGCAAATGGTCGACGACATCTATGCGCTGATGACCGACCGGCGCAGCGCCGATGCCAGCCGGGGTTTACCCGAGCTGAAAATGGGCAGCCTGCTGCCGGAGGTCTCGACCAACCTGATGGCCGGTTTGATTGAAACCCTCGCCGCCGAGCCCTATAACGGCCACGCCGGTTTGCCCACCGTGGCCGAGCGGCGCCTGCTGGAAGTCGACGACCTGTTCCCGGTGGCGGAGATGCTTGAGCACCTGGGCTTCGCCGAACTCAAGGGCGCCGACATCACCCTCACCGAGGCCGGCAAACTGTTCGCCGACTACGGCACCCAAGAGCGCAAAACCCTGTTCGCCGAGCACCTGATCCAGCACGTGCCGTTGGCCGCGCGCATTCATCAGGTACTGCTCGAACGCAGCGGGCACCGCGCGCCACGCGTGCGTTTCGAGCAGGAACTGGAAGACTCGATGACCGAAGCGTTCGTCGAAAAAACCCTCGAAAGCGTGGTGGCGTGGGGGCGCTATGCGGAGATTTTTTCGTATGACGACCACACCGAGACATTCAGCCTGGACGATGTTGAAGGCAGCATGTGATTGCTTGAGGCCAACCCCGATTCGAATGTGAGATAAGGCTTTTGTGGGAGGAGCAAGCCTCCTCCCACACAACCTCCTGCCCACATCAGTTTTTTAGGGGTCGTCAGATCACAAACAGGTCGACGAAGCGGTTCACCGGGGTCGCCTCAAGCCGCGCCTGGTCTTTGCACAACGCGAAAATTTCATCACTGCGCTGTGCGGTAAACCGCGTGGCCAAATTGGCCCTGAACTTGTCCTCCAGCAACGGGATGCCATCCGCCCGCCGCCGCCGATGCCCAATCGGGTATTCCACCGCGACTGGCTCGGTGCTCGTACCGTCAGTGAAAAACACCTGCAGCGCATTGGCGATCGAGCGCTTGTCCGCTTCCAGGTATTCACGGCTGTAGCGCGGGTCCTCGACGACAACCATCTTTTCGCGCAACACATCGATGATCGGGTGCGCGGCGTGAAACGCGTCTTCGTACTGCTCCGCCACCAGGTTGCCGAAGGCCAGCGGCACGGCGGTCATGTATTGCAGGCAGTGATCGCGGTCGGCGGCGTTGGCCAGTGGGCCGACCTTGGAAATGATGCGAATCGCCGACTCGTGAGTGGTGATCACGATGCGCTCGATTTCATGCAGGCGGTTCTTGACCAATGGGTGCAAGGTGACTGCCGCTTCGCACGCGGTTTGCGCGTGGAATTCGGCGGGAAAGCTGATCTTGAACAGCACGTTTTCCATCACGTAAGTACCGTACGGCTGGGACAGGCTGAACGCGCGCTTGTCCGCAGGCTTGAGTGCCAGGTCGTTGTTGCTGTGGCTGAACAGCACGTCATAAAAACCCCATTGCGGCGCGCTCAACACGCTTGGGATGCCCATCTCGCCGCGCAGCGCGATGTCCGCCAGGCGCACGCCACGGCTGGATGCATCACCCGCCGCCCAGGATTTGCGCGAACCGGCGTTCGGCGCGTGGCGGTAAGTGCGCAGCGCCTGGCCATCGACAAACGCGTGCGACAACGCCGCGAGCAACTGCTCACGGTTGGCGCCCATCAGCTTGGCGGTGACGGCGGTGGAAGCGACTTTGACCAATAACACATGGTCAAGGCCGACGCGGTTGAAAGAGTTTTCCAGCGCAATCACCCCCTGGATTTCATGGGCCATGATCATCGCCTCCAGCACCGCGCGCACGGTCAACGGCGCATCGCCATTGGCCACGCGCTTCTGCGACAGGTGATCGGCCACCGCGAGGATGCCGCCCAGGTTATCCGAAGGGTGGCCCCATTCGGCAGCGAGCCAGGTGTCGTTGTAGTCGAGCCAGCGCACGATGCAGCCGATGTCCCACGCAGCTTTTACCGGGTCCAGGCGCAACGAGGTGCCCGGCACGCGCGCGCCGAACGGCACCACCGTGCCCTCGACAATCGGCCCCAGGTGCTTGGTGCACTCCGGGAAACGCAAGGCCAGAAGGCCGCAGCCTAGGGTGTCCATCAGGCAGTTGCGCGCAGTGTCCAATGCGGCTTGGGACTCGATCCGGTAACTGAGGACGTAGTCGGCGATGTCCTGCAGAACCTGGTCGTAGTCGGGGCGGTTGTTCTGGTCGACGTTGGCGCTCATGGCAGTACTCCAAAAGGGTTGGGTTTAATCCTCAGGCTCAGGGTTGATCATGTGTTGGCAGGTCTGCTTGCCTGCTTATGTATTGCTGGCACCACCCAACCTTGTGGGAGGGGGCTTGCTCCCTCTCACACAAGCCCATTCCCACAACAGGGCGGCGGTGGGTTTTAGAATGCATCGCCGGGCACGCGTACGAAGCCTTCCATTAACACCCGGGCGCTGCGGCTCATGATGGCTTTTTTCACCACCCATTCGCCGTCGACCTGACTGGCCTCAGCGCCAACGCGCAAGGTGCCGGACGGGTGCCCGAAACGCACCGCGCTGCGCTCCCCACCGCCAGCGGCGAGGTTGACCAAGGTGCCGGAAATCGCCGCCGCCGTGCCAATCGCCACGGCCGCCGTGCCCATCATCGCGTGGTGCAGCTTGCCCATCGACAGCGCGCGCACCAACACATCAATATCAGCGGCCTTGATCGCCTTGCCACTCGATGCCACGTAGTCCAAAGGCTTGGCCACAAACGCGACCTTGGGTGTGTGCTGGCGCTGGGCGGCTTCATCAAGATGCTTGATCAAACCCATGCGCAATGCGCCATAGGCGCGCACCGTCTCAAACATCGCCAGGGCTTTTGGATCACTGTTGATCGCGCCTTGCAGTTCGGCGCCGGTGTAGCCGAGGTCTTCGGCATTGATGAAAATCGTCGGAATGCCCGCGTTGATCAGCGTCGCCTTGAAGGTGCCGATACCCGGCACTTCGAGGTCGTCGATCAGGTTGCCGGTGGGGAACATCGAACCCCCGCCGCCCTCTTCTTCGGCGGCCGGGTCGATGAACTCCAACTGCACTTCGGCAGCCGCAAAGGTCACGCCGTCGAGTTCAAAGTCGCCGGTTTCCTGCACCGCGCCGTCGGTGATCGGCACGTGGGCAATAATCGTCTTGCCGATATTCGCCTGCCACACGCGCACCATCGCCACACCGTTGTGCGGCACGCGCGCCGGGTGGACCAAGCCTGCGCTGATGGCGAACGAGCCGACCGCCGCCGACAGGTTGCCGCAGTTGCCGCTCCAGTCCACAAACGGCTTGTCGATCGACACCTGACCAAACAAGTAGTCCACGTCGTGATCGGCGCGCGTGCTTTTGGCCACGATCACGCTTTTGCTGGTGCTGGATGTGGCGCCGCCCATGCCGTCAATTTGCTTGTCATACGGGTCTGGGCTGCCGATCACGCGCAGCAGCAAGGCATCGCGCGCGGCGCCTGGCACCCGCGCTGATTCGGGCAGGTCTTGCAGGCTGAAAAACACGCCCTTGCTGGTGCCGCCACGCATATAGGTGGCGGGGATCTTGATTTGCGCTACGTGTGCCATGGTCATCCTCTTCAGGCGGTCGCCGCCGATTCCAGGAAGTCTTGGGCGAAACGTTGCAACACGCCGCCCGCCTCGTAAATCGACACTTCTTCGGCGGTGTCCAGGCGGCACGTCACCGGCACGTCGACACGCTCGCCATGCTTGCGGTTGATCACCAGCGTCAGCGTCGCGCCCGGCGTGCGTTCACCGATCACGTCATAGGTTTCGCTGCCATCGATCTGCAAGGTGTGACGGTCGGTGCCCGGCAGAAACTCCAGCGGCAACACGCCCATGCCCACCAGGTTGGTGCGGTGGATGCGCTCGAAGCCTTCGGCGGCAATCGCTTCCACACCGGCCAGGCGCACGCCCTTGGCCGCCCAGTCACGCGACGAGCCCTGGCCATAGTCGGCGCCGGCAATGATGATCAGCGGCTGCTTGCGCTGCATGTAGGTTTCGATGGCTTCCCACATCCGCGTGACACGGCCTTCGGGTTCGATACGCGCGAGTGAACCCTGCTTGACCTTGCCGTTTTCAACCACCATTTCGTTGAACAGTTTCGGGTTGGCAAAGGTTGCGCGTTGCGCGGTCAGGTGGTCGCCGCGATGGGTTGCGTAGGAGTTGAAGTCGACTTCCGGCAAGCCCATCTTCGCCAGGTACTCGCCGGCGGCGCTGTCGAGCATGATCGCGTTGGACGGCGACAAGTGATCGGTGGTGATGTTGTCCGGCAGCACCGCCAGCGGGCGCATGCCCTTGAGCGGTCGGGCACCGGCCAGCGCGCCTTCCCAGTACGGCGGGCGGCGGATATAGGTGCTTTGCGGGCGCCAGTCGTACAGCGGCGCAACTTTGGGGCCGGTGTCTGGGTGGATCGCAAACATCGGAATGTAGACCTTGCGAAACTGCTCCGGCTTGACCGACGCCTTGACCACTGCGTCGATCTCTTCGTCGCTCGGCCAGATGTCCTTCAGGCGGATTTCCTTGCCGTTGGCGTCCATGCCGAGCACGTCTTTTTCGATGTCGAAACGGATGGTGCCGGCAATCGCGTAAGCCACCACCAGTGGCGGCGAAGCGAGGAACGCCTGCTTGGCATACGGGTGAATACGCCCGTCAAAGTTGCGGTTGCCCGAGAGCACGGCGGTGGCGTACAGGTCGCGGTCGATGATCTCTTGCTGGATCACCGGGTCGAGTGCGCCGGACATGCCGTTGCAGGTGGTGCAGGCAAACGCCACCACGCCAAAGCCCAACTGCTCAAGCTCGGTGGTCAACCCGGCTTCGTCGAGGTACATGGCGACGGTTTTAGAACCCGGCGCCAACGACGATTTAACCCACGGTTTGCGCGCCAGCCCAAGCCGGTTGGCGTTGCGCGCCAACAGGCCAGCGGCGATTACGTTGCGCGGGTTGCTGGTGTTGGTGCAACTGGTGATCGCCGCGATAATCACCGCGCCATCGGGCATTTGCCCCGGCACGTCATCCCACTGGCCGGAAATGCCCTTGGCCGCCAGATCGCTGGTGGCCACGCGCGCATGCGGGTTGCTCGGGCCGGCCATGTTGCGCACGACGCTGGACAGGTCGAAGCGCAGGCCGCGCTCGTACTGCGCGCCACTCAGGTCGTCCGCCCACAGGCCGGTGTGGCGTGCATATTGCTCGACCAGGGTGACTTGTTCGTCTTCGCGGCCGGTGAGTTTGAGGTAGGTGATGGTCTGCTGGTCGATGTAAAACATCGCCGCCGTGGCGCCGTATTCCGGGGCCATGTTGGAGATGGTAGCGCGGTCACCCAGCGTCAGCCTGGATGCGCCTTCGCCGAAGAATTCCAACCACGCGCCCACCACTTTTTGTTGGCGCAGGAACTCGGTGAGCGCCAGCACCATGTCGGTGGCGGTGATGCCCGGTTGCAGCTTGCCCGTCAGCTCGACGCCGACAATTTCCGGCAGGCGCATCCACGAGGCGCGGCCGAGCATCACGCTTTCAGCTTCAAGGCCGCCGACGCCGATGGCGATCACGCCCAACGCGTCCACATGCGGCGTGTGGCTGTCGGTGCCCACGCAGGTATCCGGGAAGGCGACGCCGTCGCGCACCTGAATCACCGGCGACATTTTCTCCAGGTTGATCTGGTGCATGATGCCGTTGCCGGGCGGGATCACGTCGACATTCTTGAAGGCCTTTTTGGTCCACTCGATAAAGTGAAAACGGTCTTCGTTGCGGCGGTCTTCGATGGCACGGTTTTTCTCAAAGGCGTCCGGGTCAAAACCACCGGCTTCGACGGCCAGCGAGTGGTCGACGATCAGTTGAGTCGGCACCACCGGATTGACCTGCGCCGGGTCGCCACCTTGCAATGCGATGGCATCGCGCAGGCCGGCGAGGTCAACCAGCGCGGTTTGGCCGAGGATGTCGTGGCACACCACGCGCGCCGGGAACCACGGGAAGTCGAGGTCACGCTTGCGCTCGATCAGTTGGCTCAGCGACGCGTTGAGGCTGGCGGGGTCGCAACGGCGCACGAGGTTTTCCGCGAGTACGCGGGAGGTGTAAGGCAAGGTGGCGTAGGCACCGGGGCTGATTGCCTCGACTGCCGCACGGGCGTCGAAGAAATCCAGGCGGCTGCCGGGCAGCGGTTTGCGAAATTCAGTGTTCATCGTCAGGACTCGGTCACGGTAAGTACAGGGAGCCGACTGATCCAAAGGTGAAAACCGATCCCAATGTGGGCGCGGGCTTGCTCGCGATAGCGGTGTGTCATTCAACACATCGAGTGACTGTTACACCGCCATCGGGAGCAAGCCCCCTCCCACCGTTGACCGGGTTTACAACCCTGGAATCGCCGGTCTTCAGCGACGTTCGATTGGCACGAACTTGCGCTGCTCGACGCCGATGTACTCGGCGCTTGGACGGATGATGCGGTTATTCGCGCGCTGCTCAAACACATGCGCAGCCCAGCCGGTGAGGCGCGAGCACACGAAAATCGGCGTGAACAACGGTGTCGGGATGCCCATGAAGTGGTACGCCGAGGCATGGTAGAAGTCGGCGTTGGGGAACAGTTTTTTCTGCTCCCACATGGTCTTGTCGATGGCTTCGGACACCGGGAACAACACGCTGTCGCCCACTTCGTCAGCGAGCTTTTTCGCCCAGCCCTTGATCACTTCATTACGCGGGTCGTTGTCTTTATAGATCGCATGGCCGAAGCCCATGATCTTGTCTTTGCGCTCAAGCATGCCGAGGGTGCCTTTGACCGCGGCTTGCGGCGAATCAAACTTAGCGATCATCTCCATCGCCGCTTCGTTGGCGCCGCCGTGCAGCGGGCCGCGCAGCGAACCGATGGCAGCGGTGACGCAAGAGTACAAATCGGACAGCGTGGAAGCACACACGCGGGCGGTAAACGTCGAGGCGTTGAATTCGTGTTCGGCGTAAAGAATCAGCGACACGTTCATGACCTTTTCATGCAGCTCGCTGGGCTTTTTGCCGTGCAACAGGTGCAGGAAGTGGCCACCGAGGCTTGGCTCGTCGGTCACGCAATCAATGCGCTTGCCGTCGTGGCTGAAGCGATACCAGTAGCACATGATCGCAGGGAAGGCTGCGAGCAAGCGGTCGGTCACATCGTGCTGCAGGCTGAAGTCTTTCTCGGGCTCGATATTGCCCAGAAACGAGCAACCGGTGCGCATCACGTCCATCGGGTGGGCGTCGGCAGGGATGCGTTCCAGCACCTCTTTCAGCGCTTGGGGCAGGTCGCGCAATGCGCCGAGCTTTTTGCTGTAGGCGGCCAGTTCGGCCTTGTTCGGCAGTTCGCCATAGAGCAGCAGGTACGCCACTTCTTCAAACTGTGCGTCGGCAGCCAGTTCGCGCACGTCATAGCCACGGTAGGTCAGCCCGGCACCCGCCTGGCCCACGGTAGACAGCGCGGTTTGCCCGGCCACCTGACCACGCAGGCCGGCACCACTCAATACTTTTGCTTCAGCCATCATTCTTCTCCAATTTTGTGATTATTCAGGGAGCCGCGTGTGGGAGCAGGCTTACTTCTTCGCGGCGAACAGCGCGTCGAGCTTTTGCTCGAAAGTGTGGTAGTCGATGCGATCGTAAAGCTCCATGCGCGTTTGCATGGTGTCGATCACGTTCTGCTGGGTGCCGTCGCGGCGAATCGCGGTGTACACATTCTCGGCGGCCTTGTTCATGGCGCGGAAGGCCGAGAGCGGGTACAGCACGATAGAAACATCAGCCGCTTTCAACTGGTCAACGGTGTACAGCGGCGTCGAGCCGAATTCGGTGATGTTGGCCAGGATCGGCGCGTTGACGCGGGAGGCGAACAGCTTGTACATGTCCAGCTCAGTGATGGCTTCCGGAAACACCATATCGGCGCCAGCCTCGATGCACGCGGCGGCGCGTTCCAGCGCCGACTCCAGCCCTTCGACCGCCAGCGCGTCGGTGCGCGCCATGATCACAAAGCTGTCATCGGTGCGTGCATCGACAGCGGCCTTGATGCGGTCGACCATTTCCTGTTGCGACACAATTTCTTTGTTCGGGCGGTGACCGCAGCGCTTGGCGCCCACCTGGTCTTCGATGTGGATAGCGGCGGCGCCGAACTTGATCATCGACTTGACGGTGCGCGCGACGTTAAACGCCGAGGAGCCAAAGCCCGTGTCCACGTCCACCAGCAGCGGCAGGTCGCACACATCGGTGATGCGGCGCACGTCGGTCAGCACGTCATCCAGGCCGGTGATGCCCAGATCCGGAACGCCGAGGGAACCGGCAGCCACCCCGCCGCCCGACAGGTAGATCGCCTTGAAACCGGCGCGCTTGGCCAGCAACGCGTGGTTGGCGTTGATCGCGCCGACCACTTGCAACGGTTGCTCGCTGGCGACCGCGTCACGAAAACGTTGGCCGGGAGTGCTGTTATTGTTGGAACTCATGACTCACCTCGTGTTGAAGGCGCGCCGCCTGGGAAATGACGGGCGATATTGCGTTTGGAAGCGCCGATATGGCGGCGCATCAACAATTCGGCCAGTTCACCGTCGCGGTCGGCAATCGCGTCAAGAATGCGGTGATGCTCGGCAAAGGCCTGGCGGGGACGATTAGGTGTGGCGGAAAACTGGATGCGGTACATGCGCACCAATTGGTACAGGTCGCCGCAGAGCATTTGGGTGAGCGTGCGGTTGCCGGCGCCTTGAATGATGCGGTAGTGGAAGTCGAAATCGCCTTCCTGCTGGTAGTAGCCGAGGCCGGCCTGAAAAGCTTCGTCGCGCTCATGGGTGTGCAGCACTTGGCGCAGCTCTTCGATTTCAGCGTCGGTCATACGCTCTGCGGCCAAGCGACAGGCCATGCCTTCGAGGGATTCGCGAATTTCATAGAGCTCCACAAGCTCGGCGTGGCTCAGCGACACCACGCGCGCGCCCACATGCGGCACGCGCACCAGCAGGCGCTGGCCTTCCAGGCGGTGGATCGCCTCACGCAACGGGCCGCGACTGATGCCGTAGGTGCGCGCCAGCTCCGGCTCGGAGATTTTGCTGCCGGGTGCGATCTCACCCTTGACGATAGCCGCCTGGATACGCCGGAAGACATTCTCTGACATGGTCTGCGAATCGTCTTGCACCACCACTGGGGTTTGCAGCTGAACCCGCATATTGTCGACACCTTTCAAAGCAATGCGACAAAAACTAGTCAATCAGCCCACGATAGTCAAAGAATAAATCCACATTGTCGACAATCGTCTAATAACCCTTTCTGCACTTAATCGGGCATGGCCGCCTGCCAGCGCTGGCGCCGAAAAAGCATCATGTTAGAATGCCCGCCGCTTTTGCCTGACATCACTTGATGAACCGGCGCACCAGAGATTGCGCAGCAATGCCAGTCGCCATGAATGGAACATCGCACTGCACTGCCCCGGGATCTATGAGACTCAAGCCCTTCCCCCTGTTTTGCCTACTGTCCATACCGGCGCTGCTACCGGCACTCTGCGTTGGCGCCGAGAAGACCGTGTATGGCCTGAACGAATACGCCAAACTGGCAGGCATCGACCTGGAAGTGGCGGCCAAACTCGACACTGGCGCCAAAACCGCGTCGTTAAGCGCCCGCGACATCAAGCGGTTCAAGCGCAACGGCGAATCCTGGGTACGCTTTTACCTGGCCATCGACACCGCCCATTCCCACCCCATCGAACGCCCGCTGGCACGCGTGAGCAAAATCAAGCGCCGCGCCGGTGATTACGACCCCGATGAGGACAAGAACTACACCGCCCGCCCAGTGATCGCCCTGGACATTTGCATGGGCAGCGCTTTACGCAGCATCGAAGTGAACTTGACTGACCGCAGTGCATTCCAATATCCGCTGCTGATCGGCTCCGAAGCCTTGAAACGCTTTGATGCGCTGGTTGACCCCAGTCTTAAATACGCAGCGGGCAAACCCGCCTGCGCCGCCGACGCTCATACCGCCGAGTAAACTGAATGCGCTCTCTGACCCTGCACCTGAAAATCCTCATCACCATTTTGGTGGTGCTGGGTATTTCGGTCACCGCCTACCAGATTTTCGTGCTGGGGATCCCCGTCACCGAGGACGCCACCGACGACCTGTGGAACATCGACGCCAAGGTCGAGTTCGTCGCCAACCCCAAAGACCCGGTAAAAATCACGATGTTCGTGCCGCCGCTGAGCCGCGACTTCGTCAGCCTCAATGAAAGTTTCATCTCGAACAATTACGGCGTAAGCGTCAACCGCACTGACGGTAACCGCAAGGTCACCTGGTCGGCCCGCCGCGCCAAGGGCAACCAGACGCTGTATTACCGGCTGGTGCTGACCAAGCGTTACAGCGGCGAAAAGGTCAAGATCAAAGGCCCGACCTTCCGTGACAGCATCGCGGTGGAAGGCCCCGAAAAAATCGCCGCCGAAGCCCTGTTGGCGCCGATCCGCCAGCACTCGGCCGACGTCGAAACCTTTATCACCGAAGCCATCAAGCGCACCAACAACCTCAGCGACGACAACGTGAAACTGCTGCTGGCGGGCGACCCGTCGACGCCGCACAAGGCCAAGATCGTCGAGCTGCTGCTGTCCATCGCGCATGTACCGGTCGAAAAAGTCCACACCATTCGTTTGGTCGCCGACCAGCCGCAAACCCCGGAACTGTGGTTGCGCAGCTTCAATGGCAGTGACTGGCTGTATTTCAACCCGGAGACCGGCGAGCAAGGCCTGCCGTCTGACCGCCTGTTGTGGTGGACCGGCGATGAAAACCTGATCACCGTCGACGGCGGCAAAAAAGCCATGGTGACCTTCAGTCTCAACAACAGCGAAATGAACGCGATTCGCCTGGCCAAGCTGACCGACGAAAACACCGACGCCAACTTCCTCGAATACTCGCTGTACGGCCTGCCGCTGCAGACCCAGCAGACCTTCATGATCATGGTGATGATCCCGATTGGCGTGCTGGTGATTCTGATCCTGCGCAACCTGATCGGCCTGCAGACGCTGGGCACCTTTACTCCGGTGCTGATCGCCCTGGCGTTTCGCGAGACGCAATTGGGCTTCGGCATTGTGCTGTTTACGATTATTACCGCGCTGGGCTTATCGCTCAGGTCGTACCTGGAACACTTGAAGCTGCAGATGCTGCCGAGGCTGTCGGTGGTACTGACCTTCGTGGTGGTGCTGATTGCGGCCATCAGCCTGTTCAGCCACAAGCTGGGCCTGGAGCGCGGGCTGTCGGTGGCGCTGTTCCCGATGGTGATTTTGACCATGACCATCGAACGCCTGTCGATCACTTGGGAAGAGCGCGGCGCCAACCATGCGCTGAAAGTGGCGATTGGTACGCTGTTCGCCGCATCGCTCGCGCACATCATCATGAGCGTGCCGGAGCTGATCTACTTTGTGTTCACCTTCCCGGCGATCCTGCTGATTCTGGTGGGTTTCATGCTGGCCATGGGTCGTTATCGCGGCTACCGCCTGACCGAGCTGGTGCGTTTCAAAGCCTTCTTGAAGGCTGACCAGTAATGTTCGGCTTCTGGAAGACCTGGAAGGCCCTCGAAGCGCGGGGGATTATGGGCATCAATCGGCGTAACGCCGACTATGTGCTCAAGTACAACAAGCGCAGCCTGTACCCGATTGTGGATGACAAGATCATCACCAAGGAACGGGCGATCGCGGCCGGTATTCATGTGCCGGAAATGTACGGGATCATTTCTACCGAAAAAGAAATCGACAAGCTCGAAGACATCCTCAAAGGGCGCACCGACTTCGTGATCAAGCCGGCGCAAGGCGCTGGCGGTGACGGCATCCTGGTGATCGCCGACCGTTTTGAGGGGCGCTATCGCACGGTGTCGGGCAAGTTGCTGACCCACGAGGAAATCCAGCATCAGATTTCCAGCATCCTCACCGGCTTGTATTCGTTGGGCGGCCACCGTGACCGCGCGCTGATCGAATACCGCGTGGTGCCCGACCAGATCTTCAAGAGCATCAGTTACGAAGGCGTGCCGGACATCCGCATCATCGTGCTGATGGGCTATCCGGTGATGGCCATGCTGCGCTTGCCGACCCGCCAGTCCGGCGGCAAGGCCAACCTGCACCAGGGCGCGATTGGCGTGGGCGTCGACCTGGCCACCGGCCTGACCCTGCGCGGCACCTGGTTGAACAGCATCATCACCAAACACCCCGATACCACCAACGCGGTGGACGGCGTGCAATTGCCCAACTGGGACGGTTTCATGAAGCTCGCCGCCAGTTGCTACGAGCTGTGCGGGCTCGGTTATATCGGCGTAGACATGGTGCTGGACCAGGAAAAAGGCCCGCTGATTCTTGAGCTGAATGCGCGGCCGGGGCTGAATATCCAGATCGCCAACGACTGCGGCCTGACCCTGCGCACGCATGCGGTGGAAGCGCGCCTGGAGGCATTAAAAGTCGCCGGCGTGACGGAGACCCCGCAAGAACGGGTGAATTTTGCGCAAGAGATGTTTGGACACATCCCGCCGGTTGAAGGCTGAACACCCATCCAATGTGGGAGCGGGCTCTAGGACCAAACCCTTCGGGAGACTACAATCGCCTCCCCCACGTCAACGGCTGATCCACCCCGCATGTCGACCTGTTCCGTACACCCGCTGCCCTATCGGGCCAACCCCGCAGAGTACTTTGCGACGATTCGCCATGCCCCAGGCGCCGTGCTTCTAGACAGCGGCCGCCCGGTTGCCGAGCGCGGGCGTTATGACGTGCTGAGCGCCTGGCCAGAAACGACGTTGACGGTAGCGCCTGACGAAAGCGGAAGTGATTTCCTGCAACGACTGCGCAAAAATCTGACGCAGTTGGGTAAAGCGGCGCTGCCCGCAGGTTACGAGCTTCCGTTTGCCGGCGGCTTGATCGGCTACCTGAGCTACGACTTTGGCCGGCACCTGGAGCAAATGCCACACCCGGCCGTAGACGATTTGCACCTGCCGGATGCGCGCTTTGGGTTGTATGCCTGGGCGCTGGTCAGCGATCACCAGGCGCAGACCAGCCAACTGGTGTTTCACCCCTCGCTGGCTGACAGCCACCGGCAACGGTTGATCGCGTTGTTCAGCCAGCGCGTTGTAGACACACCCGCGACGTTTAAACTGCAAGGCCCAATGGCCCCGGACCTGACTGCCGAGGCTTACCGTGAAGCCATCGTGCGCATCCAGAACTACATTCAGGCGGGCGATTGCTACCAGGTCAACTTCGCACAGCGCTTTCGCGCGCCGTACAGCGGCGATCCGTGGGTCGCCTATTGCGCCCTGCGTGAAGCCTGCCCTACGCCGTTTTCCGGCTTCCAACGCCTGCCGGATGACGGCGCGGTGCTGAGCCTGTCGCCGGAGCGCTTCGTCAAGATCAGCGAACGCCAGGTCGAAACCCGGCCGATCAAAGGCACTCGCCCGCGCGGCTTGACGCCCGAAGAAGACGCCGCCAACGCCGCCGAACTCCTGGCCAGCCCCAAGGATCGCGCAGAAAACCTGATGATCGTCGACCTGCTGCGCAACGACCTCGGCCGCACCTGCCGCACGGGCTCGGTGAAGGTGCCGGAGTTGTTCAGCCTCGAAAGCTACCCCAACGTGCACCACTTGGTGAGCAGCGTGACCGGCGAGTTGGCCGACGATAAAGACGCGCTCGACCTGATTGCCGGCAGCTTCCCCGGCGGCTCCATCACCGGCGCCCCGAAGATTCGCGCGATGCACATCATCGACGAGCTGGAGCCGACCCGACGCGGGTTGTACTGCGGTTCGCTGGTGTACCTGGACGTGCGCGGCGAGATGGACAGTTCTATCGCGATTCGCAGCCTGCTGGCCAAGGATGGGCAGGTCTGCTGCTGGGGCGGCGGCGGAATTGTGGCCGACTCGCAGTGGGAAGCGGAATATCAGGAGTCGCTGACCAAGGTGCGCGTGTTGTTACACACTTTGGAAAGCCTGTAGCGCCCCGCACTTGCTGGCTGTGCAACCTTGAGCCGAACACTGGCAAAAGCCTGAATCAGAACGGCGGTGGACGCAGTATCAGCCGGAGGATAGCGTCCGGCAGTTCATCCGCCGTCTGTGAAGGATCACATGAAGCGACTGCCTACTCGTCAGAAATTATTTCCGGGATTGCATATCCTCCGAACCACACCTAATATCTCCCGTATTGGGAGGTGCCAGCGATGCGCATAATCGCTTTATCTACCCTGCGAATTTTCTGGGAAAGCCACCCCGCTTATGCGGATGCGAAAACGCCGCTGGCTGAGCTGTATCGGCATCTGGAAAAGGCCCTTTACCCGACACCACAAGCACTCAAGGCCGCGCTCAGAACCGCGAGCATTCTTAAAAGCGGCAGGGTTGTATTCAACGTGGGCGGCAACAAGTATCGAGTAATCATAGCGATCGATTATCAGCGACAGCTTGGGTTCATACGCTTTGTAGGCACCCATGCCCAGTACGATCAGATCAACGCGGAGACCGTGTAATGAACATCAAACCGATTCATTCCCAAGAAGATCTGGCCGCTGCCCTGGCGCGCGTGGAGCAGCTATGGGGAGCCGCCCTCGGCTCACCCGAGGGCGACGAGCTGGAAATTCTTGCCGTGCTTATTGAGAAGTACGAGGCGGAACATATTCCAATGCCGGCGTCGGACCCGGTGGAAGCGATTAAATTTCGCATGGAGCAATTAGGCCTTACCGCGCGTGACCTTGAGCCCTTTATAGGCACGAGCGGGCGCGTTTCCGAAGTGTTGAACCACAAGCGCAAGCTGAGCTTGTCGATGATCAAGCGTCTGCACGCCGGCCTGCGCATTCCTTACGAGCGCCTGCTCGCAGAGGCTTGACACATTCAAATGTGGGGCTTGTTCGCGATGAGACCATCAGCCCCACCCCATCCCCTGCAGGCTCAACGGCCGATTCAAGCTCGCCACCGCAACGCAAGGCGGTTTTTGATACCATCGTTCCCCTATAGAGCGCCAAGCGCCACTGACCTGCAGGAACCGTGCTGATGAACCAAGCCTTCGACGTCGCTGAACTCGCCGCGACTTATGCCAACAAATCCGCCCAGGACATTCTCAAACTGGCGTTCAGCCAGTTCGGTGATGACCTGTGGATTTCCTTCAGCGGTGCCGAAGACGTGGTGCTGGTAGACATGGCCTGGAAGCTGAACAAGCAGGTCAAAGTCTTCAGCCTCGACACCGGCCGCCTGCACCCGGAAACCTACCGGTTTATCGAGCAGGTGCGCGAGTTCTACAAGATCGACATCGAACTGATTTCGCCGGACCAAAGCAAGCTGGAACCGTTCGTCAAGCAAAAGGGCCTGTTCAGCTTCTATAAGGACGGCCATGGCGAATGCTGCGGCGTGCGCAAGATTGAGCCGCTGCGGCGCAAACTCTCCGGCGTGAGTGCCTGGGCCACCGGCCAACGCCGCGACCAGAGCCCCGGCACCCGCAGCCAGGTGGCGGCGCTGGAAATCGACACGGCGTTCTCGACCGCGGAACGCACCCTGTACAAATTCAACCCGCTGGCGCAGATGACCAGCGAGGAAGTCTGGGGTTACATCCGCATGCTGGAGCTGCCGTATAACAGCCTGCATGAGCGCGGTTTTATCAGCATTGGCTGCGAGCCCTGCACCCGCCCGGTGCTGCCGAACCAGCACGAGCGCGAAGGCCGCTGGTGGTGGGAAGAAGCCACACAAAAGGAGTGCGGGTTGCACGCCGGGAATATCATCAGCAAGGCGTGAGCTAACGCCAGTCATCAACCAGGGGCAGTTCATGCGCATCCTCGTGGTCAACGTCAACACTACTGAATCCATCACCGAAACCATCGCCCAGCAGGCCCGGGCCGTGGCCTCGCCAGGCACCGAGATTGTCGGGCTCACGCCGTACTTTGGCGCCGAATCGGTAGAGGGCAATTTTGAGAGTTACCTGGCGGCCATCGCGGTGATGGACCGGGTGATGGCCTACGACCAGCCGTTTGATGCGGTGATTCAGGCAGGTTACGGCGAACACGGCCGTGAAGGTTTGCAGGAATTACTCAACGTGCCGGTGGTGGACATCACCGAGGCCGCCGCCAGCACCGCCATGTTTCTGGGGCATGCCTATTCGGTGGTTACCACCCTGGACCGCACCGTGCCGCTGATCGAGGACCGCCTGAAACTTGCAGGCCTGTACCAGCGCTGCGCTTCGGTGCGCGCCAGCGGCATGGCGGTGCTGGAACTGGAAGAAGACCCGCTGGCCGCAATGGAAGCCATCGTGCGCCAGGCGGAACTGGCCATCCGTGATGACAAGGCTGAGGTAATCTGCCTGGGCTGCGGCGGCATGGCCGGGCTGGATGAACAGATTCGCCAGCGCACCGGCGTGCCGGTAGTGGATGGCGTGACGGCGGCAGTGACCATTGCCGAATCGCTGGTGCGGTTGGGGTTGTCGACGTCGAAGATCAGGACCTATGCCACGCCACGCCCGAAAAAGATCATCGGTTGGCCGCGCTGAACCGAGGCGCGGCCATCGCGAGCAAGCCCGGCTCCCACAGGGCCGCAAGCTGGTTACGTCACCGCGGCCAGCCGGACCATTGATGGCGATTTCAGCGCGTAGGTTTCAAGCGGCACGGCAACAGGGGGCGCGAGCCCCCTTCCACCTTAGCGCAGGGGCGGCAGGCCGTAGGCTGCGAGATCAAAGTCTGCGAGTTTGCGGATGATCTGGTCGGCGTGGTGGTACTTGCTGTCGGCCATGGCTTCATCCGGCACGGCGATGGCGGTCATGTTGGCGGCCTTCGCGGCGGTTACACCGAACGGCGAATCCTCGAACACCAGGCAATCCTGCGGCGCTACGCCCAGGCGGCGCGCGGCGGTCAGGAAGATGTCCGGCGAGGGTTTGGCGGCGCCGACTTCCGGGTCGTCAGCGGTGACGATGGTGCCGAACAGGCTAAACCACTCGCGGTGCAACGTGGTTTTGTGGCCAAACGAATTGCGCGACGAACTGGTGCCCACCGCGATGGGGATGTTATGCGCCTTCAAGTGGCGCACCAACGCCTCGGCGCCAGGCATGCCCAACGCCTTGGGGAACCGCTCGCTCATCAACGGCTCACGAATTTTCAGAAACTCAGCCGGCGTGATCGGCAAACCCAGGGCCTTGACCACGTACTCGGCCAAGTCCTGGGCGCCACGGCCGATGATGTGCTGCTTGATCCCCCAGTCATAGGTACGACCATAACGTTCGGCGATGATCTGTGTGACTTCGGTGTAGATGCCTTCGGTATCCAGCAACAACCCGTCCATATCGAAAATCACGGCCTTGATCGGACCGACTGCAGTACGCGGTGCATTCATCACAACAAAACCTTGAGCGGAAGACAAAAAGGATTCAGCACAATAACGGCCACGCTCACCGGCAAGCAACCCTTTAGACTGTGCGCCTGCCCTTTTGAAGTGCCCGTGATGCTCTACCGTCTAGCCGCCGACAGCCTGGTGCTGTTCCACTTGAGTTTTATTCTGTTCGTGCTGTTCGGCGGCCTGCTTGCGCTCAAGTGGCGCCCAGTGCTGTGGCTGCACCTACCGGCGGTGGCGTGGGGCATTGCGGTCGAAATGCTCCACCTGCCCTGCCCGCTGACCCGCTGGGAAAACCTCTTTCGCCACCTCGCCGGGCAAGACGGCTACGGCGGCGGGTTTATCGAGCACTACATTCTCGCGCTGATTTATCCCGCAGGGCTGACCCCGAACATTCAATTGATGCTGGGAACGGTGGTGGTGGTGATCAACATCGCGGTGTATGTGCGATTGATCAAAAAAGCCTAGGCCTGGACAGGTTTGAGACAGCTTGGCTGGTGAAGAATCAGTCTCCCTCATTCCGTTCGTAGACGCGCCCATGTCCGAAGCCTTTGAAGTCCCCAGCCCCCACGAAAAACACATCGAACACACCACCGAACATGCCCACGGCCGGGGCGACAATTTCGCCAGCCGCATCGCCGTGATGACCGCGCTGATGGCCACCCTGGGCGCGATGCTCAGCTACCAGGCCGGCTCCACCGAAAGCGAAGCGGCGATGGACAAAAACAACGCCGCCATCATCAAGACCGAAGCTGCCAACCAATGGAACTACTACCAGGCCAAATCCAGCCGACAAAACCTGGCGGAGTTGGCCACGCATATTCCGGGGGTTGATGCTGCGCATTACAAGGACGAAATTGAGCGCTACAAGAGCCAGAAAGAACAGGTGCGCCAGCAAGCCGAGAAGCTTGAGGCCACCTCAAAGGCCTGGGATGAGAAATCCGAAGAAGCGCTGCACCAGCACCACCGCTGGGCACAGGCGATGACTGCGATTCAGATCGCGATTTCGTTGGCGGCAATCACCTTGCTGACGCGCAAGGAATGGTTGAAGCGCATGTCATACACCGCAGGCGGCCTCGCCGTGGTGCTCGGCAGCCTGGCGTGGCTGCACCTCTAAACGCATAACCCTCCCCCGTGGCGAGCGGGCTTGCTCGCGTTGGGCTGCGCAGCAGCCCCAAAACCATTCACCGAGGAATGCCCGACACAGCGCATTCGTCTCAAAAGGGGCCGCTTCGCAGTCCAACGCGAGCAAGCCCGCTCGCCATAAGGCCGGTGGCCTGGCTTGGGTCTGCCCCCTAAACGTGAAAGCCAGCCAGCCAGCCCGCGATACACAAAACCCAAAGCCAGACACCCTCCCCTGTGGCGAGCGGGCTTGCTCGCGTTGGGCTGCGCAGCAGCCCCAAAACCATTCACCGAGGGATGCCTGACACAGCGCATTCGTCTCAAAAGGGGCCGCTTCGCAGCCCAACGCGAGCAAGCCCGCTCGCCACAAGGCCGGTGGCGTGGCCGTGGGTCTGCACCTCTAAACGTGAAAGCCGGCCAGCCCGCGATACACAAATCCCAAAGCCAGACACCCTCCCCTGTGGCGAGCGGGCTTGCTCGCGTTGGGCTGCGCAGCAGCCCCAAAACCATTCACCGAGGGATGCCTGACACAGTGCATTCGTCTCAAAAGGGGCCGCTACGCAGCCCAACGCGAGCAAGCCCGCTCGCCACAACAACAACAACAACAACAACGGCGCTATCACCTTGAACGCTGTTATCTTCAAGTTGGGCTCTGCCATCGCATCGCTATATAGTAAAAGAAATAACGACCAGCACAGCCTGATTTGAGGACATACCGGTGACTGCACAACCCAAAGAAGCCGTGGGCGCCGCCTACACCATCGACTCCATGCGTTATGCCCAAGCGATGACCTGGCAAGCCATCGAACAGCTCGCCCAGCGCATCCGCCCCGGCATGCTTGAATCCGAAGCGCGCGAGCTGGGCAAGCAAGTGCTTGCCGACCTCGACATGCAGCGCATCTGGCACCCACTGCTGGTGCGATTCGGCGCCAATACCCTCAAGACCTTCAAGCAACGCTCCGAAGGCGACCCGGTGCTCGGCGAAAACGATATTTTTTTCATCGACATGGGCGCCGTGTGGCAGGGCCACGAAGGTGACGCCGGGGCCACGTTCAGCACCGGCAACGACGCGCAAATGATCGCCTGCGCCAGCGCCGCCAAAGCACTCTTCGACCGCGTACAATCGCGCTGGAAAAACGACCGGCTCGCAGGCCTCGAACTCTACCGCTACGCCGAAGAACAGGCGCACGCCATGGGCTGGCAACTGAACCTCGACATCAAAGGCCACCGCGTCAGCGACTTCCCGCACGCCATCCATCGCGGCGGCGACCTCGGCCAGTTCGAGCATTACCCGAATGCCGGGCTGTGGATCCTGGAAATCCAGATCGCCCACCCAAGCAAGCCCTACGGCGCCTTCTACGAAGACTTACTCGCCTGACCCTTTAAGGACTACCCATGGAACACTCCACCCAATTCCCTGTGCTGTTGTTTTCCTACGGCACCTTGCAAGACAAAGCCGTACAACTCGCCAACTTCGGCCGCGAACTGGTCGGCCAACACTACGCGATGCTCGGCTATTCGCAAAGCTGGGTAGAAATCACCGACCCCGACGTACTCGCCACCAGCGGCAAAACCCATCACCCTATCGTCGCGCCCACCACCGAACCGGCGGCCAGCGTTGAAGGCAGCGTCTTTCAGATCAACCAAGAGGAGCTTGCGGCGGCGGATGCTTACGAAGTGTCGGACTACAAACGCGTGTCGGTGGCGCTGGCGTCGGGGCTGACCGCGTGGGTGTACGTGCAAGCCTGAAGATGAAAATTGCGGGGAAGTGATTTCAATCCGCCAGCGCGGCGATTAGAGTGGCGCGCTTTCGAGAATTGAGTCTCGATTTTTGCCCATGGAGTTACCCCGTGAAGTACGTCAGTAAAGTGGTTGCAGCAGCCGTTCTTGGTTTCACCCTCGCAGGCTGCACCGGCACCGCCATCAAATCCCCGCAGTACGACAGCAGCCAATACACCGTTTTGGGCCACAGTGAAGCCAGCGCCACCGGCATCATGCTGTTCGGGATTATCCCGATCGGCCAGAACAGCCGTTTCGTACGCGCCCAGACTGCAGCCATCAAGGCCAAAGGCGGCGACGCGCTGATCAACACCCAAGTACAGGAAAACTGGTTCTGGGCTTGGGTGCTGAGCGGTTACACCACCAAGATTTCGGGTGACGTAATCAAGCTGAAAACCGCGCAATAAGTGTGAACTTGCCAAGGCGCTGACCCTGGCAAGCGACGTATCATGGGCCAGACTTTCGAGGACGGCCCATGAACCTCAGCATTCTTTACGCACTCGCCGCCGCCGCCCTGTTCGGCGCCAGCACCCCGCTCGCCAAAAGCCTCGGCCTGGGCCTCTCGCCCGTGCTACTCGCCGGCCTGCTTTACCTCGGCAGCGGCATAGGCCTCGCCTGCGTGCGCCTTTTGCGTGATCGCGGCTGGAAACCCAGCGGACTGACACCTTCTGAATGGCCCTGGCTGATCGGCGCCATCGCGTTCGGCGGCATCCTCGGGCCGGTCGCGTTGATGTTCGGCCTGACCCGCACCGCTGGCGCGACCGCCTCCCTGATGCTCAACCTTGAATCGGTACTGACCGCCGTAATCGCCTGGCTGGTGTTTAAAGAAAACGCCGACCGGCGAATCGTCCTCGGGATGCTCGCCATCGTGCTCGGCGGCGTGGTGTTGTCGTGGGCCGACGGTGGCGGAACACATCAGGATTGGACCGGGCCGTTTGCCGTTGCGCTGGCGTGTGTGTGCTGGGGGATTGATAACAACCTCACGCGCAAAGTTTCAGCCGGCGACGCGCTGTTTATCGCTGGCGCCAAAGGCCTGATTGCAGGGTGGGTCAATTGCAGTTTGGCGCTGTACCTCGGCGCGCAGATTCCAAGTGTGGCGCAGTTGGCGCCTATCCTGTTGGTCGGGTTTCTGGGCTATGGCATCAGCCTGGTGATGTTTGTGCTGGCGTTACGCGGGCTGGGCAGTGCGCGCACGGGTGCGTACTTCTCGACAGCACCGTTCCTCGGTGCGGCGGTGGCCTTGCTGGCGTTCGGCGAGTCGGTGACCGTGGCGTTCTGGATTGCCTCGGCGTTGATGGCCGTGGGCGTGTGGCTGCACCTGACGGAACGCCACGCGCATGAGCATCAACACGAGGCTACGGAACATGCGCATCGGCATGTGCACGATGAACACCATCAGCATGAGCATGGGTTTGAGTGGGATTCGGCAGAGCCGCATAGCCATGTGCATGTGCACAGCGTGACGCGGCATAGCCATGCACATTTTCCGGATGTGCATCATCGGCACCGGCATTGAGGCTGGGCGCGTATCAAACCAACAGATTTGGGCAACGTCCTACACTCCATTCGGAAGCGTCGGCCTGTCGCTTCAAAATTGCCGAGCCTATAGTCACGCGGTCGCCCACAAGGCGGCCGGGTTTGGCGACTCGACTACAAGACGGAATGCAAACGACGTTATTCCAGGCGACTGCCGTTTTTGGCCGTGGCTCGTGAAAAAGCTTCGTTGTTATTTATCTTTGTCTTAATGGAGTCACCCGTGAACCAATACATCGCCCTGACCAGCAACGACAGCGCCACCCCTGCCCTTTTTATCGACACCACCGTGCCGCTGGAAATACTCCTCGACGCCGCTACTTGCAGGCTTCGGGCGGTCACCCAAGTCCTTGAGAACCTTGCACTACGCAGTGAAATAAGTACTGATGCCGTCGTACTCAGCGATTTCGCGTTGCTCTGCTCAGTTCCCCTGCGCGACGGGTGCGACTTGCTCGATGTCATTGCGCGGCGGATGGATATGCCACGCGAGTGATCTAACAACCGCACACTTTCAAAATCCATAAACACAAAACCCCTGATTTCTCCCGAAACCAGGGGTTTTTTTATCCGATATTGGGGGGTGATGCGCCGGAAATGAACCTGCACGTTTCCATAAGATGATTCGTGGCGCGGGCAACCAGCGATTGGAAATCCTGCAGGTCACTCCCTCGCGGCACGCTCGGCTTGGCCGATGGCTTTTGCCACTTCCTCAGCCAGTTCAGCACCTGCGGCAAATACCGCCTCAAGCGTTTGCCGCGCATCGTCGTGCAACCGTTGCATCTCCAGCGGCGGCGTCTCGCCGACATTAGCCTTGGCCAGCGCTGATATGGACGCATCCCAGGCGTGGCGGGCTGACTGATAGGCATCACTGGCGGGTTTGAGCGGTTTACTGTCGATCATAGGCAAGGTCGTGGTTCCTTTCACGCGTAATTAAAGTCTATGAATAGCCGCGTTTCCAACACGGTTTTCACTTTCCAGCGTAGCAAGGTGAATGGTGAGATCCTTTAAGAAAATTCTTAAAAATTACTGTTTGATTTGGCCGAATCTGCGGGAGCCAGCGTTAGAGCTTTTCAATAGTGGGGCGAATGACCCTTGCCGATGTCGAGTCGGGTTTGATGACGTTTCGCGGCAGGTTCGAAGCATCAACTGGCGCAGATTGAGCGGTCTCTTTTAATCATCAGCTCGTCCCTGCTTATAAAACGCCAGCCCCGTAGGCCTATTTTGGGGATGCCAAAAACCACAACCCCCGACTTTCTCTAGGAAAGTCAGGGGTGTGTGTTTACATAATGTGGCGTTATTCGTAACGCACTTACAGCCCTTCGTTGGCCTTGGCCAGAGCGGCGGCCGAAATTTTCATCGGGGCCTTGGTCGCTTGCTCGGACTTGCCAAACACATAGCGCGCCCCTCCATCGCTGTCAGACACAACTGCAATCAGGGTCCAGCCTTCGGACAATGCCTGATTGGCTGCGCTGGTTGTCGACACCGACTTCACTTCTTCCACTTCATGCAACTGCATAGGTACTACTCCTTGTGATGACGGCAGAGTGTAGTACTTCCTTGATTTGCTAGTAGTCGGAATTCTGGGAATTAAGAACAGCCATGAACCGCCAGCCAATACCCGGGACCTTGCTAACCAGGTCTGGGATCATCCAACCCACAATCGCGAATACAGCTATGCCCACAACCCAGCCAATTACCGTCAGCTTGGACATTCTGCCAGCGTACATCCCTATCCAGATAGAAAGTCCTAGGCAAAGAAACAAGACGGGCAGGTAGAGAGCATGTGTAAGAGTCCAGAGCGCAAAGGACGAAAGAAAGTGGCGACTCCCCCATGCGGAGGCGACTGCTGACAGCAGACACAAAATGGCATAGCCAATCAGTATCTCTTTCCACCTTCCGTATCTGTGCTTTTCAATGAAGCGCCTTATGTAATCCACTGCGCTATCTCCCTGAATTCGGCTTATGACTGCCCTTTGTAACCTTTTCTACGACTGTCCGCTTTTCGCACCAAAATAGCGCGCCAGTCCCATGGTGGTCCCATGGAGCCTTTTTGGGCGTACCAAAAACCAAAAACCCCCGACTTTCTCTAGGAAAATCAGGGGTTTGTGTTTACATAATATGGCGGTGAAGGAGAGATTCGAACTCTCGATACAATTTCTTGTATACACACTTTCCAGGCGTGCTCCTTAAGCCACTCGGACACTTCACCGTATCTCGTCAAACCAGTTCAGTCTGTCGAGGCGCGCTAATGTAGTCGAAAGCCTTTCTGATGGCAAAGGTTTTTTTGAGAATTTTCATGCGCTTAGACAGTAATGCAGCTACCCGCTCAGCGAGGGGTGGCGATTGTGCCATTCTCGGGCACCGGCGCTGTGCGTTTGGGACGGCGGCTGCGCCCTGCTCCGGGCCGTCTACCCTTGGCGATGCGGCAAACGCCTGACTGGGCAGTCAGTCACGGCGCTTTACCGGGGCGGGCGTGGTGGGTAACGTCTGTGTATGCATGGCTATAAACAGCCTCTTTATAACAAGCCTTACAAGGAACCGCGTCATGAGTGAGTTGATTGCTTACCACCTCGAAGACGGTATCGCGACCCTGACCTTGAGCAACGGCAAGGTGAATGCCATTTCTCCGGCGGTGGTCAGCGAGTTTAATGCGGCGCTGGATCGGGCCGAGCAGGATCGGGCGGTGGTGATCATCACCGGGACGCCGGGCATTCTGTCGGGTGGTTATGATTTGAAGGTGATGACGGCTGGCCCTAAAGAGGCAATCGGGCTGGTGACGGCGGGCTCGACGTTGGCGCGTCGTTTGTTGTCGCACCCGTTTCCGGTGATTGTGGCGTGCCCTGGGCATGCGGTGGCCAAGGGCGCGTTCCTGTTGCTGTCGGCGGATTATCGGATTGGTGTGGAAGGCCCGTTCAGTATTGGCCTGAATGAAGTGGCGATTGGCATGACCATGCACCATGCCGGTATCGAGTTGGCACGTGATCGCCTGCGCAAGTCGGCGTTTCATCGGTCGGTGATCAATGCCGAGATGTTTGACCCGCAGGGCGCGTTGGGTGCTGGCTTCCTCGATAAGGTGGTGGCACCGGAGGCGCTACACGCAGCGGCGCTGGAAGCGGCGCGGCAGTTGAAAAAGATCAACATGACCGCTCACAAGCAGACCAAATTGAAGGTGCGTAAGGCGCTGCTGGAAGCGTTGGATGATGCAATCATCCAGGATCAGGGCCATATCCTGAGCTGACACCGTTGCATGTGCTGCGCTGGAGCCCAACCTTGAGTTGGGCTTTTTCTTACAAAAAAATCCGAAACCTCTTTAGCCGCTCTGGCCGGGTGGTGTTTGCATACGCTGAAACATGTGCTTAAACATCGCCTATCTCCTACGTCCGTAGGGGCAATTGCCGAACACAGTGCACGTCCGTACACTGCGCCAACTTTTGTCCCGATGGGCCGTATCGATGCTTTTTTTGTTACGTATGTTGTTGATGAGCCTGCACTTTATGCTTGCCGGTGTGCTGGGCGTGCTGTTAGGGATCTGCCGGCCGTTCAACCCGGACAACAGTCGCCTGTGCGCGCGTTTATACGCAATTCCTGCGATGTGGATGTTGCGTTTAAACGTCAAGGCTGATGTCGACTCCCTGCGTAACAAGCCTGGCCCGTGTGTGATCATCGCCAACCACCAGTCCAACTATGACCTGTTTGTGCTCGGCACCGTGGTGCCTCATCGCACCGTGTGTATCGCCAAAAAAAGCCTGAAATGGGTGCCGTTGTTTGGCCAGTTGTTCTGGCTGGCGGGCAATGTGTTGATCGACCGCGGCAACGCGCACAAGGCTCGCCGCGCGATGCTCACCACCACCCATACCTTGCAGCACGAGGACACCTCGATTTGGGTGTTCCCGGAAGGCACGCGTAACGTGGGCAAGGGCCTGTTGCCGTTCAAGAAAGGCGCGTTTCATATGGCGATTACGGCCGGCGTGCCGATCGTGCAGGTGTGCGTGAGCAATTATGTGACCCACATGCGGCTTAATCGCTGGAACAGTGGTGATGTACTCATACGCTCGTTGCCGCCAATTCCTACCGCCGGACTGACTTCGGATGACGTCCCACGCCTGATGCAGAGCTGCCAGGAGCAGATGAATGAGGCTATCGCAGCGCTGGACCGTCAGCTGAAAACCGACTGATTTACTCGCCACAAAAAGCGCCCACCTACACGCACCAATGGAACGCCATTCAGGCTAAGCTGCCCAACTCCTGTCCTCCCAATCAGAAGCGATCAGCACCATGGGTAGAGTTGTTGCGGCCGCCGTGTACAGCGCCGGTAAGAAAGTTACTGATATTACCCTCGACGAAGGCGCGGCCTGGGCCGCCAAACCCGATCACTTTGTGTGGATCGGCCTGGAAGAGCCCAATGAGCAGGAGCTGAATAACCTGCAACGCCAGTTCAACCTGCATGAATTGGCTATCGAAGACGCGCTGGAAAAGCACAGCCGCCCGAAGCTTGAAACCTTCGGCGACGCGCTGTTTATCGTCACTTACTCACCGGTGCGCGACAACGGCAAACTGGTGTTTATCGAGACGCATATTTTTGCCGGCAAGGGCTACATCATCACCGCCCGCAACGGTCACTCAGCGTCCTACGGCTATGTGCGCCAGCGCTGTGAGGCGCGGCCGCTGTTACTGGAACATGGGGAAGATTTCGTACTGTATGCGCTGCTGGATTTTGTCACCGAGAACTACCAGCCGGTCAGCGAGGCGATCCACGCGGAGATCGATGAGCTGGAGCGCAACGTGCTGTGCAATTCGTTGAACGAGCGTGACATTCAGAACCTCCACGGCCTGCGCCGCGACGTGCTGCGCTTGCGCCGGTATGTAGCGCCGATGGTGGAGATCAGCGAGGAACTGCAGAAACTGAGTTTCCCGTTTATCGACAAGAACATGCGCCCGTATTTTCGCGATGTGCAGATCCACGTCACGCGGCAAATGGAAGACCTTGCCACGTTGCGCGATATTGCCAGCGAAACCATCGAGATCGGCGTGTTACTGGAGGCTTCGCGGCAGAGCGTGGTGCAACGCAAGTTCGCCGCGTGGGCGGCAATCCTGGCGTTCCCTACGGCGGTGGCGGGGATTTACGGGATGAACTTTCAGAACATGCCCGAGCTGCAATGGCACTACGGCTATTTTGCGGTGCTCGGGTTTATTGGCGTGGGCTGCACCAGTTTGTGGGCCAGCTTCAAGCGTTCGGGCTGGCTTTAACCGCCGCGCGTGGCGTGTGCGCGACAAAGCGCATCATCCATTCCGCCACGGTGGCGCCGTGGTGGTCGCGCGCCAGGCTGGCAACACCATTGGTGTAGACCTTTTCGCCCAGCGTTGTCTGAAGAATCTCAAGCAACTCACGGGAATAGTCGTGGATGAATTCCGGGTGGCCCTGAAAGCACAGCACTTGGTCTTCGATGTGGTACGCGGCAAATGGGCAAAAATCGCTGGAGGCGATCACCGTGGCATTGTCCGGCAGGTGGGTCACTTGGTCTTGGTGGCTGATCAACAGGGTCAGCTCCTCCACCACCGGGCTCATCCAGGGTGCCTTGGCGTTGAGCTTATAGTCGTGAATGCCGATGCCCCAGCCCTTGCTCGCGCGTTCGGTTTTACCGCCCAGCAGCAGCGCGAGTAATTGATGACCAAAACAGATGCCCAGCAACTTGTCACCGCGCGCGTAGCGGTCGAGCACGTAGGTCTTGAGGGTCTGGATCCACGGGTCGCTGCCGAAAGAATCGGCCTTGCTGCCGGTGATCAGGTACGCATCAAACACTTCATCATCCGACGGGTATTCGCCCTGCACCACGTTGTAGATGACAAATTCTGCGGCGATCGGCTGTTTGGAGAACAGGCTTTTGAACATCTGCCCATACCCTTGGTATTGATCGATCAAGCCTGGACGCAGGATATCGGTTTCCAGGATACAGACGCGTAGCGACATAAAATACCTGACACAGTGATTGGAATAATGAACAGCTCAGAGCCTGCCTTGAAATACCCTGCCAACGCAACCCCGGCGGATGCACTTTGCGATCGGCGCCACAGCCCGATTGACACGGTTTCATTGGCGAAGGCGCTGGTTGCTGTTGACCTGATCACTCGGACGAACGGTAGGCAGCCACCGCAAACCGCTGATTAATCGTTTTAGCTGTCTAGCCGAGGCATTGGCGCGAATATGGCGATAGGCCTCATGCATTTTTTAGCGAAAAAAATTACCCGTTGATACGAAATGGATCTAAGGCGCGAAGAACGAGGGCTCTAAGGTTCAATCAGTAAGGAAGTTGCTGCCGGGTTTTGCCGGAGTAGCTGTAAGAAAAGTGCAACGTCATATCGCGATACTGGAATTCTCCGACACGCGTTTGACGCTCAGGAATAACAACAAAAGGCAGTCAGCCATGTTCAAACATTCGAAAGTACGTCAGGCGGGACTTATTCTTTTCGCCACCACACTGATTCTGATTTTGCCCAACTTAACCAAAATCATTGGTTAACGGCCCGACCCTCACCTTCCGTGCACACCGTGCACCAGGACTGCAGCTTTTGGCAGCACCTGCCGGGACATTGCGAATAGCGGTCCTGTTGCAGGGGCTGCCTTTTTACGTATAAATTTCGGCTGGCATTCGCCTCATCGCCACTTAGAAAGGGCGCCCTCTTGAAACCGATCCTCGCCTTGTTCGCAGCCCTGCTGGCCCTGCCCGCGTGGGCCGCGCAATTGACCATTGAGCTGGACCACACCAGCACGACCTGGCAGACCGCTGATCTGCTCACGCACCCGGATGTGCAAACGGTGCAGATCACCGATGACGTTTCCTACAAGCGCAACATGACCTATCGCGCAGTGCCGTTGGCGGCGCTGTTACCCGGCCTGACGCCTGCCAATCATCTGCAGGCCGTGGCACTCGATGGTTTTGCGGCAGAGCTGACGGCTGCGCCGCTGCTGCAAACGCACGGCGCGCGTGCCTGGTTGGCGGTGGAAGACCCGGCAAACCCTTGGCCGGCACTGGCGGAGGGCAAGCCGAGTGCGGGGCCGTTTTATCTGGTGTGGACCGATCCGCAGGCAGGAAAAATCGGCCCGGAACAGTGGCCGTTCCAGATCGTGGGGATCAAGCAGTTGAAGACGCTGGCCGAGCGCTTTCCGGCGTTGCTGCCGGACCCGACGTTGGCCGCGAATGATCCGATTAACCAGGGGTTTTTGGTGTTCCAGAAAAACTGCCTGGCGTGCCACCGCCTGAATGGTGCGGGTGATGCGCACGTGGGGCCGGACCTGAATATTCCCTATAACCCCACGGAGTATTTCAGTGGCGACTTTCTCAAGCGCTATATCCGCAACCCGCAAAGCCTGCGGCAGTGGCCACAGGCGAAAATGCCGGCGTTCGCAGCCAGCGTGCTGCCTGACGGCGAGCTGGATTTGTTGCTGGGGTATTTGAAGCATATGGCGGGGCGCAAGCAACAGCCTTGAAAGGTTCTAGTCTGACCAGGCCGGGCTTGTAGGGAGAGCAGGTTTCTGTGGAGAACGGGCTTCTGTGGCGAGCAAGCCCGCTCGCCACAAAAAGCCTGATCTTCAAAACAAGTCAGATCTTCACAAAAAGCCTGATTTTCACACCACGTCAGATCATCACAACAAGCCGGCTGCCCGCGGCACCCGCGCCCTACTGCTGCTGCACTGACACCACCGGCGTCGGCGCTACGAACACCTTGGCGTGCATCTGCTCGTGCCCGCCGCCACGGCGCATGCCGCGTACCGGGCACGCGTCCAAATAATCCAGGCCCACCGCCAGTTTCAAATGCCGCTCCGGTCGGGCCAGTTGGTTGGTCACGTCAAAGCTGTACCAGGCGTCATCCAACCAGGCTTCGGCCCAGGCGTGGCTGGCCAGATGGGTGCTGTCTTCGGTGTACAAATACCCCGACACATACCGCGCGGGAATGCCCAGGCTGCGCGCGCACGCCAGGAACGCATGGGTGTGGTCCTGGCACACGCCTGCACGCCCGGCGAAGGCCTTGGCGGCGCAGGTGTCGACTTCAGTGGCGCCGGGCGTGTAGACCATCGATTGGTTGAGCGCATGCATCAGGTCGATCAACGCGGTGCGGTCGCGACGTTGGTGGCAGTGCTGCGCGGCGAAGCGCCGCAAGGCCTCGTCGGGCTCGGTCAGGCGGGTGCTGCGCAGGAACGGGAACGCCGACTGGCTTTCGTGTTCGGCCTCGCGCAACTCATCAATATCCACTTGGCCACGCGCACCGATGATGATGGCATCGTGGGGTTCGTCCAGGGTCAGCACATGCAGGATGTTGCCGAACGGGTCGACCTGCGCGCGCACCGGGCGCGGCAGGTCGAGCTGCCAACTGATGACGTGCTGGCGCTCGCTGTCGTGTGGCGTGAGGCGCAGGTACTGAATGCTCGCGCGCACCTTGTCTTCGTAGTGGTAGGTGGTTTCGTGGCTGATGGAGAGTCTCATGCGGCCTCCAGGTAGGAACTGTAGATGGCGTCGCCCAACTGGCGGACCAAGGGGATGAAGTCGGTCAGCCAGGCGTGCAGGCCTTCCTCGAGGATTTCGTCGATGGCGGTAAAGCGCAGGCGTGCGTCCATCTCGGCGGCCAGGCGCTGCGCCGGGCGGCCATTAAGGCCGGGCAGGCTGGCAAGGATCTGGTCGATCTCCTCGCTGCATGCGCGCAGCGAACGCGGCACATCGGCGCGCAACAGCAGCAGTTCGGCCACTTGCCGGGCGCCGGGAGCGTCGCGATAAATCTCGGTGTAGGCCTCGAACGACGACAACGCACGCAGCAACGCGCTCCACTGGTAGTAAGCGTGGGCGGTGCCATCGGTGACCGCTGCGACTTGATCGCCAGCCATTTCGTAGCGCGCGTCGAGCAGGCGCAGGGTGTTGTCGGCGCGCTCGATAAACGTGCCCAAACGGATAAAACGGAAGGCATCGTTACGCATGATGGTGCCGTAGGTGGCGCCCCGGAACAGGTGCGAACGCTCCTTGACCCACTCACAGAAGCGGCTCATGCCATAACGGCTAAGCCCTTGCTGGGCGATCTCGCGAATATCCAGCCAGGTGGCGTTGATGTTTTCCCACATGTCGGCGGTAATTCGCCCACGCACCGCATGCGCGCTGGCCCGCGCGGCGCCGAGGCAACTGTAGATGCTGGCCGGGTTGGCCGCGTCCAGCGCAAAAAAGTGCAGCAGGCGTTCGGCATGCAGTTCACCGTGGCGCGCGTGGTAATCCTCCAGCGTGCCGGTGATCAACAGCGGCATGGCCAATTCATGCAGGCCATCACCGCGCCCATCCTGGGGCATCAGCGACAGCGAATAGCTGACATCGAGCATGCGCGCGAGGTTTTCCGCGCGCTCCAGGTAGCGCGACATCCAGTACAAATCCGAGGCAGTTCTACTCAACATGTCATCAGTCCTCGACCACCCAGGTGTCTTTGGTGCCGCCGCCCTGGGACGAGTTGACCACCAGCGAACCTTCGCGCAGGGCCACGCGGGTCAAGCCGCCGGGCACCACACGGGTTTCCTTGCCGGACAAGACGAACGGGCGCAGGTCGATGTGGCGCGGCGCAATGCCGTTTTCGACAAAGGTTGGGCAGGTGGATAAACACAGGGTCGGCTGCGCGATATAGGCATGCGGCTTGGCCTTGATGCGGGCGCGGAAGGCTTCGATTTCGGCCTTTGAAGACGCTGGCCCCACGAGCATGCCGTAGCCGCCGGAGCCTTGGGTTTCCTTGACCACCAGGTCTGGCAGGTTGGCCAGCACGTGGGACAATTCGTCGGGCTTACGGCACTGAAACGTCGGAACGTTCTTCAGAATCGGCTCTTCATCCAGGTAAAAACGGATCATCTCGGTGACGAACGGGTACACCGACTTGTCATCCGCAACCCCGGTGCCAATCGCATTGGCCAGCACCACATTGCCGCAGCGATACGCCGCGAGCAGGCCGGGCACGCCGAGCATCGAGTCCGGGTTGAACGCCAGCGGGTCGAGGAACGCATCGTCGAGGCGACGGTAGATCACGTCCACCGCTTTGGGGCCGTCGGTGGTGCGCATGAACACGCGGTCATCGCGCACGAACAGGTCGGCGCCTTCCACCAACTCCACGCCCATTTCGCGGGCCAGAAACGCGTGTTCGAAGAACGCGCTGTTGAAACGCCCCGGCGTCAGCACCACCACGCTGGGGTTATCCAGCGGGCTGGAGCTTTTCAGGGTGTCGAGCAGCAGGTTGGGGTAGTGGTCAATCGGCGCAATACGCTGGGCGGCGAACAGTTCGGGGAACAGCCGCATCATCATCTTGCGGTCTTCAAGCATGTAGCTGACGCCGCTCGGTGTACGCAGGTTGTCTTCGAGCACGTAGTAGGTGCCGTCACCATCACGCACCAGATCGACGCCAGAGACGTGGGAATACAGGCCGCGGTGCAGGTTCAAGCCCTGCATTGCCAATTGGTATTGCTCGTTGGCCAACACCTGTTCGGCGGGGATTATCCCGGCCTTGATGATGCGTTGATCGTGGTACAGGTCGGCGAGGAACATGTTCAGCGCCTTGACCCGTTGAATACAGCCACGTTCGACCACCCGCCACTCACTCGCCGGAATGCTGCGCGGGATGGTGTCGAAGGGAATCAGGCGCTCGGTGCCCTGCTCATCCCCGTAAAGGGTGAAGGTGATGCCTGCGCGGTGGAACAGTAAATCGGCCTCACGCCGACGCTGTGCCAGCAGTTCGGGTGGGGTTTCGGCCAACCAGCGGGCGAACTCGCGGTAGTGAGGCCGAACCTGGCCTGCCCCGTCGTACATTTCATCGTAATAAGTGCGGATCATGCCGTACTCCTTGTCACCCGGACGCAAGAACCATCGCAAGGCCCGTGCCAGCGGCATAAACACTTAAGAATCAGTTAGTTGAATTACAACCGAGATCTGCTCGCACCGTCCTGGTGCGCAGAATGCCCGCCCTTACGCCGCGCGCTTCATTGCAATGCGAGCTTTGGCTATCAACAGCATAGTCAGAGTTGATTTCACTGCGCGGCGACCCTTGCGGATAATCACCACCATCTGCTGAACAGGACGCGTCCTGAGGCTTCAGCGCAACGCTCTTCCCTTTCGGCCACCCTCTTTGGGTGGCTTTTTTTTGGTGCAGAAAATGGCACCGCAAGTTCCGAATATTTTTGCTGTACCACACACAAAATCGGCCGACCCAAAGGTCAGCCGATTCGCTGCGGTTTTCATACAACATGCGCTGAATTACATGGGTAACCCACGCACCTCTTGCTTGACGCCCCATCCTTCGATAATCCCGCCCAGCGGCTCGACCACCGCTTCAAAATCTTGCTCGAAGTCTCCTATGCCGTCGTAGGTTGCGAACATGATTTTGCTCAGTTCCAGGTACCAGGCGCCATCATCGCGCGCTCTGACCTGGGCGTTCAGGGACTCTCCACGAAATCGACCCGCAGCCCTGCGCGCCCGTTCCTCATCCGGGAAAATGGCGTAGAACTCGATGGGGTGAAAACGTGAGAAGTCGAAGCCGCCCTCTTTCATGCGGCGCAGAACGTTGGTGCTGATGTCTTCTTGATAGGCTGTGCTCATGAAACGTCCTCCTCAAACTGATGGATAGACTTTCCGTGCTTCCCGAAGCCCGCGCCCTACTGGCGCGGGTGCGACGGCAATGACATCACCGCTGGAAAACAAGCATGTAGCTGACAAGACCAGACCTTAGCGAATCATTCGCTGATCTCAATAGCAGAGTAGCGTGAACCTGGCACCTCCACCAGAGGCGCTTGAACGGCAAACAGGGAATGTTCAGGCGGCGGGTGAGATCTCGAGGATCTGAATACTGTTCTGGTCTTTAAGGATCTTGACCGTAGGCTCGGGTTTGCGGCCTTCCAGGTCATTGAGGTCCAGCTCCGCAGCCACCGGAACCAGCTTGTTGCGAATCATGTGCGCCGCATCTTCGAGGGTTGGCTTTTGATCGCAGGTGAACTGCTCTACGGACTGTACGCCGTGATCATCAACGAAGGTAATCTGCCACTTTTGCATCGGTGCCTCCTCGATAAAACCCGTGTGTGGGCTCACAACTATCTGGACCTTGAGCGTTTGGCAAACGTTCCACTCACGTCAGGAGGCACCTGATTAATGCGACTTATTTTTCAGCGTGTTGCTTCAAGGCTTTCAGCGTGTTGAACGGTGCGTCCACCACAAACTTGTTGGCCAGCCACGACGGCACGCTGCCACCCGGCTCGGTGTGCACCTGGTAAGTCACTTCGGTCTGGTTGTCGCCTTTGGGCACCAGCTTCCAAAAACCCTCTACCTGGGCAACACGCACGTAACCTTTAACCTCTGGCTGGTAGGTCGGCACTTCGAGCAATGTGCGCGTGATGCTGCCATCGGCGCCCTTGGAGGTGGTGATCTGAAGGATCGAGTCGCGGTCGGTCACCGGGAACGGTGCCTTGAACTGGGTGTAGGTCCAGCTCTTGTCGCCTTCGGTCTTGAGCAGTTTTTGCGACTTGCATTCGTGGATCCAGGCGCAGGCAGCGGCCACGTCTTCCTGCAGGGCCTGGATCTTTGCAATCGGTGCCTTGATCACGGTCACACCGCGATACGCCTTGTACTTGGAGCCGGCGATTTCGCTCAACGACACTTTGATACCGTCTTCGTCCTTGGCGACTTGCCAATCTTCAGCCTGGGCAGTGGCGGCGAACAACAGCGTAAAACCGCACAGCACAGCCATTCGTTTCAGCGAACCCATTGTTGTATTCCTTATTGTTGAAGTTCCGAGAGTAAAGCCCATCAAGCCGCCGTCATCTGCTCCCACCAGCCGATCAACCGGATCGCATCGGGCTGGTCGGTGCCGCACACCTCAATGTCGGCCTTGAAATCACTGCACACCGCTGGTCGCTCCGGTTGCCCGAACAGCTGGCACAGCTGTTCGACCGACAAGTGCAGGCAGCGTTCGCCCGCAGGTTTGCCCATGGGCATTCCCGGTAATGGCGAACTGATAGAGGGGGCAATGCAGCAAGCGCCACAGCCTTCACGGCATTTCATGACCAGCAGGTCCTCGACGACTCAATAGGATGGCGGGGTTAGAGTACGCCCTAAAACAGCCGTTTTAAAATGGTCCAACAGGGGTTTTTCGCAAAAACCAAAGTGACTGACCAGTCTCCGACAGAGGGTCAGTGGCAGGCGTCACGTTTAGCCGGAAGTTTATTGCTTGAATTCGAAATCCAGCGCAGCGCCTTCCACATCACGGCGCTCATCGCTGCGCAATTGCAGCTTCATTTCGTTGCTCAGCAAGCGCCCATTGATCTGGAACGCGCTGTTATCGGACGGCTTCTCGCCAAACATCGGCGGTAGCAATGGCACGCTTTTGGGTTTGGGCATGGTGCCGATGGGCTGCAAATGCTTGACCATGTCTGACGGCAGGGACAGGTCCAATTGGGCCGGTGGCAGTTTGGTCTTGGCCACTTCGTGCGCCGACTTTGACTTGCTCGCTATCGGCTTGCGCTTTTTAACCGCGGCGGCTTTCTTTTTGGTTTCGGGCGCCTTTTTCGCCGGTGCGGGTTTCTTCGCCGGTGCCTTCTGCCCGGCACTCGCGGCAGGCTTGCTTTCAGTCACGGCAGCGGCCGCCAGCGCCGTGCCGACGTTACACAGGCTTAATAAACCAACCACCACAGCAGCGTGAAAAATAGAGGTCATAGTGCCAACAGCATTAACGGCAGAAGGCCATATGCTCGCTTGTTGTGCGCGGCATGACAAGCCTATTGATTGAGCAGGCGCTTGGGCGGTGTCCCGGTTGTGCGCCTCAACCGGGCGTCAAAAGCCTGCGGCTGCGGTTTCCTGGCAGAGCTGGCTGGCCAGCATTCCCAACGTCATCAACGCCCGCTCCGCCTCGCGGTTCCACGGCGTACCGCAGTTGAGGCGAATACAGTGGTTGAACTGTTCGGTGTTACTGAAAATCACCCCCGGCGCAATGCTGATGCCCTGTTGCAGTGCGCGCACGTGCAGTTCTTGAGTATTGACCCGCCCCGGTAAACTGACCCACAAGATAAAGCCGCCGGTGGGGCGGGTCATCTGTGTACCTTCGGGGAAGTACTGCTGCACGGCCAGTTGGAAGGCACTGAGGTTCTTGCGGTATTCCTGGCGGATGTGGCGCAGGTGCCGGTCGTAACCGCCGTTCTCCAGGTAAGCCGCAACGCCCATCTGCGTGACGCTGCACGCCGAATGGGTGCTGAACATCTGCAGCCGCTGGATTTCCTGCTGGTATTTACCAGCGATCATCCAGCCGATGCGCACACCGGGCGACAAGGTCTTGGAAAAACTTGAGCAGTAGATCACCCGGTCGAGGCGGTCATAGGCTTTCAGCGCCTTGGTGCGGCCCGGTTCAAACATCAGTTCGCCGTAAATATCGTCCTCGACGATCTGGATATCGAAATCCGAGGCCAGGCGCAGCAACTGTTTCTGTCGCTCCTCGGGCATGGTCGCGCCCAACGGGTTGCTCAGGCGCGTGGTCAATACCAGGGCCTTGATCGACCATTGGTTGGCGGCCAGTTGCAGGGCCTCAAGGCTCATGCCGGTGGCCGGGTCGCTGGGAATCTCGATGACCTTGAGGCCCAACAGGTCGGCCAGTTGCAGCAAGCCGTAATAGGTCGGTGACTCGGCGGCGATCAAGTCGCCAGGGCGGGTCAGCACCCGCAAGGACATCTGCAATGCATCGACGCAGCCGTGGGTGATCACCACTTCAGACGGGTCGACCACCACGCCGGCATCGCGCATGCGAATCGCCACTTGGCGGCGCAGTGGTTCAAACCCCGGGCTGAACATGTAACTGAATGCCCGCGGGCTTTGAAACCGCGTGACCTTGGCCAACTGCTGGTGCAGCGCCCGCACGGGCAGGTAGTCGACACTCGGCACGGCGGCGCCCAACGGGAATACGCCCTCGCGGCGCGACTCGACCAACACTTGCTGGATGATGCTGCTGCGGGTGACCAACCCCGGGCGTTCGACCCGCGCGATGTCTGGCGTGGGCGCCGTGAGCGCAGGCGTCTGGTGCACGTAATAACCCGATTGCGGCCGCGCCCGGATCAGCCCCTGATCTTCCAGGTTGGCGTAGGCCTGCAACACGGTGGCATGGCTGACGTTGAGCTGTGAGCTCATTTTGCGTACCGAAGGCACACGCTCACCGGGTTGATAGACACCGCGCCGGATGTCCTCAGCCAGTTGCTGGGCGATACGTTGGTAAAGCAACAGATTGGTCATGACGCAGCACTCGATTTCACGGGCATTTTATTTTTGTGTGAAACATACCAGCACAGTTTAGAAGTGTACGGGGACAGTTGCCACAATAGTCGAGCGCGGGCGGCAGTGATAGAGAAAATTAAAAGGGTGTTGAACAGCGTTTCAGGTCTACACCGAGGGGACCTGTGGGAGGGGGCCTGCTCCCGATGGCGGTGGTTCAGCCAGCATCTTGGGTGCCTGACACTCCGCCATCGGGAGCAAGCCCCCTCCCACAGTTTTTCTGCACCAGCCCTGAATTTTTTCCTGCATGAGCCCTGCACAGGCCCTGAATTTTTTTCCTGCATGAGCCCTGCACAGCGCGCGTAACGGGCAGGCTGTTAGCGGGCGGCGCCGAGCTGGCCTTTGGCGTCGGAGAAGACGATTTCGACGCGGCGGTTCTGCGCGCGGCCACGTTCGGAGGCGTTGGCTTCTACCGGGTATTGGTCGCCATACCCTTCAACCTGAATGCGCTTATCGTCGACCCCCAGGTCCATCAGCACGTCAGCCACAGACTGCGCGCGGTCACGTGACAGTTTGAGGTTTTCCTGCTCGCCACCGGTGTTGTCGGTGTAGCCCTCGATGCGCACCACGCGCTTGGGGTTGAGTTGCAGGAACTGCACGATTTTCAACACGGTGCGGTTGGCCGAGTTTTGCAACTGCGCTTCGCCGGTGTCGAACAACACGTCGCCCAAGGTCATCACCAGGCCGCGATCGGTTTGCGTGGTGGTCAGGCTGGCGATTTGGTCTTCGAGCCATTTGCCTTGCTGTTGCACACTGGCCAGCTTGGTTTCACGCAGCGCCAGTTGCAGGCGCTGACGCTCCAGTTCGAGCTGGGTGCCGCGCTCTGCATTCAAGCCCTGCTGGGTATGTTCGCGGGCAATCGCACTGTAACGCTGGCTCAGGTAGGCGTAATGCACCACGTCGGCGCCGCTGCCCCAATAACTCGACAACCGGTCGGCACGCGCCAGCGACTCACCGGCGCGAATCACATCCTTGGGCGCGAAACGCAGCACGTTCGCGTCTTCCTTGACCTTCTGAAAATCACTGCCGGCCTGCTGCAACGCTTGCTCACTGTTCGGCTGGCTGGCGCAACCGCCCAACACCGCGCTGCCCAACAGCACAGCACAGCTCACACCACGAATGATCGGGCTCATTGGGCTTCTCCCAACTGCAATTGCTTGCGCAGGCGAGTGATGCGCGTGTTGAGCACATTGAGTTGTTCCTGGCTCTTGCGGGTCAGCACTTGGGCTTCGGCGAGGCGCGCGTCCAACTCGGCTTGTTCGGCCTGCATGCGCGCGTGCTTGTAGGATTGGTCGGCCATGTCGGCCTTGGCCTTGGCGAACTTGTCTTCGGCCAGCTTCAGTTCAGGCGATTCGTCGGTGCTGGCACCCACCGCGTTGGCTTGCTCCAGCGCTTGCTGGGTCAGGCGTACTTGTTCGTTCGGCGCAGGATCGGCTGCACATCCCGCCAAAGCGACAACGGCGAGGGCCGCGAAAAGAGGTCGAAGAGTCACTGTAAATCCTTACTTTGCTGGGGTGCCGACGGGTTGCTGCAATTGCGCCTTCCAGCGCTCGAGGTTGCGCTGCGTTGCCGCTTGCGCCACACCGGACGCGTGCAATTCTGTCATCTTTTTCGCCAACTGTCCGCGCAGCCACGGATCGTTGCAGGCCGAGTTGTGCGAAATCGCCAGGTACAAACCGGGCCGATCGACCGGCACGTCGCGCGCGATCAGGTCGTTGCTCATGCCCAGCGTCTGGGCCATGGCCATGCCGGAATAACGCCCGGCCAGCACATAGTCGACCTCCCCCAGCAGCAGCTTCTGAAAGGCCGGCGTCAAGCTGGGCAGGCGTTGCAGGCTGAGCTGCTGGCCGGCAAAGGTTTCAAAGTCGGCGCTCAAGCGCGCGCGCTCCGAGACCGCGCCCTTATGCCCCTGCAGGTCGGCGGCCGTGGTGTAGGCCAACGGCGAATCCTTGCGGGTCCATACCCGGTAATCAATCTGCATCAGCGCTGGGTGAATGTAGTCGAGGGTGTCCAGCTCGCCGAGGTTCAGCGGCGCATCGGCGAGAATGTCCATGCGCCCGCTGCGCACTTCATCCAGTGCCAGGGAGCGTTTGCCGCCGTAGAGCAGGTCGATTTTCAGCCCGAGGTCGCTGGCAACTTGTTGCAAAACATCCGCAGTGGCGCCGATCAGGTGCGTCGGGTCTTGCGGGTCACGCCACAACAGCGGCGGCGCGTCGGGGCTGCCGGTGATCACCAGGCGCTCACATTTGCCGGCGGCCAGCGCAACGCTTGGCAGCAGCGTGAGGCCCAGCAGTACGGCCCACGGGCGCAGTTGCATGGCGGTTTCTCCCGAAATCAAAAAGGTGTGCAAAAAAAAGCCCGGTCCAAAGACCGGGCTCTTTATAAGTGAAGCGACTGGATTAGACCAGCTTCTCCAACTCAGGGACGGCTTCGAACAAGTCCGCCACCAGGCCGTAATCGGCTACCTGGAAGATCGGCGCTTCTTCGTCCTTGTTGATCGCGACGATCACTTTGGAGTCTTTCATGCCGGCCAGGTGCTGGATCGCGCCGGAAATACCGACGGCGATGTACAGCTGTGGCGCAACGATTTTGCCGGTCTGGCCGACCTGCATGTCGTTGGGTACAAAACCTGCGTCGACGGCAGCGCGCGAAGCGCCGACCGCAGCGCCCAGCTTGTCGGCCAGGGCGTACAGGTGCTTGAAGTTGTCACCGTTCTGCATGCCACGCCCGCCGGAAACGACGATCTTGGCAGCGGTCAGCTCAGGGCGGTCCGACGTGGCCAGCTCTTCGCCGACAAAGCTCGAAGTGCCAGCGTCGTGGGCAGCGGAAACGGCTTCAACGGCAGCCGAACCACCTTCAGCGGCAACCGGGTCGAAACCGGTAGCACGCACGGTGATGACTTTGATCGCGGCAGTCGATTGCACGGTGGCAATCGCGTTACCGGCGTAGATCGGGCGCGTGAACGTGTCAGCGCTTTCTACCGAAACGATCTCGGAGATCTGATCAACGTCCAACTGCGCAGCAACGCGCGGCAGGATGTTTTTGCCGTTGGAGGTAGCGGCAGCCAGAATGTGGCTGTAGCCGGCACCCAACTCTGCTACCAGCGGGGCAACGTTTTCCGGCAACTGGTGAGCGTAGGCGGCGTTGTCGGCGGCCAGTACTTTGCTCACGCCGGCAATTTTTGCAGCGGCGTCAGCCACGGCGCCAACGTTCTGGCCAGCAACCAGCACGTGGATGTCGCCGCCGATTTTTGCGGCAGCGGCCACGGTGTTCAGGGTGGCCGGGGCCAGCACCTTGTTATCGTGTTCGGCGATTACGAGGATAGTCATGATTAGATCACCTTCGCTTCGTTTTTCAGTTTCTCGACCAGTTCAGCCACCGACTTGACCTTGATGCCTGCGCTGCGTGCAGCCGGCGCTTCAACTTTTACGGTCTTGTTGGTGGAGGCGGTGGAAACGCCCAAAGCATCCGGAGTCAGCACTTCGAGAGGCTTCTTCTTGGCTTTCATGATGTTTGGCAGGGACGCGTAGCGCGGCTCGTTCAAACGCAGGTCGGTGGTGACGATGGCCGGCAGTTTCAGCGAAACTGTCTGCGCGCCGCCGTCGATTTCACGGGTCACAGCCACGCTGTCGCCGCTCACTTCTACCTTCGACGCGAAGGTGCCCTGGCCGTAACCGGTCAGTGCAGCCAGCATCTGGCCGGTCTGGTTGTTGTCGCTGTCGATCGCTTGTTTGCCAAGGATCACCAGCTGAGGCTGTTCCTTGTCGACAACCGCTTTGAGCAACTTGGCCACGGCCAGCGAGGTCAGTTCTTCAGCGGACTCAACCAGGATGGCGCGGTCGGCGCCCAATGCCAGGGCGGTACGCAGCTGCTCTTGGGCAGTGGCAGGGCCGATGGAAACCACGACGATTTCAGTCGCCACGCCTTTCTCTTTCAGGCGTACGGCTTCTTCCACAGCGATTTCGCAGAAAGGGTTCATCGACATCTTGACGTTAGCGAGGTCGACGCCGGAATTGTCCGCCTTGACGCGAACTTTCACGTTGTAATCGACAACGCGTTTGACAGCTACAAGAACCTTCATGGATTCCTCGTTACTCTCCGGTGAAAAGAAAGTCGCCTAGGCGAACCTGGCGGTTGATGCTCATCGGCACACAAGGGCACCTCCAAAAACCGCGGCGGGTGGCCTTGCTCACGGGAAGTGATGACCGTTCGTCAGTGGTGACTGAGAGGCCATTCTTTATCGCGGCGTGTAAACTGCGCGCCATCAATTAAACGCGCGTGACCTGTTTTGCCATTGCCGTGCTTTTGGACGTGCTCTTGAAACCTGCGGTATGCCTACGGTATGCGCAAAACCGACCGTATATTGACCGGAACGCCTATTCTGGTCAATACGCCAAAATAGCCCGTCATAAGCCGCGTTGCTTTGATTTACCTAGCCTGCGGCCAATTCAAACAAACGTTTGTATTGGACGCTGACAGTGGTGTAGATATAATGCTCCACCTAGAGAGAAAGGTGGGTCATCGCCTGCCCCGGATGCAGCGATGACGGACACGACACCGAACCTCCACCCATTAGAAAAAAGCCTGTTGAGCCTTGAGTAGGAGATAGCCTGTGGAACGCGAATACATGGAATTCGACGTGGTCATCGTCGGCGCTGGCCCGGCAGGCCTGTCTGCCGCCTGCCGACTGAAGCAGAAGGCCGCCGAAGCCGGTAAAGAAATCAGCGTCTGCGTGGTCGAGAAAGGCTCCGAAGTCGGCGCACACATCCTCTCCGGTGCCGTGTTTGAACCGCGCGCCCTGAACGAATTGTTCCCGGACTGGCAAGCACTCGGCGCCCCGCTCAACACGCCGGTGGTGCGCGATGACATCTATGTACTGCGCAGCGCTGACGCCTCCACCAAGGTGCCTGAGTTTTTTGTGCCCAAGACCATGCACAACGAAGGCAACTATATTATTTCCCTGGGCAACCTGTGCCGCTGGCTGGCCCAGCAGGCCGAGAACCTCGGCGTCGAAATTTACCCGGGCTTCGCCGCCCAGGAAGCCTTGTTCGACGAGAACGGCGTGGTGCGCGGGATCATCACCGGCGACCTCGGTGTCGACCGCGAAGGCAACCCAAAAGAAGGCCTGTACACCCCGGGCATGGAACTGCGCGGCAAGTACACGCTGTTCGCCGAAGGTTGCCGTGGGCACATCGGCAAGCAACTGATCGAGCGCTTCAACCTCGCCAGCGACGCAGACGCCCAACACTACGGCATCGGCCTCAAGGAGATCTGGGAAATCGACCCTGCCAAGCACCAACCCGGCCTGGTGGTGCACACCGCCGGTTGGCCGCTGGACATCATGGGCAACGAAAACACCGGTGGCTCGTTCCTGTATCACCTGGAAAACAACCAGGTGGTGGTCGGCCTGATCGTCGACCTGTCTTACAGCAACACCTTTTTATCGCCGTTCGATGAGTTCCAGCGCCTCAAGCATCACCCGGTGCTGGCCCAATACCTGGAAGGCGGCAAGCGCATCAGCTATGGCGCCCGTGCCATCTGCAAAGGCGGCCTGAACTCGCTGCCGAAGATGGTCTTCAACGGCGGCGCGCTGATCGGTTGCGACCTCGGCACCCTGAACTTTGCCAAGATCAAAGGCAGCCACACCGCGATGAAGTCCGGCATGCTCGCCGCCGACGCCGTGGCCGACCGCCTGTTTGCAGACTCCGAAGGCGGTGATGAACTGACCCATTACGTCGACAGCTTCAAGGCCAGCTGGCTCTACGAAGAACTGTTCGCCAGCCGCAATTTCGGCCCGGCGGTGCACAAGTTCGGCGCGATCATCGGTGGTGGTTTCAACTGGTTCGACCAGAACATCCTCGGCGGCAAAATGCCGTTTACCCTGCACGACAACAAGCCGGATTACGCGTGCCTCAAGCTGGCCAAAGACAGCCAGAAAATCAACTACCCCAAACCTGACGGCAAGCTGAGCTTCGACAAGCTGAGTTCGGTGTTCATCTCCGGCACCAACCACGAAGAAGAGCAACCGTGCCACTTGAAGTTGAAAGACCCGAGCATCCCGATCGGCACCAACTTGCCGCTTTATGATGAACCGGCGCAGCGCTACTGCCCGGCCGGTGTGTATGAAGTGGTCACCAAGGAAGACGGCGAGAAGCGCTTCCAGATCAACGCCCAGAACTGCGTGCACTGCAAGACCTGTGACATCAAGGACCCTTCGCAGAACATCACGTGGGTGACACCGGAAGGCTCGGGCGGGCCGACCTACCCGAATATGTAAGGCGGGTGGTTAAACAAAAGGCTCCCGAATGGGAGCCTTTTTTTGTGCCCTGCAGTCAGGGTATGTTTGGCCTGGAATAACTACGCGGCGCGCTCTTCGCCGGGGTTGCGCAGGAAGTAGCGTTTGTATTCGCGGCTGAACTGCGACGTACTCTGGTACCCGACGCTGTGCGCCGCCTGTGCCACGCTCATGCTTTCTGCCAACAACAACTTCTGCGCCTTGAGCAAACGCAAACGCTTGAGGTACTGCACCGGCGACAACAAGGTGCAGCGCTTGAAATGCTCGTGAAAGGTCGATGCACTCATGTGCGCATAACCCGCGAGGGTTTCGATGTTCAGCGGCTCGGCGTAATGCGCGTGCAGGTGGTTCAACGAGGTGGCGATGCGCGAAAACTGCCCCTGCTGTTCCACTAATGCACGCAGCACATCCGCCTGTGGTCCGCGCAAGGCGGTGAACAACAATTCGCGCACCCGCGCCGGGCCCATGATCCGGCTTTCCAGCGGATCGTGCAGGCACTGCAACAGCCGCTCCACGCAGCCGCGCATGGCGTTGTCGAGCACCACCGAGCTCATCGATTCGAGGGTCTGCGCTGCGGGCGGCGGGCCTGCCTGAATACCCATGGCCATGACCAATTCGCCCAGCACTGCGCGGTCAATCCCCACCGCCACGCCATACAGCGGAGCATTAGGCATGGCAAAAGTCTCGCACTCGAAGGGCACCGGCATCGCCTGGATCAAGTAATGCCCCGCGCCATACTCCAGCGTGCGCTGGCCCAAATACGCCACTTTACTGCCTTGGGCGATGATCATCAGGCTGGGTTCGTAGATCTGCGGCCCACGGGCGACGTTGCAACTGGCGCGCAATACCTGAACCCCCGGCAGGCTGGTCGGGGAAAAACCGTCGCGAGGCGTAAGCCCCTTGACCAGGGAAACCAGGGTGGCGTTGGCGTCGAGATGGCGGGTCAACAACATAAAAGCAGTTCTCGTAAGTTTTCAAATCGCAGCGCCTGCAAGCTTAAAGCTTCAAGCTGCAAGGCGCGCACTCAGTGTATAGCTTGCAGCTTAAGGCTTGACACTTTTGGCTGCCCTTCGGAGCTTTAGGCATGAGACTCGGAGCAATCGCCATGGCCGCATCCACCCTTGGCGCGGAGAATGCACCGCCTCTGTGATCATTTTCATTTGCGAGGTTTCCCCATGTATACCGCCATCGGTTATGCCGCCAAGTCGGCTACCACTCCCCTCGCCCCCATGTCGTTCGAACGCCGCAGCCCGCGCGCCGATGACGTGGCCATCGAAATCATGTACTGCGGCGTGTGCCACTCCGACATTCACCAGGCGCGCAACGAGTGGGGCATCGCTGTATACCCGCTGATGCCCGGCCACGAAATTGTCGGCAAAGTCACCGCCGTCGGCGCCAACGTCACCGCGCACAAAATCGGCGACCTGGTCGGCGTAGGCTGCATGGTTGACTCGTGCCGCACGTGCGACGCCTGCCACGCGGACCTTGAGCAATATTGCCTCGAAGGCCCGACCATGACCTATGCCACCCCGGACCGTGTGGATGGCAGCAACACCATGGGCGGTTACTCCGACAGCATCGTGGTCAGCGAACACTTCGTGGTGAAGATCCCGGCCAAGCTCGACCTGGCCAGCGCTGCGCCGATCCTGTGCGCGGGCATCACCACTTACTCGCCGCTCAAGCACTACGGCGTAAAGCCTGGCGACAAGGTCGGCATCCTCGGCATGGGCGGCCTGGGCCACATGGGCATCAAGTTCGCCAAGGCCATGGGCGCTGAAGTCACGCTGTTCACCCGCTCCGCGAGCAAGGCTGAAGAAGGCATGCGCCAGGGCGCCGATCACGTGATCGTGTCGACCAACGCCGAACAAATGCAAAACGCCGCCGGGTATTTCGACTTCCTGCTGGACACCATTCCGGTGCAGCACGACCTGAACCCCTACCTCGACGTGCTGCGCTTTGACGGCGTGCATATTCTGGTCGGCCTGATCGAGCCGGTAGACCCGCCGGTCAACGCTGCCAAGCTGGTATTGGGCCGCAAGGTGTTGGCAGGTTCCCTGATCGGTGGCATTGCCGAAACCCAGGAAGTCCTGGATTTCTGCGCCGAGCACGGCATCACCTGCGACATCGAAATGCTCGACATCCGCGAGATCAACGAGGCTTACACGCGCATGATCGCTGGCGATGTGAAGTACCGCTTTGTCATCGACATGGCGACCTTGAAGGCCTGATCAGGCCTTCGCGCCCAACTCCGCCGACAGCCGAGCTGCGACCTGTTTGATCACGGGGATCAGCTCGGCCATTTTGCTCAGCGGCATGTAGGGCACGGTACTGGCGATGCTGATGCCGGCGACGATTCGCCGGCTGGCATCGCGCACCGGTGCCGCCACACAACGGATCGACGGTTCGTTGTCTTCCAGATCGAACGCATACCCGCCCTCTGCGTATTCGCGCATGCGCTGCTCGAACTGCGCCCACGATTGCTCCGGGTGCTGCGGCCACTGCAGGCTTTTTCCGCCCGCTGGCAGGCTGACGTCGTACAGCCGCTGCCACTCCTCGACCGAATCATCCAACAGCAACGCCTTGCCGATGCCGGTACGCGCCAGCGGCATGCGATGGCCAACCCGCGAACGCATTTCCGGGCCATTACGGCCGGGATTTTTGTGCAGGTAGAGCACGTCGTCGTATTCGCGAATCGCCAAGTGGATGGTGTCGCCGGTCAGCGCCGACAGCTCATCCAGATACGGTATGGCCAAGGTCACCAGCGGCAACTCATCGCGCGCCTGAAACCCCAGCTCGATCAGCTTCGGCCCGAGCAGGTAACCGACTTGCGGCACTACGCGCAAATAACGCTCATCCACCAGGCAACTGGCCAGGCGGTGGGTGGTGCTGCGGGTGGTGCCGATGCGCCGGGCAATCTCTTTCAGATCGCGCGCACCCGCCGCCACCGCTTGCACCACGCCCAGGCCACGCAGCAGGGTTTGGGTGCCGGTGGGCGCGGCGTCTTTGACGGGGGTGTGGGCGTTTTCCTGCATATCGAGCCTATTGGGAAGTACGAAAACGGCGCCATTATGGCAAATACCGAACCTCAATACAGCGCAGATCCTAATGTGCGAGGGGGCTTGCTCCCGATGGCGGTCTATCAAAGACAAACGTGCAAACTGACACACCGCTATCGGGAGCAAGCCCCCTCCCACAAGGTACTGTGATGTCCTTTTTAGCGCTGCTTCATGCGGTCGATGATCACCGCCAGCAACAGGATCGAACCGCGGATCACGTACTGGTAAAAGGTGTCGATATTCTTCAGGTTCATCGCGTTCTCGATGATCGCCAGAATCAGCACCCCGGCGATCACATGGCGGATCATGCCGATGCCGCCGCTCAGCGACACCCCGCCGAGCACGCAAGCCGAGATCACCGTCAGTTCAAAGCCCTGGCCGATCATCGGCTGGCCCGAGGTCATGCGCGAGGCGAGAATCACCCCGGCCAAGGCACCGATCAAACCGTGCACGGCAAAGATGATGATCTTGGTGCGGTCGACATTCACCCCGGCGAGCAACGCCGCTTCCTGGTTACCGCCGATGGCCATGGTGTTGCGCCCGTAGGTGGTGTAGTTGAGCAGCCAGCCGAAGAACATGAAGCACAGCACGGTGATGATAATCGGCACCGGCACGCCCAACAGTTGGCCGTTGCCGAACACGAAGAACCGCTCGTCCATCACGCCAACGGCTTTGCCGTTGGAGAAGATGTAGGCCAGGCCGCGTACGATCTGCATGGTCGCCAAGGTCGCGATCAACGCATTAATGCGCAGCTTGGCGATCACGATGCCATTAATCAGCCCCACCACCAGGCCCATGGCCAACGCCGCCGAGACGCCGAGCACCACGCTGTCGGTGTCGCGAATCACAATGCCCGCCACTACGCCGGAGCAGGCAATGACCGAGCCCACCGACAAGTCGAAGTGCCCCGACGCCAGGCAAAACAACATGGTGCAGGCGGCGATGCCCACCGTTGAAATGGCCAGGCCAAGGCCGCGCATATTCAGCGGTGAGAGGAAGTTGTCGATAAACACTGCGCTGAGCACGAAGATGCCCAACGCGGCGAGCAACATCACCCAATCATCAAGAAACTTGCGCTGGTTAAAACCCGACCAAACGCTTTTTGTAGTTTTTATTTGCGACATCATTCACCTCGAATTCTTCAAGCCCGCGTACGCGGAAGTGCCAATTGCAATAGCCGTGCTTCGTCCGCCTGATCGCGGTTCAACTCGCCGGTCAGGGCGCCTTCACTCATCACCAGAATGCGGTCGGAGATGCCCATCACTTCCATCAAGTCGCTGGACACCACGATCACCGCAATGCCGCTGGCCGCCAGGTTATGAATGATTTGGTAGATCTCCGACTTGGCGCCGATGTCGATGCCGCGCGTGGGTTCGTCCAACAGCAGCACTTTCATCGGCATCGACAACCAGCGGCCGAGAATGGCCTTTTGCTGGTTGCCGCCCGACAGGTACATGATTTTTTGTTGCGCGTTCGGCGTTTTGACTTTCATCGCCTGAATTTGCTGGTCGGCGTTGCGCTTCTCCCAGCCATCCCGCAACAGCCAGCCAAACGCGGAATGGCTACCACGTGCACTGATATTGATGTTCTCGGCGACGCTGGCCAGCGGAATAATCCCCTCTTTTTTGCGGTCTTCGGGGCAGAGCAGCACGCCGGCCGCAATCGCATCGCGCGGTGAGCGCAGTTGCAGTGGCTGGCCACAGAGTTGCAACTGCCCGGCGCTCGCGCGCTGCAACCCGCTGAGCAAACGAAACAGCTCGGTACGCCCTGCTCCGACCAAGCCGAACAGGCCCAGAATCTCGCCTTTGTGCACCTGAAAACTCACCGGCTCGCGCAAGCCTGGGCCGAGCAAACCCTCAACCTTTAACCCAACCTCGCCGCGCTCGCGCGGGCGGTAATCGTAGATGTCCTGAATGTCGCGGCCGACCATGCAGGTCACCAACTGGTCATGCGTCAGCGTGCTCATGTCGTCAAACGTGCGCACGTAGCGCCCGTCCTTGAACACCGTGACGGCATTGCAGATGCGGAACACTTCTTCCATGCGGTGCGACACGTAAAGCACCACTTTGCCTTCGTCGCGCAGGCGCGTGATGATCGCCATCAAGCGATCAATTTCGCGTGCGGACAAGCTGCTGGTGGGTTCATCAAAGGCAATCACATGCGCGCCACGCGACAGCGCCTTGGCGATTTCCACCAGTTGGCGTTGGCCGAGTGACAAGCGGCCAAGCTTCTCTTCAGGGTCGATTTCATCGGCCAGGCCCTTGAGGCAGGCCAGCGCCTGCTGGCGCAGCAAACCCCGGTTGACCACGCCGAAGCGCGACGGCAAATGCCCGAGAAACAGGTTCTCGGCCACGGTCATTTCCGGCACCAGGTGCAATTCCTGATGGATCACCGCGACGCCGCTGGCGATGCTGTCGGCGGCGCATTTGAAGGCCATGGTGTGCTCGCCGATTTGCACTGTGCCGCTGCTCGGAATGTAGGCGCCGCCAAGAATTTTCAGCAAGGTCGACTTGCCCGCGCCGTTCTCGCCCATCAGCGCATGCACTTCGTGCGGCCGCGCTTCAAAGCTGATCTGCGCGAGGGCTTTAACCCCGGGGAATTCTTTGCCGATGGCGTTGAAACGCAGGGCCGCGCCGGTCATTTCCACAGACCAATTTTGCTCAACTCTTGCTTGAAGTTGGTGCGGGTGATCAGGGTCACGTTATCCAGCGCGGTGAACTTGGCGGGCTCGACGCCCTTGGTCACCCACTCGAACATCGCGGTGGCGGTTTTGTAGCCCGACGCGTCAGGGCTCAAGAGCATCGAGCCGTAGAAGCCGGTGTCGGATTTCTTCAGTTCCTCAATCGCATCGGTGCCGTTGATACCGACGCCGATCACGTTGGCCGCCTTGAAACCTGCGCTTTCGGTGGCGCGCACGCCGCCGAGTACGGCGCTGTCGTTCATGCCGCCGATAATCAGGTTTTTCGCGCCACTCGGCAGTTTCACCAGCGCCGAGTTGGTGGCGTCCATGCTGCCCGGCACGTCGAGAGTTTTCTGCGCGCTGAACAGGATGTGGTCAGCCGGCAAGCCTGCGGCCTTGAGACCTTCTACCGAACCGTCGGTGCGCTTTTTGCCGGTTTCCAGCTCGTCAAACGTGTTGATGACGGCGTAGGTGTCCTTCCAGTCCCAGTTGCGATGCTTGGCTTCGGTGGCCATGGCCTCGCCCTGTTTTTGGCCGATCTTGTAGGCGTCCAGGCCGACGTAAGGCACGTCTTCCATGGGCTTGCCCTTGGCGTCGACGAAGCGGTCGTCCACCGCCAGCACTTTCAAACCGTTGAGCTTGGCCTTGGCCATGATCGCAGGCCCGAGCGACACATCCGGCGGGCAAATCACGAAGCCCTTGGCGCCATTCGCGGCGAGGGTATCGATGGCTGAAAGGGTTTTTTCGCCGTCGGGCACGGCGATTTTGATCACGGTGAAGCCCTGGTCCTTGCCGGCCTTTTCGGCGAACGCCCATTCGGTCTGGAACCACGGTTCTTCAGCTTGCTTGACCAGAAAACCGATTTTGACTTCTTCGGCAGATACCAACCCGCTGAACGCCATCGCAAGCGCCAACGCGCCGAGCGTTTTCTTGAACCCGTTTTTTACGAGCATGGGGCACCTCTTGTTGTTTTTAGTCGTGGTACATCACAGAACGCCCGCCATCGATCATCAGGCAGGTCGCGTTGATAAAAGGCGCCTCGTCGGTGGCTAAAAACAACGCCGTCATCGCCACCTCAATCGGCTGGCCGATGCGCTTGGGCGGGTGCAAGTCGAAGGCGCGCTGACGCTCGGCGTGCGGGTCGGCAAAACCGTTCCAGTAATCGACATTCAGCTGGGTTTCGATATAGCCCGGCGCGATGGCATTCACGCGAATGCCCTTGGGCGCGTATTCGATGCCGAGGGCGCGCGTCAGGCCGAGCAGGCCATGTTTGGCCACCGGGTACGGGAAGCAACCGGGAATGATGTGGCTGGAATGGGTGGAGGCGATGTTGATGATGTTGCCGATGCCCTGCTCGATCATGTGTGGCAACACACTGCGGCAACCAAACCAGGCGCCGTCGAGGTCGATGGCGAAGCAGCGGCGCCAGTCTTCGTCGGTCATCTGCAACGGGTCGCAGAACACATTGACCCCGGCGCAGTTGACCAGTACGTCCACCCGGCCAAACCGTTCGATGGCCAGGTTAACCAGCGACTGCCATTGCTCTTTGGAGGTGATATCGACCGCTTGCGCGACGATGTCGGCGCCGCGTTCGCGCCAATGCGCGGCGACTTTTTCGACTTTTTCGCCCTGAATATCCGCAATCACCAAGCGCGCCTGCTGGGCCTGGAAGCAGGCGACAATCGCCTCGCCAATGCCTTGGGCAGCGCCGGTGATGATCACTACTTTGTTGTTCAGCCGCGCGCCATAGGTAGGCTCGGGCACCGCGGGTAACGACAACGGTTGGGGCTGCATCGCTTCACCTGTTTTATTTTTGGCAGTGAGTGCTGATGCAGCCGACTATAAACCCAGACCTTAAAATATCTCAATATATAAATTTGCATCCCATATTATGAGAAAAACCTGACGAGAACCCGAACCAAACTGTGGGAGGGGGCTTGCTCCCGGTAGCGGTCGGTCAGCCAAAAATGTACTGACTGACACAGTACTATCGGGAGCAAGCCCCCTCCCACAGTTGATGCTCAACACTTGATCCTGGGTATTTTCAGGCGCGTGGCTTCAGCCTTCGGCGAAGTCGCGTAACGCATTGCCTTCCATGCGGTAGCGCACCCACTCTTCCTGCGGCTGGGCGCCGATGGATTTGTAAAAGGCAATCGCCGGTTCGTTCCAGTCGAGCACGCTCCACTCAAAACGCCCACAGCCGTTGTCGCAGGCGATTTTCGCCAAATGGCGCAGCAACTTCTTGCCCGCCCCGCCGCCGCGCTGCTCGGGGTTGATGTACAGGTCTTCGAGGTACAGGCAGTTGCTGCCCAACCACGTGGAGTAGCTGAAAAAGAACACCGCAAAACCAATCGGCAAGCCGTCCCGCGAGCAGATCAGGCCATGCGCGGTGGCGCCCTCGCTGAACAGGCTGCGCTCAATGTCCACCACACTGGCAATCACTTCATGGCGGGCCTTTTCGTACTCGGCAAGCTCGGTGATAAACGTCAGGATCTGCGCAGCATCGCTGGGCACGGCGGGGCGAATCTCGATGGTCATGGGCGAGCCTTGGGCAAATTCAGAGCGCACATACTAAGGCGGATTCATCACCGATTGCAGTGCAATTTGAGCCTGGCGAGCTGGCTGTGCCCGGTCGCGCAGCACTCGGCACACAAAATCTTACAGGTGCACCAATACCGTTCGTCGACATCAAGGCACCAACCACAAATGGGGGCTGACCAATAAAGGGTAAGGACATTAATCATATGGAGACACCCCAATGAAGCATTCCAAATTTGCTGCCCTGGCCCTCACCGGCCTGCTGTCTGCCGCCTCGCTGAGCGCCTTCGCCGCGACCTCGTCGACCGGCACCACTAACCCTGCCACGTCCGAATCGCAAAAATCGATGGGCACCGGCATGGACACCAATGGCGGCGCGGTGATCGATAACACCAATGGCGCAGACCCGCGCACCCAAGGCCATGACGCTGGTCGTCAAAGCCCGCCAGCAGTGGGCAACGGCAAAATGGGCCCTGCGGTCAACGACCCGAAAGTTAACAAAGGCGATGACTCGAACATCCCTGGCGCGCCTAAACAGCCTGCGCCTTAAGGCATCTACTGCAGCACCAACACCCGATCATTTCCCAGTGAAGAGGTACGCATGAACGTCGATAGAAACCTTGAAAAAGAAGTCCTCACCCGCCTGTTGCACGCCCACCCGCATGGTTTGGGCAAGGAGGTGCTGGACAATTACCGCGGCGAAAAAGAGGTCGCCAGTGTCTTGGCGTTTCTGCAGGACCGCGGGCTTATCAAGGATGGGCATGTGACCACCGATGCTGCCGGTGAATACGCGTTGAACTTGCCGATCAAGCTGACCGCGTCCGGCGTGGACGAGGCGCGTAAGCTGGAAGGCCAAAGTACGCACTGATCCAGCTGCCGATGAAGGCCGAGCAACCTCGGCCTTTCAGGCACTGCAACACCAATGTGGGAGCCCTGCTCCCACATTTTTTTTGTTTATTGAGCGAGTAACGCGTCGACTTCGAGGGTGCCAGGTGAAGTCGCCGGGCCCCATCGCATCACCGCCAACGCTGCCGCCGCATTCGCCCGGCGCGCCGCTTGAGCAGGCTGCAAACCATTCGCCAACCCGGCAACAAAGACCCCGGCGTGCGCATCGCCTGCGCCATTGCTGTCGACCGCATTCACTTCGAACCCCGGCACATGCTCGGCGTTGCCGTGACGGCTCACCCAACAGCCATTCGCCCCATCGCGCACCAACAGCAACGTCTCGGCAGGCAGGTGACGATTGAGCGCGACCAGCGCCTCGGCCAGCGAACTGGCGCCAGTGAACCCAAGTGCTTCCGGCCCGTTGCTGGTCCAAATGTCGATACGCGGCAGCAACGCCAGCATCAGCGCCGAATCCGCCGCCTTGACCATCGGCCCCGGGTCGAACACCACACAGATGTCACGCGGCAGCGCCAGCAACCAATCCAGCAACGCCTGCGCCTTGTTTTCGAGCATCAGGCTGTAGCCGCTGACGTACACGTAGTCGTCCGCGCGCGGCACCACGCGCGCCAAGTCGTCGGCGCTCAAATCGCCTTCCGCGCCGATATGCGAAATAAACGTGCGCTCGGTGCTGGCTTCGGTCAGCGCCACGCACACGCCGGTGTCCTTGCCCTGACTGGCCGCTTGGGCCATCTCAACGCCTTCGGCCTGCATCGCCGCGCGCGCCTGGTCGCCGAAACGCCCTTCGCCATGACGGCCCAGATACACCACGGGCAGGCCGTTGCGCCGTGCGGCGGCCATGACGTTGAAACCGCCGCCCACTTCAAAACTGGCGGATTTGGCGAGTACGTCGCCGCCCGTCGCAGGCAGCGTGTCGAGGGCCATTACCAGGTCGACGATGACTTGGCCGGTGTGCAGTAACCTAGACATCAGGCCGCTCTACCAACGCGGGGCGGCGATCTGCCGCGCCGCCCAATACTGCATAAATACCGCCAGCCACCAGGAAAGTGACAATCCAGCCCAAGCCGTTATGGCCCAGCCAGGAGTCAGCCAACGGCCCGGCGAACCAAATATTTTCAGCGGTGGTGCCGAGCGTGGTGAAGCTGAAACCCAGCACAATCGCCACGGCCCACGCGCCGAACGCACGCCATTCCACGCCGCCGCGATACCAATAGGCGCTGGTTGGGCTGACGTCCAACAGGTCAGTGGGGCTGTAGTAATGACGGTGAATCAGGTCGACCACAAAAATCCCGACCCACGCGGTAATCGGCACCGCCAGCAGCGAGATGAAGGTAATGAATGGGGCGTAGAAACTGTCGGCAATCAGCATGAAGTAAATCGAACCGGCAAAAATCGCCACGATGTCGACGATCACCGCGTGCACGCGTTTGACCTTCAAGCCGAGGGTCAAGGTGGTGAGGCCCGCCGAGTACACCGACAGGTTGTTGGACAGCAGCAACCCGCCAAACGCGGTGATCAGGTACGGCACGGCCATCCACGTCGGCAGCATGTCGCGTATCGCGATAATCGGGTCAGTCGCCGACGCCAGGTCGTTGTTGCCCACCGAGAGCAGGCCGCCGAGGGTGATCAACAGCACCAGCGGAATACCCGCACCGAATGCGGCAGACGCGACCAGGCGCACCGCGGTGACGCTGCGATGTTGATAGCGCGACATGTCGGCACCGGCGTTGGCCCAGCCGATACCGGTGCCGGCCGCCATGGTGCCGACGCCGATAATCATTGCACTCAGGGGTGCCGGGGTGGCGTTGAACACCGCACTCCAGTCGATGGTGGCGCAGAGAAAGCCGCCGACCAGAATGTTCAACGCGCCGAATACGTAAGTCGCCCACTTCTGGATCACCAGCAGCGTGGCATGGCCAAGGCCGGACACCGAGAGGGTCAGCAGCACGAAGATCGCGATGAACAGCAGCGTCAGGATCGGAGCGCTTTTGGCCTCGACCGGCGAGTTGAACAGAATCGAACACAGCGACAGCAACACGAAGGCGGCTGTCGTGGTGTTGACGGTTTCCCAACCCAGGCGCGACATCAGCGACACAATCGTCGGGCCGATGTTGCCACGCACACCGAAAATGGCCCGCGACAAGGTCAGGCTCGGTGCGCGCCCACGACGGCCTGCGATGGAGATGATGCCGACCACCGCAAAAGAGCCGGCAGCGCCGAGGACAGCAACGATGATCGCCTGCCAGATGGCCAGGCCACGAAACGCAACAAGGGTGGCGCCGAGCGGCAAACCGAGAATGCTGATGTTGGCGGCAAACCACACCCAGAACAGTTGCAGCGGATGGCCGTTGCACTCGCCTTCGGGGACCGGCTCGATGCCGCGTGTTTCCAATTGCCCGGCGCTTTGGCCGGAAGACGGGGTACTCATGAAGGGTGCTCCTGGTGCCTGTATTGTTGTGGCTGTGGCAAATTCTTAAGGTGGTGATTGTTCCCACGCTCTGCGTGGGAGCGCTCAGCGACCTGTTTAACGCAATTGGAGCAAACCCTGGACCAGTGGCTGCAAGTCGAGGCGGTTGACGTGCTTGACCTGCTCAACCATCGCCTGCGGCCAGCACTGCATGCCCAAACACGCGCCCAACATAGCGCCGAGGATCGCGGCAATCGTGTCCGTGTCGCCGCCAAGGCTCGCGGCCAGGCACAGGCTTTCGAACGCATTCATCTCGCCGATCGCCACTTGCTGCGCGAGGGCAAACGACACCACCACTGATTCCTGAGACGCGACGGAGGTGCCGATCAACTCGTACAGCAGGTCGGCAAACAGGGCTTTATCGCCGCTGCCGACGCTCAAGGTTCGCGCCCAACTGATGCGGGTCGACATACGCCCGCCCGCCACCCAGTGCCCATGGCTTTCCGCCTGCTGGGCGATCTGCGTGCCGATGTTCAGCGCTTCACCCAGGTCCACGCCGTTGATACCGGCCGAGACCACGGCCGCCACCGCCGCCGCGCTGGAGATGCCCAACGTGGTGTTATGCGTGACCTGGCAAGCCTGGATAACCGCTTGGATAAACTGCGCCGGGTGGCTGACATCAGCGGCGATCCCCACCGGCGTGATGCGCATGGCAGCGCCATTGGTGGTGCCGTAGCGCCCGGATTCTTCCGGGGTGTGGCCGGCGAGGATCATGTCGATCGCGCGTTTGGTCGACGGCCCCAACAAATCCTGTGAGCCTTTGGCACGCATCAGCGCTTCCCACTCGATCAGGCGTTGCGCGAGCACCGTCGGTTCGATCGTGCCCTGACCGTCCACCAGCAATTGGCCGACCAGAATCGCCTGCTCGGTGTCATCGGTGATCGAGCCAGCCGGCATATTCGGTGCAATGGGCTGGTCGGCATCGGCGTCTTCCAACGTGGTGATGGCGCCAAAGCGTGCCCTGACCTGCTCGCGGCTCAAGGACTGGGTGGGCATGCCCAACGCATCACCCAACGCCAAGCCGTAGAAGGCGCCGAGCGCGCGGGTATTCGGGGTCATTTTGAAGCTCCAAACTGTAGGTGCAGGCGAAAGTGCACAGGGTCGAGCAAGCTTTCGACGTACTCCATGAAGCGCTCGCGGCGGTCGTACGTGGTGCGCGAGGCCTTGAGAAACACGGTGCCAGCAGGCCGCCCAAGCAGCTCTGCGTCTTCGGCGCTGAGGGGCTCGGCGCCGATCCATTGGTCACCTTCGGCGCCCACATAGCCGTAGGCCGCCAGGGTGATGGTCAGGGAATTGTCGATCAAGCCGACCCGCGGCAGGCTTTCCAGGTTACCGCCAGCCGGCATCAGCGAGCGTTCCAGCGACACCGCAGTGCCATCGGTGGTACGCCGGCGGCGGTCGAGGGCGATGAATTGGTCGCTGCCCAAGCGGCTGAGCAAGTCTGGGCGGGTCACGGCCTCCAGGCGCAAGATCTCGGTGGTGACCAGCGCGCCAGTGTCGGCCAGCGCCTGAGCCCAACCGCTGTTTTGGTCGAGGACGATGCCGTCAAAGGTGACGATGGAGCCGACGCCGCTCTGCGTGGCGATGTAGTTGCGCCGTTTGAGCTCCGCCAAGGCTTCGCGCAAGGTGCCGCGGCTGACCGCGAATTCTTCGGCCAACTGATGCTCGCCCGGCAGCAGGAAACCGTCGGCCATCACCCCACCTTCAATGCGGCGGATGAGCTCGTCGACGACGCGTTGTTTTTTATCGAATCGAACCTGTCTAATCATGTACAAACTGATAACCGAAAGCGCCCGGTCAGCGCAAGCGAATTATGTCAGAAGCATGAAAAAGCCGGCCTCAGGGCTCCAGGCCAATGCGGAAAAATTCGCCGCCACTCCATACACCCAGCCAGTTCTGACCATTGATCGTGCGGCTGACGGCCAACTCGACCAATTGGTAAAACGCATTACGGTGCACAAGTGCTTCGAGGTTGCTGCGCACCCGCAAGTACGGCGCGGGCTCTTCAGTCACAGGGTCGATCACCACCCGCAACGGATGTTCAAGACCGGCCTCGATCTGCTCATCAACGTTGGTGGTGAAGCGCAATACCTGGCTTTCGCCTTGCCCTTCAACGTCGAGCGTCAGCGCGACAAACGGCGCGTCATCGACGCTGATGCCGACCTTTTCCACCGGGGTAACAAGGAAATATTCATCGCCATCGCGGCGAATGATATTGGAGAACAACTTGACCATCGGCTTACGCCCGATCGGCGTGCCCTGGTAAAACCAGGTGCCGTCGCGGGCAATGCGCATGTCGATGTGGCCGCAAAAATCCGGGTTCCACAAGTGCACCGGCGCCGGCCCCTTGCCTTTGGGCAGTTGGGCCAATAGATCATTGGCCTTGGCGGTATCGGTCATGAGGTGCTCCTGGCTTACTGATCGCTCATGCCCAACAAGCCCCGAGCGTACTGCGCCAAAGGCCGGGCAATCAGATCTTGTGGCGTGTTGTCGTGGAACGTCAGTAAACCGCCACGACTGCGAATACGTGCAGTATCAATCAAATACTGGGTGCTGGTCTCGATCAACATGATCTGGATTACCCCGCTGTCCAGGCCAACACGGTCCAGCGCCTGTTGATCGGTCCACTCATCAGCGTTGCCGATACGGTCATCGGCTGCCGCAAAGCGGCAATACAGCAGGTAATGTGCCCCTGCCCCACGTGCTTCGGACATTGCCTGTTCCAGCCCTTCAGGCTTGCGGGCGCGGCGTACCATCGGGAAATACTCGACGAAGCCGTTGAAGGCCTCTTCGGCCACCACGTTAGGCCGCGGGTAGGCGCTGCCCGGCGGCACAAACGCGCCTTGGGCGATAAACACAAAGGAATCCGGCTGTATGCGAACAGAGGCGGTGCGGCGCGTATCACTGTGGTCCAGCAAGCCTGCGTCACTCATCTGATAGCGAGTGCCTTCGGCCATATCGCTGACGGTCATGCAACCACTCAGCGTCAATGACGCCAGCAACAAAACCAGACTACGCATCCTAATCCTCCAGAAGCCGGTGACGGAAATCCGGCGAATGGGCACGAGATGCAGAATCCGCGCCATCCAAAGGTGCGCATCGTAAATGTGGGAGCGGGCTCGCTCGCGATTGCAGTGTGTCAGATAAATATTTTTCAACTGACACACCGCTATCGGGAGCAAGCCCCCTCCCACAAAAAGCAGAAAAAGCAGAACAAGCAGAACAAGCAGAACAAGCAAAAAAAGCAGACCTACCGCGTATGCAAAACCCGCCCTTGATCTGCTTCAACCACTCAGGTCGGCTTTCAGGCCGCCGTGCTCTTGCTTTTGATCTTACCGCGTATGCAAAACCCGCCCTTGATCTGCTTCAACCACTCAGGTCGGCTTTCAGGCCGCCGTGCTCTTGCTTTTGATCTTGATCTGAGAAGCGCCCCGTTAAACCACGATGGCCGCACGCAGGCTTGAATCCGTNCGCAGGCTTGAATCCGTGGGTAACCCGGCAGGACGCCGGGTTAGCCGCGCTGGGCCAAGGATGGCCCATCGCGGCGGCCCACGGATTCAAGCCTGTGTGCGGGTATGCCGAGCCTAAGCGAGGCACCGAGTGGTGGGGCAAGAGCGTTTTGGTTACTTTTGCGCTGTTCAAAAGTGACTCGCTGTAAGAGC